>NZ_CP016306.1:3782756-4123013 GCF_002151445.1 Sphingomonas sp. KC8
CGCGCAACGTCGCGGCCAACCGCGCGCATGTCGCCACGCTGTTCGACCTGTGGGCGCAGGGCAAGATCACCCCGGTCGTGTCGGGCATCTATCCGTTCGCCAAGGGCGGCGACGCCATCGCCAAGATGGGTTCGCGCGGCGCGATCGGGAAGCTGGTGGTGCAGGTTTCCGAATAGACGATCTCCCCCATTTCGTCGCCATGCCGGACTTGTTTCAGAAGCCATCGCCCCACGCCCGCTGACGGCGCCTGTTGCATGATGGACCCTGAAACAAGTTCAGGGCGACGAATAAGAAGTTGGTTTCTGGGTGCTTGCATCCCGGCGCTCCCCCTATAGTCTCGCTGCCCATGGACGGGGTGGAACAAAGGCGGCCGATCACGGTCGAGGCGGGGGCGCTCGGCGCGCGGCCGCTGCGCTATTTCGATTTCATGATGGCGGGCTTCGTCGCCATCATGTTGCTGTCGAACGTGCTGGGCGCGGGCAAGGTTGCGGTGGTCGATCTGCCGGGGATTGGCGACTGGCCGTTCGGTGCCGGCATCCTGTTCTTCCCGCTTGGCTATGTGCTGGGCGATGTGCTGACCGAAGTCTATGGCTATGCCCGTGCGCGTCGCTGCATCTGGGTGGGCACGGTCGCCTTGCTGTTCATGGCGTTCATGTCGTGGGTGGTGGTGAAACTGCCGCCGGCCGAAACCTGGGGTGGGCAGGCCGCCTATGAACAGGTGTTCGGCCAGGTGCCGCGCATCGTGTTCGCATCGATCACGGCATTCTGGGCGGGGGAGTTCGCCAACAGCTACGTCCTTGCACGCATGAAGGTGTGGACCAAGGGCCGCCACCTTTGGACCCGCACGATCGGATCGACGGTGGTGGGGCAGGGGGTCGACAGCCTGCTATTCTATCCACTGGCTTTCTGGGGTGCAGAGGGGTGGACCCACCCGCTGGTGTTCAAGGTGCTCGTCACCCAATGGGTGCTGAAGGTGAGCTGGGAGGTGCTGCTGACCCCCGTCACCTATCTGGTCGTTGGGTTCCTGAAACGGCGCGAGGGCGTGGACATCTACGACGAAACGACCAATTTTACGCCGTTCCGGGCGGGGCTGTAACGGCCATCTGGCCATTGGGGGCAGCCGTGGGTGGTGCTATCCGAACGATATGATGGAAGACCTGTTCGCCGATCGCGCCATCCGCGCGAAAACCCTGTCGCGATCCGATGTGGAGATACTTTCCATAGCGGGATCGCCCAGCGAGATCGTGGATTGTGATCTGGAAGAGGCCGACCTGTCAGACCTGAACCTGACCGGCTGGACGTTCGAGCGCTGCAACATGCGCCGCACCAAGTTTACCGGCGCGCGGCTGGAGGGGACCAGGTGGATCAGCTGCCGCGGGCCGTTCGCCGATTTCGTCGGCGTGGACCTGAGCGAAGCGGTGTTCAGCGCGAGCGATTTCAACAATGCGGGGTTCCGGCGCGCGGGGCTGTCAGCGGCTGTGTTCCGCGGCTGCAAGCTGACGGGCGCCGACCTGACCGATGCGAAGTGCATGGACGCGGTGTTCGAAGAAACGCTGCTGATCAACGCCAAGCTGCCATCGCACTCGTTCCGCAAGCTGACCTTGCGGCGGCTGGATTTCAGCCAGGCGGATATCCGCAAATGTGATTTCCGCGACGTGGTGTTTGAAGCGTGCAGCCTGCGCGACGCGAATATGCACGGATCGCGCTTTGAAGGGGCGGACCTGCGCGGCGCGGATATCGGCGGGTTGCGGCTGATGGATGCGGCGCTGTTTCGTGGCGCGACGATATCCCGCGAACAAGCGGGGCAGCTGTTGGGCGAGCTTGGGCTTAACGTCCGCTAGGCCCGGAAGCGCAAAAAAGGGGCGGCGCGATGGCCGCCCCCCAGCGATCAAAGCGCCGCGTGGCTGGTCGGCAGGATCGCGGCCACCCGCTGCCGGGCGCCGGTGGGATAACCCTTGCGAACCAGTTCGACGATCGCGTCGGCCACCGCTTCTGGCTGCTGGATCGTCTTCGGATCCTCGCCGGGGAAGGCGCGGGCGCGCATCTTGGTTGCGGTCGCACCCGGATCGACGATGGCGACACGGATGTCGCCGAGATTTTCAACCTCGTCGGCATAAGTGAGCAGGAGCGATTCCATGGCCGCCTTGGAGGCCGCATAAGGACCCCAATAAGCCCGCGCGCGCTGGCCGACGCTGGACGTGACGCCGATCACCCGTGCGCCCGAACTGGCTTTCAGCATCGGATCGAATGCTGCGAGCATCGCCTGCTGGGCGATGACATTGAGCGCCAGCACCTTGCCAAATTCCTTGCCGTCGATCGCGGGGACCGGGCCGAGTGTGCCCAGGGTCGCGGCATTGAGGACGAGGATGTCGAGCGCAGGCCAGCGGCCCGACACGGCCGTGGCCAGCCGGGTGATGCTGTCGCTATCCGTCAGATCGAGCGGGGCGATGGTGGCGGTGCCGCCGGCGGCATGGATCCGGCCTTCGACTTCTTCCAGCCCGCCCGCCGTGCGCGCGGTCAGGATGACGTGCGCGCCGGCGGCTGCCAGCGCCTCTGCCGTGGCGGCACCAATGCCGCGCGACGCGCCGGTGACGAGGGCGGTCTTGCCTTCCAACGAACCAGCCGTCACGCAACGACCCGTTCGGCAAGCAGCGACAATTGATCGGCGGGTGCGACTTCATCCTGATCGGTCAGGTGGGTCGGATATTCGCCGGTGAAGCACGCATCGCAATATTGCGGATTGCCTTCTTCGCGCAGGTCTTCGCCCAATGCGCGGTACAGGCCGTCGACCGAAATGAAGGCAAGGCTGTCAGCACCGATATAGGTGGCCATTTCCGCCACCGTCATCTGCGCGGCGAGGAGCTTTGCGCGTTCGGGCGTGTCGACGCCATAGAAGCAGCTGTGCCGGGTGGGTGGGCTGGCGATGCGCAGATGCACTTCCGCCGCCCCCGCATCGCGCAACATCTGGAGGATCTTCACGCTGGTGGTGCCGCGCACGATCGAATCGTCGATCAGCACGATGCGCTTGCCGGCGAGCAGTTCGCGGTTGGCGTTGTGCTTCAGCTTTACGCCCAGATGACGGACCTGATCACCCGGCTGGATGAAGGTGCGGCCGACATAATGCGAGCGGATGATGCCCAGTTCGAACGGGATGCCCGATTGCTGGGCATAGCCGATCGCCGCCGGAACGCCCGAATCGGGAACGGGAACGACAAGATCCGCGTCGACCGGATTTTCGATCGCCAGTTCCGCGCCGATCCGCTTGCGCACGCCATAAACCGACGTGCCGTCGACGATCGAATCGGGGCGGGAGAAATAAACATGTTCGAAGATGCAGGGACGCGGCGACACGGGCGCGAACGGCCGGTGCGACTTGATCCCCTGTTCGGACACGATGACGATTTCACCGGGTTCGACCTGGCGGATGAAGGTGGCGCCAACCACGTCCAGCGCCACGGTTTCCGAAGCGAAGATATACGCATCGCCGATACGGCCCATGACGAGCGGGCGGATGCCCAGCGGATCGCGGCAGGCGATCATGCCTTCCGGCGTCATGCAGATCAGCGAGTAGGCGCCTTCGACGCGCTTCAGCGCATCGATGAAGCGATCGAGCAACGTCCGGTACGTCGACGTCGCGACGAGGTGGATGATCGTTTCGGTATCGCTGGTCGACTGGAAGATCGAACCCCGGCGAACCAGTTCGCGACGCAGCTTCATCGCGTTGGAAATATTGCCATTATGGGCGACGGCAAAACCGCCCGACGACAATTCGGCGAACAGTGGCTGCACGTTGCGCAGCGCGGTTTCACCGGTCGTCGAATAGCGGACATGGCCGCAGGCGACATTGCCGGGCAGTCCGCGAATCACTTCATCGCGGTCGAAATTGCCGGCGACATGGCCCATCGCGCGATGGGCATGGAACGCGCGCCCATCCCAGCTGACGATGCCGGCCGCCTCCTGCCCGCGATGCTGGAGCGCGTGGAGGCCCAAAGCCACCATCGCGGCGGCGGTGTCCGCCCCCCAGATGCCAAAAATGCCACACTCCTCGCGGAGTTTGTCGTCGTCGAAAGGATTTGTGGTGATCATCGCCTGCGCCCGTGGGTGATCGGATGCCGGCCATATAGGGAGGCGCATCGGCTTTGTCGCCCCTTTGTGACGCGGATGTTGCGGGTTGCCCCAAAAGCGGACGGGCGATAGGCCGAAATGATGGATCAGGATCGCGAAACCGGCAGTCAATTCCTCCCCAAATTCGATGCCGCCGGGCTTGTCACCGCCGTCGTCACCGATGCCCGAAAGGGCGGCGTGCTGATGGTTGCGCATATGAATGCCGAGGCGATCGCGAAGACGATCGAAACCGGCGACGCGGTGTTCTGGTCGCGATCACGCCAGCAATTGTGGCGCAAGGGGGATACCAGCGGCCATGTGCTGAGGGTGGTCGAAATGCGGGTGGACTGCGATCAGGACGCCATCTGGATCATCGCCGAACCGGCCGGCCCCGCCTGCCACACCGGCGCGCCGAGCTGCTTTTACCGGCGAATCACTGGCGATCGGCTGGTGCGCGATTAAGCGGTAACGCCGACGCCGTATCCCCGCCGTATCGTCTGCCGTTCGATCCGCTGGGCATCGAGGCCGGCGACGACGACGGCGAGCGCGGCTTCCAGATCATTGGCGCGGCCGCACAGGAAGAAATCGATCGCGGCATATCCCGCCTCGGGCCAGCTGTGGATCGAGATATGCGATTCGGCGAGCAGCGCGACCCCGGTCACCCCTTGTCCCGGCCCGAAGGCGTGGAGCCGGACGTCGAGCAGGGTGGCGCCCGCCGCATCGGCCGCATCGCGCAGGACATGTTCGATATAAGCGGCATCATCCAGCCGCGCACAGCCGTGAAGGTCGGCGATCAGGTGGCGGCCGTCATAAGGCGGGGGTGGAGACATGGGCGCCGTCATAGCATGGATGTAAAGGCGTGGCCGAGATGCGCCATCGCCCCTTCGGCGGCCAAGGTGCCGCGATAATGCGCCTCTTCGAACAGCGACAGGCCGGACAGGTCACTATGCGCCAGGAAGAAGGGCGGCGCGGCCGCAGCGGCGGCGCGCGGGGCGGTAGTCCACAAAAAGCCGGGGATGGGGCGGATCATCGCATGGCCCCAGCGCCAGATGTCGATCGACCGGATCGCATCGCCCAGATCGGCGTGCATCGCCACCAGATCATCACGCACGATCGCCTGCCATTCGGCAAGCGGGCGATCGACCAGCAGGCGGCGGGCATCGGCCGGGGCAAGGCGGGACAGCGGCATATACCAGGTGAGCACGCTGCCAGCCGTGCGCGCGCCCGGCCCCTGATGGGTGGCGACGACATAGCCAAGCGATTCGCTGGTCCACGACACATTATCCCACGCCAGCTTCGCGCCGCGCCCGGCGGGCAGGCGATCGACCGTGACATTGGCGACGACCCACGGGGCGTAGCCGAAGCCCTTGGCATCGGGTGCTGCTTGCGGTGCGATCCGTGCGGCGACGAAATGGGGGACGGCGACGATCGCGGCCCGGGCATGGGTGCGGATGGTGGCGTTGCGCGCGACATCGAAGCTGTCGACCACCACGCCGTCACCATCGCAGGCGATGCGGTGGACGATCCGGCCGGATGCGATGCGCGGGGCGAAACGCCGGGCCATGGCGTGGACCAGCCGGCCATTGCCTTCGGGCCAGGTGAGTTCATTGTCGCCGCTGTCGTCCGCCGCCCAGCCGCGCCGGCCGGCGAAATAATGGATCCCGGCCCAGGCGGAGACATGGGCGGGTTCGCAGCCATAATCGTCGCGCATGCAATAGCGCAGATGGGCATGGAGGACGGGCGATCGCCAGCCTTGCTGATTGATCCAACTGGCGAAATCGATCCGGTCGAGCGCCAGCAGATCGGCATCGCGCGCGCTATAGGCCATCGGGATGGCGAAGGCGGGGCGGCCATCGGCATCGGTGCGCGCGGAGAAAGCGGCCATTGCGGCGGCGAAGGCGTCGAGATCGCGGCGGTCGGCATCGGCCAGCCCGCGCCGCGGGATCAGCCCTTCCTGCCAGCGACCCTGATAGAATAGCCTTTCCTGAAGATCGGCGCAGAGCTGATAGGGATCATAGATGGGCGCGCCATCCTTCTCGCCGACGATCATGCCGAGTTTCGCCAGCATCGCCCGCAAGGCTTTCGCCTCGCGATTGGGGACGGGCAGGTAATGCGCGCCGAGGGGGTAGGCGGACACGGCGCTGCGGCCGGAGCGGGCATTGCCGCCGGTATGGTCTTCCAGTTCGAGCAGGCTGAAATCGTCGAAGCCGGATTCCGCCAGCGCCCAGCCGGCGGCGAGGCCCGATACGCCGCCGCCGGCGATGATGATGCCGGTATGTTCGGTGATGGTGGGGGCGGGGAAGCGATTGTCGCGTAAGGCGTGGCCGCGCGCCATATCCGCCCCGGAAAGCGTGCCGGGGGTGGCGGGATCGTGGAGACCCCAGGCGAGGCCGCCGGTGGCGGCGACGCCAGCCGCAAGACCGGCGATGACGGTGCGGCGATCAGGCATGGGCCATCCAACCGTCATGCTGAATGCGTTTCAGCATCCATCTCTCCACTCGCGCCGACACCCCCTGTGGCACGATGGGCCCTGAAACAAGTTCAGGGTGACGATGCGTTTGGGGAGCCCCTCACCCTTCATAGCACCCCCATTCGTCGGCGAATTCACGGACCAATGCCTGATTGTCGAGCCGGTTCACGGTTGCAGGCCGGCGGGCCATGTCGGGCGGGAAATCGAACAGGCGCGGCGCATCCACGGCGGTGAGAAAACGGCCGCCGGGCGGGATGCGCGCATCATCGCCGATCGGACGGTGGGCGGCGAGGATGAAGCCCCATTCGCCGAAGCTGGGCACATAGGCATGATAGGGTTTGGTGGTGAAGCCGGCGGCTTCCAGCGTGGTCGCCACCGTCCAGAATGCGGTGGGGGCGACGAGCGGCGAGGTGGATTGCACGACCATCATGCCATCGGGCGCGAGCAGGCGGTGGACCTGCTGATAGAAGGTTTTGGTGTAGAGCTTGCCGACCGAAAAATCGGTGGGATCGGGGAAATCGACGATGATCGCGTCGTAGCGGCCTTTCGCGTCACGCACCCAGCGGAACGCATCGGCGTTGATGACATGCAGACGCGGATCGGAAAGCGCGCCCTTGTTGAGCCGGGCGAGCATCGGGGTTTGCGCGAACAGCCGGGTCATTTCGGGATCGAGATCGACGAGGGTGACGCGTTCGACGTTCGGGTGGCGGAACACTTCGCGCGCGGCAAGGCCATCGCCGCCGCCCAGAATCAGCACATTGGCCGGATGGACGACGCGGCCGAGAGCGGGATGCACCAGCGCTTCGTGATAGCGATATTCGTCGCGCGACGAAAATTGCAGGTTGCCGTTGAGGAACAGCCGCAGATCATTGCCGCCACGCGTCAGCACGATCCGCTGGAACGGGGTGGAGGCGGCGTAGATCACCGGTTCTTCATAGGCCGCCACTTCGGCCAGCCGTTGCAACCGTTCCGCGCCGGCAAAGCCCGCGACCAGCAGCAAGGCGACGACGATCCCGGCGGCTTTTTCCATCCCCAGCCGGGCTTGGGCGGGCAGCAGCCACATCAAGGCGAGCGCCACGCCGACATTGGCGAAACCGAACAGGAAGCCAGTGCGGATCATGCCGAGATGCGGCATCAGGATCAGCGGGAACAGCAAGGATGCGGCCAGCGCGCCGACATAATCGAAGGTCAGCACGGTCGAGACGAGATCGCGAAATTCGAAATCCGTGCGCAGGATGCGCAGCAGCAGCGGGATTTCAAGGCCGACGAGAAAACCGATCACCAGCACCAGCCCATAAAGCGCGATGCGGAAATGATCGATCATCGGGAACAGCATGAACAAGGCCGCCGCCGAACAGCCGCCGATCAGCGCGATCAGGATTTCGACACGGACGAACAGGCGCAGTTCATCGCGGGTCACGTAGCGCGAACACCAGCTGCCAATGCCCATCGCGAACAGATAGGCGCCGATCACGGTGGAAAATTGGGTGACGCTGTCGCCCAGCAGGTAGCTGGCGAGGGTGCCGGCGAGCAATTCGTACACCAGCCCGCAGGTGGCCACGACGAATGCCGACGCGATCAGCGCGACGACGGTGGCGGACGGGCGGGCGCGGGGTGATGCGGACGGTTCAGTCACGAAAGGGCGCAGCCGTCATCCGTGGATTGCAGCGG
Organism: Sphingomonas sp. KC8; assembly: GCF_002151445.1. GTDB lineage: Bacteria > Pseudomonadota > Alphaproteobacteria > Sphingomonadales > Sphingomonadaceae > Sphingomonas_E. The sequence goes on from NZ_CP016306.1 coordinate 3,791,002, forward strand.
CGATGATGATCGACAGGCCCAGCGCCACCAGCCCGGCGAAGGTGGCGACGGCGCGGTTCTGCTTGTCGTTGATTTCTTCCCACAATTTGCCGGGGGTGAGCAGATCGAGAATGAAGAAGCCGATCACGAATGTGACGATGCCGATGCCGGCATAGATCACGCTGTTGAGCAGCACGGGCAGGCTGGTGAGCATGGTTCGCCTCCTATTTGTGGGTGGGGCCGTAGGCGGCCGCGCGCAGCGCCGAGCGCCCGCCGTCCGCAAAGGGGGAATAGCCGACGGCCGACGCCGCCAGAAAACTGCCGACGATGCCGAGGCACCACGCGCCATACAGGAAAAGCCGCCAGCCCATCATGTCAGCCCCCCTGTTCCGACGATGCGATCCGCCATCGGCTTATCCACCGCTGTCGCTTTCGGCCAGCCGCGCCTGTTCGAATTTGAAATGCCGCCACAGCATCAGGCCGACCGGAAACAGGATCAGCAGCATGGCAAGGATGAGGTTGCCCCAGAACGTCGCGCCCCGGCCGACGGTGACCTGCACCGCGACTTCGCGCATCTGCCCGGTCCAGTTATGCGCTTCGGCATCGACCAGCAGATCGTAGGTTCCGGCGGGCAGCATGGCGAGCTTGGTCGCGGCGGTGCGCGATCCTTCGGTCCAGCTGCCATCGCTGTCGCGGCCCGAATAGCGTTCGGCCAGGCCATAAGCGTCGAAGCTTTCCTGCGTCGCGCGGTTGACCAGCGAATAATCCAGATCGACCCAGGCATTATCGAGCGCGGGGGCCTGTGCGTCGATCGTGACCGCCTGCCATTTCCGGGTGAGGACGAGCGGCCCGAGCGTAACCGACCGGCCGGGTTGATCGGGTGCGATCGTCACGGTTTCGCTGAGCGTGCGTTCGCTGCCGCCGAACAGGATTGCGAGCACGAACAAGGCGATGATGGCGATCGCCGAAAAGGTGAGCGCGGGGCGCAGCATCCCGGCATAAGGCGATGGCTGGTGCGGCATCGGCGGGGCATCGGACAGCAGGCCGACCGATAGCCCCGCGCCAAATTCGCGCTTGATATCGCCGGGTTTGAGCAGTTCGGACAGCGTCCAGCTATCCTCTGCCTGCGTGCCCTCCCACGACAGCATCCAGCCGGGACGGACATAATCGGCGGTGCGCACGCTATCGCCCGCGCGCACCCGCCAGTAAAATTCGCCCAGCACATAATCGACCTGAGCACGGCCATCGGCGAAGTGGCGATAGGATTGCCCGCCGAGTTGCAGCCCTTGGCCGACCTGCGATGCCGGCAGGCGGGTGAGCATCGTCCCGAAGCTCCATCCGCGCCCGTCGGTGATCAGCCAGCGATAGCCATGATAGGGGTTGAAGAGGAGATATTCCTCCCACGGATAGCCATCTTCGGATTTGCGCAGATAGCCGATCGCTTCCCACGCGATGCCGCCGATCGTGCCGCGCGTGCCCAGCGGGATGGCGAGGTCTGCCGCGGCCTGATGATATTCCTGGATGATGCGGACATCGGGATTGGCGACGTCCAGCACGCTGCCGCAATATTGGCAGACGACGGTGACGGTATAGCCTGCCGCCTTTAGTGCGATCGTGCCGCCGCAACTGGGGCAGGACAGCGTTTGCGTCGATGGCGCGGGGCTGCCGGGCGCGGCTGGCGGTGGCGCCGGGGGTGCCGCCGGCGTGGGCTGCGGTTCGGGCTGGTCCCATGGGCCGGCCATGTCAGGCGAACGCGGGCATCGCCCACCCTTCGATCGCGCGCAGATTGGTGGCCTTCACATCCGCCAGCGTGACATAGCGGCCGATATAGACGCTGGATGTATCGCCATCGCGCTGGAAGCTGGCGCATTCGCCGCCTGATGAACGCAGATCGACATTATAGACCGTCCAGTTGGCCGGTGCGGTAAAGGGCAGTTCGCCCTCGCTGCCGACGCAGGTAGCCTGGCGCTGATCGACGACCTTGTAGACGACGCCCTGTTCCTGCCCTTCATCGCCGGGGGAGGCCGTGCCGCCGGCGACAAGGCCGCGCAGCAGTTTCGATCGCAACTTCGCGACATCCTGTTCGCGTAAGTACATGAAATCGCCCATCGCTTCGCCGAGCCAGCCATGCGCGCCATCGGCGAACAGCATCAGCCATTCGTTCCAGAATCCATCGCCCCAGCCCCAGCGTACCCGGCCGATAATATCGAAATTCTGGCCGTCCACCTGGCCCCGCGTGCCGATCTGAACCGGGCTGATATCGTAGGGGAGCACCGCGATCTTGCCCATGTCGCGCACGCCATCTTCGATGCGCATCACCGCCGTATGGCAGTAATCGCACACCTTGATCGGCAGAGCGGGCGACCGGAAGGTGACTTCCGCGCCGCAATTGGGGCAGTTGGTGATCAGCATCGCCGGTTAGCGGATGCGGCCCAGCAGTTCCGCCTTCTTCGCGTCAAATTCCTCCTGGCTGATCGCGCCGATGGTGAGCAGCTTGTGGAGCTTTTCGAGCAGCGCGAACGGATCTTCCGCCGGGGTAGGGGCCGCCGATCCGCCGCCGCCCTGTGCCAGCCCGCCGAGCATCGCCTGCCCGATCGCCATGCCGGCGCCAGCCCCCGCGCCAAGGCCGGCGAGGCCGCCGGGGTTGGCCGCCGCCGCCTCGATCGCCTCGGCCGCCTGGAATTTGGCGTAACGATCCAGATCGCCCAGCACCCGCATCGAACTGGCCTTGTCGAGATGCTTTTGCACCTCATCGGGTAGCGACAGGCTTTCGACGAAGAAGGACTGGAGGGCGAGGCCCCATTGCGCAAAGGCCGGGTTCACCGCATCCTTCAACGCCTGCGACAGGGCCGTCTGGTTGGCGGCGAGATCGAGGAAGGCAACGCTGCCGCCGCCAAGCCCGGTGGCGAGTGCGGTGGCGATCGCGGCGCGAAGCTGCGATTCGATGTCCGTTACCGTCACCCGTTCGAGCGTGCCGACCAGCGTCGAGGTGAAGGCGGCGACCTTATCGACCTTGAACGAATAGCTGCCGAACGCGCGCAGGCGGATCGGCCCCAATTCCTTGTCGCGGATCGTGACGGGCTGCGCCGTCCCCCATTTGAGGTTGATCTGTTCCTTTTGCGAATAGAACACCACGTCGGACTTGAAGGGCGATTTGAACCCTTTGTCCCAATTACGCAGCGCGGTGAGCACCGGCAGCGTCGAGGTTTCGAGCGTGTAGAGGCCGGGGCCGAACATGTCGGCGATCTGGCCTTCGTTGAAGAAGGCGGCGATCTGGCCTTCGCGCACAGTCAACTGCGCGCCGTTCTGGATTTCGCGATCGGCCATCGGCACGCGTTCGGCCAGTTCGCCGGGTTCTTCCACCCAGTCGATGACGTCGATCAGTTGCTTGGACAGGAAATCGAACAGACCCATGACCGGTCCCCACACGGTTGCCAGGACATGGGCATAACCCGAATCCCGGACGGTGGAAATGGCTGGTGTGTTAATATGGTGTTACACCGTGGCCGGTAACGTCCAATCGATCGGATCGAGCCCGCGTTCGACGAGGAATGCATTGGTTTGCGAGAAATGGCGGCAGCCGAAAAAGCCGTTATGCGCGGATAAGGGCGACGGGTGCGCGGCCTTCAGGATGAGATGGCGGCCGGCGTCGACGAACGCGGCCTTGCGCTGGGCATAAGCGCCCCACAGCAGGAACACGGTCGGCTCCGCGCGATCGTTGACGAGGCGGATGATCGCGTCGGTAAATTCTTCCCAGCCCTTGCGCTGGTGCGAAGCGGCCTGCGCCATTTCGACGGTCAATACGCTGTTGAGCAACAATACGCCCTGTTGCGCCCAATGTTCGAGGAATCCGTGGCCCGGCCGCGCGATACCGAGGTCGCTTTCCAGTTCCTTGTAGATATTCACCAGCGAGGGCGGCGGGCGCACGCCGGGCTTCACGCTGAAGCACAGGCCGTGCGCCTGCCCTTCGCCATGATAGGGGTCTTGCCCCAGGATGACGACGCGCACGCGATCCAGCGGGGTCAGATCGAGTGCCCGGAAATATTCGTTGCCCTTGGGAAAGATGCGTTTCCCGTTCGCTTTCTCGTCGATCAGGAACGCCTTCAGCGCCTGCATGCGCGGGCTGGCAAATTCGGGCGCGAGCGGCTGTTTCCAGCTTTCGTGGAGTTTGATCGTGTCGTTCATCGCCTGACCTGAAACTGCAGTCGGATAACAGCGGATCCGCCGGGCGACGCTTGTCGGGGAGGAGGGGGGAGGAGTCAAATCGGCAAGGGGCGTCCGATGACAGGACGCCCCCACCGGCTTATTTGATCTTGGCCTGCTGCAACAACATGCTGCCCATCAGCGTGCGATATTGCGCGCGATTGCCGCTTTCCTCGCTCAACATCTTGGCGCTGGCTTTCGACCATGCTTCGAATTGCTTGGCGCGGGCGTCGCTGTCGGGACCAGTCGGCAACCTGTCCATCACGCTGATCAGATAGATGTCCGGTTCCCCTTCGCGCGGATTATAGTTGTAGAGGATCATGTAATCCTTGATCCAGCCTTTCGATTTGGCAAATTCCTGGCTGTCTTTCCACTTTGTCGCCAAATGCTGGGCATATTGGAAGTCGCCCCCATCCTTGACATCGATCATTCCGACATCCCAGAAATCGCCACTGGTGAACGGCCATTCCTGTGCGGCAGCCGGTGTCGAAACCGCAAGCAACAGGGGCGCGGCGGCAAGCAGAAGCCGCCGGGTGAGGCTTATGGTCATGGCAGTCCCTCCATTTTTGGAAATGTGCAGTGAAATGAACGCTGACGACGAACGCGATCGATAGCCCTGCGATCATGGCGAACCGTGGCCGCTATCTGTCGAACGGAGGAAAACTATCATGGCCGCCGATGCACGCGCATGGCGCATAATGGCTAATCCACATGGTTACTTGACCGCAACGGAACTGCCCATGCGCCGGCTTGCGTCGATCGCGGCGCTGATCTAGCCCCGCTGCCATTCGCACCGGAGAAAGCCATGGCCCGCGCCGATTTTCGATTCTCCTACCCCAAACGCGTCCGTTATTCGGAGATCGATGCGCAGGCGGTGGTCTTCAATGCGCGCTTCCTCGATTATCTGGATATCGCGGTCACCGAATATTATCGCGCCGTCGGCATTCCCGATCCGGCCGGGGTCGAGGGGCTGGCGCAGTTCAAGGTTGCGCGCACCGCGATCGATTATAAGGCGTCGGTGCATCTCGATGAAGAGCTGGACCTGTGTATCAGGCTTGCCCGCGTCGGCACGTCATCGCTGACCTTCGCGTTCGAGTTTCACGGCAAGGGCGCGGACGATCTGCGCGCGGCGGGGGAAACCGTGCAGGTGCATATTGGCACGCTCGGCAGCCGCCCTTGCCCGGTTCCGCCGGCATTTGTTGGCTTGTTCGAAACCTATGAAGGGCGGTCGCTGCGGGCATGAAGCTGAAGGACATGACGATCGGCCCGCGCCTGCGCTGGCTGGTGGCGCTGGGGCTGGGCGGGGTATCCGCCGCCGGTTTTGCGCCACTGGATTTTTGGCCGGTGACGCTGGTCGCATTCGCGCTGTGGATGGGGCTGGTGCGGAACGCGCCCGGCTTGCGCTCCGCACTCGCTGCGGGCTGGTGGTTTGGGGTCGGGCATTTCACGCTGGGCAACAACTGGATCGCCACCGCCTTTCAGTATCAGGATGCGATGCCGGCATGGCTGGGCTGGATCGCGGTTGCGGTGCTGGCGCTGTATCTTGCGGTGTTTCCCGCGATGGCGGCCGGCGCGGCATGGCGCTGGGGCAGAAGCCAGCCGGTCGCTTATGTGCTGATATTCGCTGCCGCCTGGATTGGCGCCGAATGGCTGCGCGCGACCGTGCTGACCGGCTTTGCCTGGAATCCGTTGGGGGTGGTGTGGCTGCCCGTGCCCGGCGTGCCGAAACTGGCGACGGTGATCGGCAGTTACGGCTTGTCTGGCGTGTTCGTGCTGGCGGCGGGGTTATTGATGGGTTTGCCCGCGTTGAAGCGGGCGAAATTCGGACGACCGCGGGGCGGGGCGATCGCGGCGCTGTTCGTCGCGATCCCGCTGGCGGCGCCGGTGCTTGGCCAACTGGTATTTCCGCGCAAGCCCGCGCCGGGCGAGGCGGTACGCCCGCTGATCCGTGTCGTGCAGCCCAATATCGGCCAGCAGGATAAATGGCGGCCCGGGTTCGAGGCGCAGAATTTCGCGCGGCTGGCAGGGCTTTCGGGCAAGCCGGTGGCCGAACCGCGCCTGTTGTTGTGGCCCGAGGCGGCGGTGCCTGAATATCTGGAGGAAGCCCGGCGCGAAGACCGGCTGGCGCGGGCGCGCATCGCCGGATTACTGGGGCCGCGCGATATCGTGCTGACCGGCGGCACCGCGCTGGAATGGGGTAAGGACAATTACGCCATCGGTGCGCGCAACAGCCTGTTTGCGCTGGACGGCCGGGGCAAGATTCTTGCGCGGTATGACAAGGCGCATCTTGTGCCCTTTGGCGAATATCTGCCGCTGCGATCGCTGTTGTCGGTAATCGGCCTGTCGCGGCTGGTGCCCGGCGATCTTGATTTCTGGCCGGGACCGGGGCCGAAAAGCTATATGTTGCCGGGCTTCGGCGCGGTCGGCGTGCAGATATGCTATGAAATCATCTTTTCGGGGCAGGTGATCGATCGGGCGAACCGGCCGGATTTCATCTTCAACCCATCGAACGATGCCTGGTTCGGGCCGTCCGGGCCGCCGCAGCATCTGGCGCAGGCGCGGTTGCGCGCGATCGAGGAAGGACTGCCGATCATCCGGGCGACGCCGACCGGCATTTCGGCCGTGATCGACGCCCATGGACGGGTGGTCGCCAGTGTGCCGTGGCGGACGGCCGGCGCCATCGATGCGCGCCTGCCCAAGCCCAAGCCACCCACGCTGTTCGCGCGGCATGGCAACCTTTTGCCATTCCTGTTTGCCGGCGCGCTGATCATCCTCGCGATTGCGCGCCGCCGCGTCGCGCGCTAAGGGACATAAGGAATCCTTTATATCCGCTTCGATTTGGGGGCGGTCCATCTTCCGAAAGGGCTTGTGTTCGATGCGCAGCGACTATCTTTTCACGTCCGAGTCGGTCTCCGAAGGCCACCCCGACAAGGTCGCGGACCAGATTTCGGACGCGGTGGTGGACCTGTTCCTGTCGCGCGATCCCGAAGCGCGCGTCGCCTGTGAAACGCTGGTCACCACGCAGCGCATCGTGCTCGCCGGCGAAGTCCGCTGCCGCGAAGATGTGACGCCCAGTCAGGCCGAAATCGAAGCCGTGGTGCGCGATACGGTGAAGCGCATCGGTTACGAACAGCATGGCTTCCACTGGCAATATGCCGATTTCGCCTGCCATCTGCACGGCCAGTCCGCCCATATCGCGATGGGCGTGGATGAAAGCGGCAACAAGGACGAAGGCGCCGGCGATCAGGGCATCATGTTCGGTTATGCGACCGATGAAACCCCCGATCTGCTGCCCGCGACGCTCTATTATTCGCACCGCATCCTCGAACGGCTGGCGCATGACCGTCACAACAAGGTCGTCGATTTCCTTGAGCCGGACGCCAAGAGCCAGGTGACGCTGCAATATGAAGGCGGCAAGCCCGTCCGCGCGACTGCGCTGGTGGTTTCGACCCAGCATAGCGCGGCACTCAGCAACGATGCCGGCCAGGCCAAGCTGCGCGATTATGTGAAGGGCGTGTTCGCCGACGTGCTGCCCGAAGGCTGGCTGCCCGCCGACGAAGCGATCTACGTCAACCCGACCGGCCTGTTCGAAATCGGCGGTCCGGACGGTGACGCGGGCCTCACCGGCCGCAAGATCATCGTCGACACCTATGGCGGTGCGGCCCCGCATGGCGGCGGCGCATTTTCGGGCAAGGATCCGACCAAGGTTGATCGTTCGGCGGCCTATGTCGCGCGTTACCTCGCCAAGAATGTCGTGGCGGCGGGGCTTGCCAAGCGGTGCACGATCCAGCTGTCCTACGCGATCGGCGTGGCCGAGCCGCTGTCGCTGTATGTCGACACGCATGGCACGGGCACGATCGACGAAGCGAAGATCGAGGCGGTCCTGCCGAAGCTGGTGCGCCTGACGCCGAAGGGCATCCGCACCCACCTGAAGCTGAACAAGCCGATCTATCAGCCGACGGCGGCCTATGGCCATTTCGGCCGCAAGGCGGAAGGCGATCTGTTCAGCTGGGAAAAGACCGATCTGGTCGAACAGCTCAAGGCAGCACTCGCCTGAGCGAACGCATCGGGCGACGGCCGGGTGGCGTTGCGGTGAAGGGATCGGTATTGGGCACGCCGATATGAACGATCCTTCCACCATCCGCCGCCTTTACGGCCGTCGCCAGGGGCACAAGCTGCGCCAGGGGCAGGCCGCGCTTGTCGAAGATTTGCTGCCCCGCGTCGCGGTGCCCGAAACCGGGCCGATCGATTCCCGCACGCTGTTTGGCGATGATCGCCCGCTCCAGCTGGAAATCGGCTTTGGCGCGGGCGAACATCTGGCGGGGCAGGCGATGATCCGGCCCGGCGACGGGCTGATCGGCTGCGAACCCTTTCTCAACGGCGTGGTCGGCGCGCTCGGCCATATCGAACAGAACGGCCTCGATAATGTGCGCATCCACATGGGCGATGCGCTCGACGTGCTCGAACGGCTGCCCGATGGGTCGCTTAGCCGTGCCTATCTGTTGCATCCCGATCCCTGGCCCAAGGCGCGGCACGCCAAGCGGCGCTTCATGAATGCCGGCCCGATCGCGCTGATCGCGCAGAAGATGAAGCCGGGCGGTGAATTCCGCTTTGGAACCGATCACCCGGTTTATTGCCGCTGGGGGATGATGGTGATGGGCCAAAGCCCGGATTTCGAGTGGCAGGCCCAAACACCGCAGGATTTCCTCACCCGCCCCGATGACTGGCCGGAAACCCGCTACGAGGCGAAAGCCCGGCGCATTGGCCATGAAGTGTGGTATTTCCGTTATATCCGCCGCTGAGGCAGCATATTTCGCCGCGACAGTGTAGGCTGGTGGCCCGTTCGAGCATCAGACAGGCGCTGCGATGACCGATCATGTCCTGCGGATTGACCCCCGATTTCGCGGTCCGCCCACCAGCGGCAATGGCGGCTATGTCGCCGGGCTGCTGGCGAAGGAACTGGGCGGCCGGGATTGCGTCGTCACCTTGCGCCGGCCGCCGCCGCTGGCGCGGGATCTGGCGGTGGAACGGGACGCAGCGGCCGTACGGCTGGTGGATGGTGAAGAGGTGGTGGCGTTTGCCGCGCCCGCGCCTGTCGCGGTGGATGTGCCGCCGCCACCGGCCCTGGCCGCCGCGATCGAAGCGGAGGCGCGCTTTTCCGGGCATGACCACCATATCTTCCCCGGCTGTTTCGTGTGCGGGCCGGAACGGGCTGCGGGCGATGGCCTGCGCATATTCACCGGCCGGCTGGACGCCGGGGCCGGGCAGGTCGCGGCGGCGTGGACGCCGGACGACAGCCTGTATGACGCGAGCGGGGCGCTGCGTTCGGAGTTCATCTGGGCCGCGCTCGATTGCCCCGGCTATTTTGCGGTGCAGGATCGGTCCGGCCCGGCAGTGCTGGGGCGGCTGGGCGTGACCCATCTGTGCCCCATACCGGCGCACGCGCCACTGATCGTCACGGGCTGGCCGATCGCAAGCGAGGGCCGCAAGCATCAGGTGGGCACCGCGCTGCATGATGGCGATGGCAGGCTGCTGGCGGCGGGGGTGGCGACATGGGTGTCGCTTCGCGGGTGAACGGGCGGCGCCATCAAGGCTCGACGGCGATCCTTGCGGTCGGCTAACGGTCGGCATCAGCCGCATGGGCGGCGTTGGCCATTGCCGGAGCCGCCATGCCGATCGCATCCCCCATTCTTGCCCAGGCGCCCGAGTGGCTCGACATTGCCGGGATCGCGGTGTTCGCGGCGTCGGGCGCGCTGGCGGCGGCACGCGCCAAGCAGACGTTGGTAACGTTCGCCTTCTTCGCGGTGGCGACGGGGGTCGGCGGCGGCACGCTGCGCGATCTGCTGATCAATGCGCCGGTGTTCTGGATGGTGAACAGCGCCGCGCTTGCGGCCTGCCTGATCGTGGCGTTGCTCGTCTGGATGACGCCGGTGCACTGGTGGCGGCCGCGCGCGCTCGATTGGTTCGATGCGATCGGGCTGGCGGCCTATGCCGTCTATGGCGCGTCGAAGGCGCTGGCTTACGGTATCCCGCCGCTGCCGGCCGCGATGATGGGGGTGGTGACGGGCTGTTGCGGCGGCATCATCCGCGATGTGCTGGCGGGCGAACCGTCGATCCTGCTGCGCCCCGAAATCTATGTGACGGCGGCGGCACTGGCCGCCGGGCTGTTCGTGGGGTTGACGCTGCTCGGCGCATCACTGCCGGTTGCGGCCGGCATCGGTGTGGCGGCGGGCTTCGCGCTGCGGGCGCTGGCGATTGTGCGGCGGCTGGGGCTGCCGACTTACGGGCGGTGATTGGGGGGGGGGCATGGGGTGGAACGCGGGCTCTACCGCTCAGCCAACATAACCAAACTCGATCAGCCCCGGCATGGCCGCGCGCTCAATGGAATCACGTTCCGCTTGGGAAAGTAGATCAAAGCGTCGCTGGCGCGGGGCTATCGGCTCTTCCGACTGAAAGGTTTCGATGGCGCTGGGAAGATCAAGTTGTTGAATCAACGTGTTTGAAACATTGATCGGGTCTAGAACAAGATCCTCATAACGAACCAGAATATAACGGTTTGCCAAGTGCCGGCGTCCGAACTCAGCCACTGCGATGTTTGAGCGTGCCCAAAAAGCAGCCTTATCCGTGAAAGATTGAGAGCCGCCAGGCACATGGAGATCATACTGACGGCTGTTGCTGGAAGTTGCCATCTCGCGTCCATCCCTGATTACGTGGATGAAGCGCATTTCCGGAAAAAGCGCGACACTGTAAGGAAGAAGAAACATAGAACGAGGATTCTTCCACCCCCAATATCGCTCACCAGAATGATGCTTGAAGTGGCTTTTAAGTGATTTATGCCAGATATTTATATCTTCTATATCAGGATTAATATTTCCGAGTTGTTTTAATAAAATTTCACCTTTAACTGCAAGTTCTGAAATTGCTGATATAAGATCTGTGGAATCTTCTGAATTATTAACATTTTTACCAATATAAACGCCTGAATGACGAAGTATTTTTCCGAAAACTCTTGTTCCGGATCCACCTGTTGCGCCGATGGATATAATAATCCTCGAATTAATTTCTGTAAAATCAATCGATGGATTGGCTTCAGGCATTGGTTTCTCTTGTATTTAGCGTGTAAATGTAAAAATTATGTTTGTTATGCCTAGTGATTTTAAAAAATCATGGAGGTTGGTCGATGTGTATCGCTGTCTCGCCCCAATTAGACAGGGCCGTCGAGTGAGAATGGCAGTCTGGCCGTCGATCCGCCCCTAAATCCCTTTCCCCAGCACGTACCGCGTCACCAGCGTCTCCCACAGTCCGGCCGACGCGCGCGGCGGGGCGGTCGCGCCCACCGGGCATTCGAGGCAGCGGACCTGGATTGCCGGCCCTGCGGCCATTGCGCGGAAATCGGCGAAGGCGCGCAGCATTTCGCGTTCGGGAAGGCGGGCCATGCGGGTGAAGGCGTCGCTGGGTTCGCTGGCGGCTTCCTCGCTCTGGAACATGCCGGCCAGCAGCTGGCTGAAATAGCTGGGGCCGCGTTCGATGTAGAGCGGGCGGGCCTTGGCCGGATCGATCTTCGCGCGGCGCGCGGCTTCGGCAATGGCGTCGTCGATGCCGCCCATCTTGTCGACGAGGCGCAGGTCAACCGCGGTGCTGCCGGCCCAGACGCGGCCCTGGCCGATTTCATCGACGCGGGCGACGGGCAATTTGCGCGATTGCGCGACGAGGCCGGTGAAACGGCGATAGATATCGTCGATCCCGGCCTGCATCAGCCGATCAAATTCGGGCGATGTGCCGCGATACAGATCGGGTTCGCCCGACAGTGGCGTCGTCTTCACGCCATCGGTGGTGAGGCCGACCTTGTTGAGCGCGCCGGAGAAATTGGGGAGCAGGCCGAACACGCCGATCGATCCGGTGATTGTCGATGGCTCGGCAAAGATCAGGTCGCCCGGCGTGGACACCCAATAGCCGCCCGAGGCCGCAAGCGAGCCCATCGACACGACCACCGGCAGCTTCTTACGCTTGGCTTCCAATATGGCTTCGCGAATCCGTTCGGACCCGGTGACGGAGCCGCCGGGGGAATCGACGCGAATGACAAGCGCCTTGATCCGATCCTTGGCGAGTTCATCGAGGATCAGCCTGGCGATGGTGTTGCCGCCGGCGCGGCCCGGCGCGGCATCGCCATCGACGATTTCGCCGGCGATGGTTACGACGCCGATCTGGCCGCCCGATCCTTCGGGGTTGGCGGCCAGCCAGCTATCGAGCGGGATCGCTTTATAGTCGCCGGCTTCGCGGTCGTTTGCCTCGCCGGCGATCTGCGCGACGCGGCGGCCAAATTCGACGCGATCGCCCACCTTGTCGACCAGCCCGGCATCGAGGGCCGCCTTGGCGAGGTTGCCGCCGGCGGCGGCGATCGCCTGTTCGGGGGCGGCGATATAATCGGCCAGGCGTGCACGCGGGCGGGCGCGGGTGATTTCGGTGCGCCAGGTGGCCCACAGGGAATCGGACAGCGCCTGATTGGCGGCGCGCGCCTCGGGCGACTGATCGGTGCGGGTGAAGGGTTCGACCGCCGATTTGAACTCGCCGACGCGATAGACCTTGGCTTCGACGCCGATCTTGTCGAGCAGGCCCTTATAGTAAAGCCGCGATCCGCCGGGTCCGGCGAGCATCACCGCGCCATAAGGGTTGAGCCAGACTTCGCTGGCATGGGCGGCCAACTGATAGCCATCGTCGGTATAGCCGGTGGCATAGGCCAGCACGGGCTTGTTCGCGGCGCGGACGCGATCGACTGCCTTGGTGGCCGCCGCAATGGTCGCCTGTCCGCCGCCGGCAAAGCTGTCGAGATCGAGCACGACCGCCTTGATCGAACCGTCCGTCGCGGCCGCATTGAGCGCGCGGACGAGATCGCGCAGACGATATTCGCGCGCGGCCGGCCCGCCGCCGATAAGCGCGCCGAGCGTGTCGGCCTGTGCCGGCTGTTCGACCAGCACGCCTTTCAGATCGAGCACCAGCGCGCCGGTGCCCGCCGTTGTCGGCTTGGGGGCGACGGACAGCATCGCGTAGAGCGCGCCGAAGAACAGCAGCAACAGGATGAGGACCAGCGCGTCCTTCACGCCGACGAGTATTTTCCAGAAGCCGCGCAGCAACCGCATCATCGTCCCCAAGCTGAAACAGCAACGGGCTATCGTGTTCGTGGCCGCCATGAAAGGGGCGATTGCCGCAAGCGGGGCACGAACCGCGGCATGGCGGCGAATTTTTTCGTGCGCGGGGTGCTTGACCAGCAGATGGCCTGCCCCAATATGGCTGCTGGCACTCGCTTCGATCGAGTGCTAACAGATTAATCGTTCCCACCGCGCGCCGCGGTTCGCCATCCAGGGGAGGCGGGTAGCGCGGACGCAAGATTTGAAAGGGTGACGCGCAATGAGTTTTCGTCCGCTGCACGATCGCGTGCTGGTTCGCCGCGTAGAGGCTGAAGAAAAGACGGCTGGCGGCATCATCATCCCCGACACCGCCAAGGAAAAGCCGCAGGAAGGCGAAGTCGTCGCCGCCGGTGCTGGCCTGAAGGCTGAAGACGGCAAGGTGACCCCGCTGGACGTCAAGGCCGGCGATCGCATCCTGTTCGGCAAATGGTCGGGCACCGAAGTCAAGATCAACGGCGAAGACCTGCTGATCATGAAGGAAAGCGACATCCTCGGGATCGTCGGCTAAACCTATCAGGCTTTCTAGCGTGAACGCCCGGCGTCCACGCGAACTCAATCAAGATTAAGGATACAGGAACATGGCAGCGAAAGACGTCAAGTTTTCGCGTGACGCGCGTGAGCGCATCCTGCGTGGTGTGGACATCCTTGCCGATGCGGTGAAGGTGACCTTGGGCCCGAAGGGCCGCAACGTCGTGATCGACAAGTCGTTCGGCGCGCCGCGCATCACCAAGGACGGCGTAACCGTCGCCAAGGAAATCGAGCTCAAGGACAAGTTCGAGAACATGGGCGCCCAGATGGTGCGCGAAGTGGCCTCGAAGACCAATGACCTCGCCGGTGACGGCACCACCACCGCGACCGTTCTCGCCCAGGCGATCGTTCGCGAAGGCATGAAGTCGGTTGCCGCCGGCATGAACCCGATGGATCTGAAGCGCGGTATCGACCTCGCCGTCGGCAAGGTCGTCGAAGACCTCAAGGGCCGTTCCAAGCCCGTCGCTGGCACCAGCGAAATCGCCCAGGTTGGCATCATCTCGGCCAATGGCGACACCGTCGTCGGCGAGAAGATCGCTGAAGCGATGGAAAAGGTCGGCAAGGAAGGCGTGATCACCGTCGAGGAAGCCAAGGGCCTCGATTTCGAACTCGATGTCGTCGAAGGCATGCAGTTCGACCGCGGCTACCTGTCGCCTTACTTCATCACCAACCCGGAAAAGATGCTCGTCGAGCTTCAGGATCCCTACATCCTGATCCACGAAAAGAAGCTGTCGAACCTGCAGGCGATGCTGCCGATCCTTGAAGCCGTGGTGCAGAGCGGCCGTCCGCTCCTCATCATCGCTGAAGACATCGAAGGCGAAGCGCTGGCGACCCTGGTCGTCAACAAGCTGCGCGGCGGCCTGAAGGTTGCGGCCGTCAAGGCGCCGGGCTTCGGCGATCGTCGCAAGGCGATGCTCGAAGACATCGCGATCCTGACCAAGGGCGAGCTGATTTCGGAAGATCTCGGCATCAAGCTTGAAACCGTCACGCTCGGCATGCTCGGCACCGCCAAGCGCGTCACGATCGACAAGGACAACACCACCATCGTCGATGGTGCGGGTGAAGCCGAAGCGATCAAGGGCCGCGTCGAAGCGATCCGTCGTCAGATCGAGAACACCACGTCCGACTATGACCGCGAAAAGCTCCAGGAGCGTCTCGCTAAGCTTGCTGGCGGCGTTGCTGTCATCAAGGTTGGCGGTGCGACTGAAGTCGAAGTCAAGGAGCGCAAGGACCGCGTTGACGATGCGCTGCACGCAACCCGCGCGGCTGTCGAAGAAGGCATCGTTCCCGGCGGCGGCACGGCGCTGCTCTATGCCACCAAGGCTCTCGAAGGGCTGAAGGGCGCGAACGACGATCAGACCCGCGGTATCGACATCATCCGCAAGGCGATCCAGGCGCCGGTGCGTCAGATCGCCCAGAATGCGGGCCATGACGGTGCCGTCGTTTCGGGCAACCTGCTGCGCGAAAATGACGAAACCAAGGGCTTCAACGCGTCGACCGACGTGTACGAAAACCTGGTCGTCGCCGGCGTGATCGATCCGACCAAGGTCGTTCGCACGGCGCTGCAGGATGCGGCCTCGGTCGCTGGCCTGCTGATCACCACCGAAGCGGCGATCTCGGATACCCCCGAGGACAAGCCGGCCATGGGCGGCATGCCCGGTGGCATGGGTGGTATGGGCGGCATGGGCGGCATGGACTTCTAAGTCCAAACCACCATCGACCAAAAAGAAGGGCTGGGGAGCGATCCCCGGCCCTTTTTGCGATGTGCGGCAGCAGGTGCGGGCAGGCCCGCCGCACCGAGGGTGCGAACCGCCGGCCCCCGCTGGACTCGACAATGTGGTGAAGATCGCTTAAATCAATTTTCGAAATATTTTCATAAATTGGATGTCATGACACAGACTATGAGCGCCAAATGGCTGACCAAATCGCAGGGCGGCGTGGGGCGTCCGCGCAGCCTGACGCGCGATATGGTGATCGATGCGGCGGTTGAACTGGGCCTCGATCGTTTCGGCATGAAGCGCATTGCCGAGCATCTGGGTGTCGGCATCTCGACCCTGTACCAATATGTCGCCAATCGGGACGAACTGTTGCAACTGGCGATCGATCGCCAGCTTGCGGCTGTCGCCTTGCCGGGGGATCGCGAACAGCATTGGTCCGATTACATCATCGAATATGCCGTCAGCCTGCGCGACGCGTTGGCGGGTGAGCCGCATCTGATCTTGCAGGTCATGGATGGCGGCGGCGGCATCGAACGGGAACTTGCCGTCACCGAACGCTTTGTCGAAGTGCTCGTTGCGCGCGGTTTCAGCATCGACGAAGCCGTACTGGCCTGGCGCAGCATCGGCGCGGTGACGCTGGGTGCGGCGATCGCCTTGTGTCGCGACCGTGCGGCCGAGGTGCGGAACGGATCGAGCCGGCGGATGCTGCGTCAGGCCTTCACCCATTTCGAACCGGGCCAGCTTCCGCTCATGCGCAAGGGCGCGAAGGCCTATGCGCGGTCGGTGGATATCGTCGATGAACTGCTGCGCCCGATCATCGAAAGCATTGCACGCAAGCGCGGTGAACTTGCCCCATGGGAAGAAAAAGGGGCTGCCCCTGTGCCGGCAAAGGCCGCGCCGCGAAAAAGAGCGGGGGCAAAAGACGGGGTGTCAGTCAAAGATGATTGATTTCTGACATCATTGGTTCTTCGGCCTGTCCTCGCTTCGATTGATATGGGCCGGATCGGGTGGTGCGCCCGGGTGATTTTGGTCCGTTATGGCGGATCGTGGTGCAAGGCCGCTGGTATTTGATCCGATAATATTGCTGTTTTCTATTGTATCTTACGGAAAAACAGGCACATCTTCGTGAAAGATACGATGAACCCCTAAAAGGGGCATCGGGTGCAGAACAAGCGCAATCGCTGTGCACTGGGGAGGGGATCGGTGTTGCTGTCGGGCGACATTCTTGAGATCTGCGATGCGCCGGGACGGTTGGTTCCGCCGATGCGGCGCGATTGGCCGGACAGATATGCCTTTCGTCGAACCGGTTCGATCGGCGGCCCGTGATGATCGGCGCCCAATCGGCCGTGCGCGGTATCCATATCGGCGAAACCGTACGGGAAGCCTTTGATAATCTGCGCGTACAGGGCCGGCGTTCGGCGCTTGCCCTGCTGGGTATCCTGATCGGAACCGCGTCGATCATCGCGATGCTCAACATTGGCCATATCGCGCAGTTGGAAACGTTGAAATTGTTCCGCCGAATGGGCGCGGACATGTTGCAGTTGCAATCGTCGCCCACCGGTTCGACGCCGACGGCCGCGTTCGATCGTGCTGTGCTGGAGCAATTGCCGCCACGCGATCCCGACATATTGACCGTGACCCCGCTGGCAACCGGCCGCGCGCCGATCGTGGCGGGCATGCGCCAGGCGGACATTGCGATCGCCGGCATCACACCGGCTTTGACGGACTTGTTGGAACTGCCGCTGGCGCGGGGCCGCGCGATCGGCCGGATCGACGATTGCGCGCTCGTGGTGGTCGCTGGTGCCGATGTCGCATCGCAATTGTCCGCGCCGGGCGCGCAGGTGGTTCCGGGCGCGAAGCTCGGCATTGGGGACTATATCTTCACGGTGGTCGGGGTGCTGGGGCAGACGCAGCCCGAACCGCTCAGCAGTGTCGACTATAATAATAGCCTGCTGATCCCGCTTGCCTGTTCAGGACGCGTGCTGCCGGCTTCGGGGCCGAATATTGCCCTGGTCCGGCTTCGGCCGGGGGCGGATATTGAGGCAGCAGGCCAGCGGTTGAGTGCGATGCTGGCCGACCCGGCATTGACGATACAGGTTGGCAGCGCGCGCCAGGTGATCGAGACGATGAACCAGCAAAAGCTGGTCAATTCGCGCATGCTGACGGCAATCGGCAGCATATCATTGCTGGTCGGCGGGATCGGCGTGATGAACGTCATGCTGATGAACGTCATGGAGCGCCGCCGCGAAATCGGCCTGCGCGCCGCCATCGGGGCCACGCCAAGCGACCTCCAGACGATGTTCCTTGTCGAGGCCGGCGTCCTTGCGCTGGTGGGCGGCGTGGGGGGCACAATATTTGGCGTGCTGGCCGCTTTCGTCGTCGCGCAGGCGTCGGGCTGGACCTTCAGCCTGGCGCTGGACGTGCTGCCGCTTGGCCCCGGCATGGCCGTGCTTGTCGGCCTTGTCTTCGGCTTATATCCGGCCTTCGCGGCGGCAAGGTTGCGGCCGATAGAGGCGCTTCGTGCGGACTAGGCGGCCGGTGCGGCTTGCCTCGAACGGCGCCGGCCGCAACGTGGCGCTTATGGCGTCCGGTCTGGCATGGGCGATGATTCCGTTTTCGGCGGTTTTCGCACAACGGATCGAAACGTCGCCGGTTGTGCCCGCCCCTGCGGCGGTTTCGCCGCCGTCCCGGCCAGTGCCGGTGGGTTCGCCGGTGCCGCTCAGCTTGGTCGAAGCGGTCGCCCTCGGCTTGCGGGAAAACCGCGATATCCGTTCGGCCTATCTCACGCGGATATCGCAGAAGTTCGATTTGTTCGTCGCGCGCGGCAGTTTCCGGCCGCGGATTGCCATTGCCGGCAGCTTCTTCGGCCAAAGCGCGGATGGCCGGATTGCGGCCGATGCGACGGTCACGCCAAGCCTGCGGCTGCGCACCACCAGCGGTGCGACGATCGATTTCGTCTGGGACCGGCGCGAAAGGCTGCGGCCGGGGCCGCGGGTGGCCGCGGACACCACGGCGCTGACGATCAGCCAGCCGTTGCTGCGCGGCGGGGGGTTCGATGTCAATCTCAGTCCGCTGCGGGTGGCGCGGCTGCAGGAGCAGATCAACCAGCTGAACCTCAAGTCGACCGTGTCGAATATCGTTGCGACGATCATCACGGGCTATCGAGATCTGGTCCAGGCGCAGGAACAGGTGCGCCTTGCCGAAATCTCGCTGGAACGGACGCGCGCGCTTCTCGATACCAATCATGCCTTGATCAAGGCGGGCCGGATGGCTGCGGCCGATATCGTGCAGACTGAATCGCAGGTGGCGAACCAGGAGGTCGCCCTGTTGCAGGCGCAACAGCAGAAGATCACGGCGCAATTGGTGCTCATCCGGCTGCTGGCCGTCGATTCCCGCACCAACATCGTGGCGGCGGATGAAATCCGGGCCGAACATGTGCCGATTGATCTTGCGCGGGTGGTGGATCTGGGCCTGGCTTCGCGCATGGACGTGCTGGCGCAGCGCAAGGCACTGGAAATCAGCCGCCAGTCGCTGATCATCGCGCGCAATGATCGTCTGTGGGATCTGCGGGTGACCGGCGCGATCAGCCATGAACGCGGCCATGATGCGTTGGTCGGATCGGCTGGCAGTTCGACCAACAAGTCGATCGGCGTTCAACTTGGCATTCCGATCCTTGGCGATTATTCGGGGCGGCAGGGCGAGATACAGGCGACAACGAGCCTGCGTACCGCCGAAATCGCCTATGACGGGCTGCTGCAATCGGTGGAGTTGCAGATCCGCGACGCCGTTCAGGTGGTGGAAACCGGCTGGCTGCAGCTGGAAGCGGCGCGTCGCGCGCGCGCGCTGGCCGCGCGTGCGCTGGATCTGCAGCAGGAAAAACTGAAAGCCGGCCGGGCATCCAATTTCGAGGTGCTGTCCTTTCAGGCCGATTTGCGCAGTGCCGATACCCAGCAACTGGCGGCCGAAATTGCATATCTGAATGCGCTTACCGGGTTGGATCAACAGATCGGGAACACGCTGGACACATGGCGCATATCGTTGAACGATTGAATCCGCCGCGGAAACGGCTCGCGCTGATGCTGGCGGGCGGGGTGGCATGTGCCGCGATCGGCTGGCTGCTGTTCGCCGATCGGGCGTCCCCCCCGGCGCGCGATGGCCTTGTCGAACAGGCGCAGGTGGTTGCGTTGCAGCCCTTCAGCGCATCGATCGGCTTTACCGGCACGATCGTTGCCGGCGAAGCGATCGGCATTTTCGCGCCGTTCGATGGCGCGGTGAAACGCGTCGGCTTCACATATGGCGATCGGGTTGGGGCAGGGCAGATGCTTGTCGAACTGGATCCCGCCGAACTTCAGCAAAGCCGCAATGATGCGGAGAGCGCTTATTTGAAGGCATCACAGGCGGCGGCGGAACTGGCCGGCTGGGAAAGCAGCCCCGAAGTCGGGCGCGTGCGTCGTGCGGCTGCGCTGGCATCGGCGGATTTGCGCGAAACGGATCGCAAGATCCACGAGACCCGCGAATTGCTCGACAAGGGGCTGGTGCCACGCAGTGAATATGACGGGTTGATCCAGCAACGGCGGTCGCAGCAGATGGCGGTGGTGGCCGCGCAGGAAGATCTGGCAGCGACGCTGGCGCGCGGCCGGGGGGATAATCGGCGTGTCGCCGAACTGGCATTGGCCAACGCGCGGTCGCGGCTGGCGCAGATGAACAGCCAGTTCAACGCCGCGATCATCCGGGCGTTGGATGACGGCATCATCATTCGCCCGCCCGCCAGCAAGATGGATGGTGATAGCGGCGCTATCCGGCCGGGGATGCTGGTGGGCAAGGGGCAGCCGATCGGCGCGATCGCGCGTGCTGGCGGCCTGAGCGCGAAATTCCGTGTCGATGAAGGCGATGTGGGGGCGCTGAAGCCTGGCCTTCCGGTCACCGTCACCGGGCCGGGATTTGGCGGGGTTACGCTTGCCGGCAGGATTTCCAGCGTAGCCGGCGAGGCCGATGCCGATGCGGCTTCGGGCAAGCCCGGTTTTACCGCAGTGGCCCGTCTGGACCCGCTGACCCCGGATCAGGCCCGCCAGATCCGCATCGGCATGACCGCCAATATCGCGATCACCACCTACAATAATGCCGCCGCTTTGGTCGTCCCGCCACAGGCGGTGCAAGGCGTGGCGCCGGCGGCCACCATATTCGTGCGCGACCAGCCCGGCACCGAGCCCCGCGCCGTCATCGTCCAGATCGGCCGCGTGGCGCCGGGAGAGGTCGAAATATTGTCGGGTCTCAAGCCCGGCGACACGGTGGTATGGCACACCGCTGCGGCACCGGCGCCGCCGGTGCCGTGATCTGGCAGCAATCAGCGAATGCGGGTCATCACCTCGGACTGGCAGATGAAGCGCGCGAAGCACCCCGTGACTTTCAATGTGTTGCGGTCGATCATTTTGATCGTCCCGCTTTCCACGCCCATGCCGCGATCGGGATCATAAAGCGGGCCACCCTTCCATTCGTGCGGGCCGCCCTTGAAATTTTGAAGAACGACAAGGCCCTTCACCTTGCGTGACCGCAATGTCTTGTCGCTATTCTTCACGTCGCGCAGGTCGGGATTGGCGCGCAATGAGGCGCCGTCCACGACCTGCCCGCATATCGCGCTGCCGCAACGATGGAATGCGGTGATGCCGCCGCGCTCCTGCGAGCGCCATTGTCCGAGAATCGCGTCTTCCGCCGTCGCCGCGTTCGCGGCGATGCTTGCCGTCAGCAGTGCGCTCGCAAGCAAGCTGAACATCGTGACCCGCGAGGTCGTCGAAGATATGCCTGTACTCATTTCATCCTCATATCGTTACTATCGCGCTATTTGGGTCGTCATGGGTGTGTGCGAATTTCATAGTATAGGCGGCTGAATAGAATCATCGGGACCATGGCGTGGATTCGCGTTCAGATTTTCGAAACGCTATCGGAAATTCTCTTGCTAAGCAAATCAACATGATGGATGATCCATCCATGCCCCGTGCCAGAACGGGGTGAGTATTGCTCTTTGCGGGGGAGGCGGCTGCGTTTGGCCTCCGGGCGCGGCCATTGGCGAAGATGGCTGCGGGGGCGTTACGGATCGCGCCTGTTGGGCGATTGTGCATTGGAGGTGCTTAACGCGTTCAACCACAGGGCCGCACCCTTCCACATGGCGTGGGGAGAGAGAAGGAGGCGGCGCATCCGGTTTTCACAAGAAAACAACGGGAACCGGAAAATTGCCGGAGGAGGGGCAAGCGATGTCAGCGCTTGGCACACGCCGAAAGGACGAGTCCGCCATTCATGAGGCGCTGGCCGCCCGCTATCGACAGCCATTGGTGCAATGGTTTCGCAGGCGGGGGCTGGATCGTGAAGCGGCGGAGGACTGTGCGCATGAGAGTTTTGTGCGCCTGTGTGGCAGCGACAATGCCGTCATGCACAGTCCCGACGCATATCTGTTCCGGGTCGCGGCTTCGGTACTGGCGGATCGCCGTCGTCGAGCGCGGGTGCGCCATGAAGATTATCACGTTCCGATCGATGATTTCGACGAGCCGAGTGAGGAACCTACGCCCGCGCGCGTCTTTGAAGGGAGGGAGGCGCTGGCCCGATTGGCGGTGGCGCTGGATGAACTGCCTGAACGGACGCGGGAGATGTTTTTGCTGAATCGACTCGACAGGATGAGCTACGGCCAGATCGCCGCCCGTTTCGGCGTGTCGGCCAGCGCTGTTGAGAAGCATATGATGAAGGCCATCGCCCACCTGCATGCGAAATTCGGGCGAAATGGCTGATCCGGCTCCTCCGCGAAACGCATCCACGATCCGCGGCCGCGCCGCGCGCTGGGTGGCGCGCAGGCATTCGGATCGCCGCACGATCATGGATGATGCCCGGCTCTCCGCCTGGCTGGCTGACGATCCCGAACATGAACGGGCCTATGCCGAGCAAGCCGGGTTGTGGGAGGCCGCGGGTGCGCTGGCGGATGATCCGATCGCCCATGCCATTCTGCGTGGCAAGCCGGAACCGGTTTCCGCCGCGCGCCGGTTCGGCCGCATGTCCGCGATCACGGCTCTGTTCGGCGCCTGCGCGGCATCGCTGATGGTGGTTGCGACGGGGATGTGGGGCGGCAGCGAACAATATGAAACCGCCCTGGGCGAACAGCGCAGCATCAAGCTGGCCGACGGTTCGATTGTGACATTGGACACCGACAGTGCGGTCGACGTGCGGATGAGTGACGCTGAGCGCCGTCTCGTGCTGCAATCCGGCCAGGCCTTTTTCGAAGTGAAAAAGGATGCCAGGCGACCGTTCCGTGTCTTTGTCGGGGATAATGAGGTGCAGGCGGTCGGCACGTCTTTCAGCGTGCGCAAGGAAGGCGAAGGCGCCCGGGTTTTTCTGGCGCAGGGCACGGTTTCGATCCGCGAAGCGGGGGCGAAGCCCGTGATTCTCCACCCGGGGCAGCAGGCATCGCTGGTCCCCGCGAAATCCGCCGCCATTGTGAAGATGGATCCGGATCGGGCGATGGCCTGGCGTTATGGGCGGCTGATGTTTGATGCCACGCCGCTGGCGGCGGCCGTGGCGGAGGTCAACCGTTATGGCGGCCGGCAGATCATATTGTCCGATCCCACGCTGGGCCGCGTCAAGGTTTCGGGGGTGTTCCACACGCGCGAGCCTGAGGCGTTTGTGGAAACTATTGTGGCCATTTTCCCGGTGCGCCTGGCACGCGATGATCAGCAATCTATCGTTCTCGCGCCGGCTTCATGATGGATCCGATCGATGCCGGAAATCCGAAGCATTCGGCTGATCGTGTTCAAGATAATGCTTGATTCATCATGGCCTATAATAGTCCATATTGAACCTTATATGGTTATCAGGCGATAAGTATCATTTTTTTGCTGAGGAATATTCGGGCGGCTGCGTCCCTGTATATGCCCCGCTTGATGTTCAGGCACCGGGCTACCTCCCCACTCCCCGGGCCCCTTCTGGTTAGGGGTCCGGGATTTTGCCGTCTGCAGTGCAGCTGAGACGGATGGCCTTGCGATAACGCCCACCATGCACGCTGCGATTGCCTCCATAATCGTTGAATCTGGCTGTTGTCCGGTCGGTGCGGACACGGCACCAATATCCGGCCTGGATCCATTGCAAATAATGGATTTTGAACGATAATCAGGCTTGAATGGGTATTGCCGAAATTATTTCGAAAATTTTTCCGCTTTGAACTGAGGTGATCGTGCACGGCTGCGTCCCTGTAGGCAACGGATCGCAAATGGAATGCGGACGTCCCTGATGGGGAATCATCGGGTGAGAATAAAATTGGAGGGGATTTTAATGGTCCGGTACCGTGCAAAGTCGATCCGTGCTCTGTTGCTGGCGGGGGCCGCGCTGGCTGTTTCCGTGCCGCTTCAAGGCGCGATTGCGGCAGAATCGCGCACTTATGCGATTGCTCCGCAGGATCTGGGCGACGCGATCAGGAAGTTTGCATTGGATACCGGGCGCGATGTCGCGTTCGATCCTGCGGCGGTAGCCGGCAAGAAGACGCGCGGCGTGACGGGCCAGCGTACCGAAGAAGGCGCGCTGCGGGCGTTGCTGGAAGGTACCGGGATGCGCTTCATGCGCACTGGCAACGGTTATGGCATTGTCGCGGGCCAGCGACCGGAATCGGCCCTGGATCCGGAAGCTGTGAACGAGGACATCATCGTCACCGCACAAAAGCGCGAGGAAAAGATCCAGGACGTGCCGATCGCGATCACCGCGGTTACGGGCAAGGCGCTGGATAACAAGAAGATCGAAAGCGGCGGCGATCTGATGCGCACCGCGCCGAATCTCAACTTCACCAAGACCTTTTCGAGCATGTACAACATCACGATCCGCGGGGTCGGCACGAAGGCGCTGAACTCGTCGAGCGATCCGGGTGTTGCGGTGGCGTTCAACAACACGCCGCTGGTGCGCAATCGCCTGTTCGAACAGGAATTTTTCGATCTCGCCCGAATCGAGGTGCTGCGCGGGCCGCAGGGGACGCTATATGGCCGCAACGCTACGGGTGGCGTGCTCAACGTGATCCCCGAATTGCCGAGCACCGAAGGCTTTTCGGGCATGATCCGTGGGGAAACCGGCAGCTACAGCACGCGCCGCCTGTCCGGCATGCTCAACGTGCCGCTGACGGATACGCTGGCAATTCGTGGCGGCGCATCGATGACGAAGCGTTCCGGATTCGATTATAACGAATTCACCAAGCGGAACGTGAACGGACGTGATCTGTGGTCGACACGGCTTTCGGCGAAATGGGATCCGGGCAGCAATTTCAGCGCCAATCTCATCTGGGAGCATTTCAACGAGGATGATGATCGTGCGCGCAGCGGCAAGGCGCTGTGCACGCCCGATCCGGGGCCGGCGATGGTGGGTAACACGCCGGTTCCGACGCGGCAGCCGGGTGGGCCGGATTTGCGGGCGCGGATGAGCCAGGGCTGTCTGCCCGGTTCACTCTATGATGACGCGGCATACGGCATTCCCAATCCCGGCGAAATGGCGGCGATTGCGTTGCTCCAGGGAAGTGCGGTGGCGGGTTTTACACCCACACCTGTTCGGCCTGTCTATATCATCAAGCCGGGCAACCCTTATGAAGGGATTGTGCAGTCGCGCGATCCGCGGCGCATCTCCACGGTTGTCGATCCCGTTTTCCGCGCGAAGAATGATGTTGTGCAGTTCAATATGGAACTGGGCGTCGCCGATGGGGTGAAGCTGGTTTCGCAAACCGCCTATAGCCGCGATCGCTGGTATTCTTCGCAGGATTATAATCGCTTTGCATCCAATCCCGTATTCGCGGATTCGATTGGCCTGGCCGATGTTTTTGGCAATCCTTATGCGGATGATGGTCCAACGCCCGGGGGCATTTATTTTGATCCGCAGCTTGGCCCGTCCGATCGTATTCTGGGCGTGGACCTCAATCGTACACGCACACGCCAGTGGAGCCAGGAAATCCGCCTGCAATCCGATCTGGATGGCCCGATCAATTTTAATGCCGGCGTCAATTATCTCGATTTCAAGACGACCGACGATTATTATGCGTTCAGCAACATATTCAACCTTGCTGCCGAACGGATTCTTTCACCGCAGATAGGCGGGTCTCTGACCCCGCCAACGCGCGAGATCGGGCCGTGCCCGCCGCGGCCGCGTGAACCGGGCGAAGCCCCGTGTGTCTATATCGATCGAAACCCGATCGGGCAGACGGACGATCTGGGCCATAATTACTTCCTGAGCCGCAACAATGTGCGTACCAAATCGCTGGGTATTTTTGGTGAGGCCTATTTTGATCTTCAGGATAATCTGAAACTTACCGCTGGCCTGCGCTATACGCGGGACAAGAAATATCAGTCGCAAATTCCCAGCCAGTTGCTTTTGTCATCGAGTCCGTTCACCGGCGGCACGGTCGATTATGGCTATCCGGCACTGGCCGACATCAATCAGAAATGGGGCAGGCTGACCGGTCGGATCGTGCTCGATTGGAAACCGGAAATTTCTTTCACCGATGCCACATTGCTCTACGCATCGGCATCGCGCGGATATAAGGGCGGTGGCGCCAATCCCCCGCGGGTCGATTTCGATCCGGTTACTGTCCAGTATCTCCCGCTGTCGCCGACCTATCGGCCGGAATCTTTGAATGCGTTCGAAATCGGCGCCAAGAACACCTTATTTGGCGGCAAACTGTTGCTGAATGCGACAGCCTTTTTCTATGATTATAAGGACTATCAGATCTCGCAGGTCTCTGACCGCATCACCTTCACCGAAAACTTCCCCGCGCAAAGCTGGGGGCTGGAATTGGAAGGGGTGTGGCAGCCGTCACGCGCGTTCCGCCTCGATGCCAATCTTGGCTATCT
This sequence comes from Sphingomonas sp. KC8, assembly GCF_002151445.1. Lineage (GTDB taxonomy): Bacteria > Pseudomonadota > Alphaproteobacteria > Sphingomonadales > Sphingomonadaceae > Sphingomonas_E. The sequence goes on from NZ_CP016306.1 coordinate 3,817,468, forward strand.
CCAGACCCGCGTGAAAAAGGGCGGCAGTTCGGTCGATACGATGGATCGCACCGACGGCAATCCGGACTGGCAGGTCCTGCGTCCCTGGCTGCAGGCGCCGTCTAACTGTATTGCACCGACCAAGCATGTTGAAGCCATCCTGAATTCCCCTCTCCCGGATGATTTCAAGCAATCAGGCCTGGCGGCGCTATGCCCCGGCGTGAATGGGGTCGGAACATTCGATCCGTCCAACACCACCGGGCTGTTTCCTTTCTATGCCATATTCGGGTTCGAATATCGGCCGACGACCGAAGCGCCCAATGGCGGGCGGGGTTTCTCGAAAGATGTGTCGGGCAACGATCTGCCCAATTCCCCGCACCTGACCTTTAACATCGGTGCGCAATACACATTGTTCATCGATGATGGTGATTGGGAACTGACTGGCCGGGCTGATTATTACCGGCAATCGTCCAGCTATGCCCGGGTTTATGCTTCCCCGATCGACAAAATGAAGGGCTGGGGTAATCTTAACCTGTCGCTGACCCTGGCGCGCCCTGCCGATGATCTGGCGTTCCAGTTTTACGTCAAGAACGTGACAAACAATCAGGCCATCACGGATGTTTTCATATCCGCCGATGATATCGGCCTTCCGGCCAATACATTCTATAATGATCCGCGGATTATTGGCTTTAATGTTTCTAAGAAATTCTGATTTAATGAAGTTTAATGTCCATTATGGATGTTTAATTTTTGATTAATCGTAAATTTATGTTGATTAGAGAAAATGTTATTTATAAGTAATAACAGTGCAAATCCGGAACAACTTAAAGATAATCATCCGGGTTTGCACGGGAGGTAAATAACCACCCACTCTTAAGGAGAGTATGATGTTCAAGGCATTCTCGACTGTTGTCAGCGCACTCGCTCTTGTCAGCATGGGCGGCGTCGCCAACGCATCCATGGTGCGGCCCGCCGGAAATACCACCTTCAGCGGGACGATTCTCGCCACGGTGGCGGGCACCACGCTGACCTGCACCGGCAACCTGACGCTCAATGCGTCGCCCAATAATGCCGGCGACAGCCATGGCGCTTTTTCGCATACCGATATTCCGACCGGTACGCTGAAGGTGACGGCGTTCACCCTGTCGGGCACCGGCTGCGGCCTGGCGACTCTGACGGGCCTGCCCTACACCGTGGCGGTGGGTACGACTTCAGCGGGTGGCGTTACCCCGCTGACGATCACCGGTCTGACCGCGTCGACCTTCATTCCGGGTGTCAGCTGCAGCGGCAATGTTTCCGGATCGTGGAACAACGGGACGCAGGTCCTGACGATTCCGACGCAGACGATCGGCTTCTGCAACTTTGGCGGCACGCTTGCCCCGACGTCGGGTACGTTCACCATCACCAACTGATCTGCGGATCATCGCCAACAAGTGCCCGGGTGCCGCAAGGTGCCCGGGTATTTGCCGTTTCAATGGTGGGTGCGATGCGCGCCGATCGTCTCTGCGCTGTCGTGTGATGCTGGGGGTGTTGTGGGCACGGCCCAGCTATCATGTTCCAGCCCGTGGTGAAGTGCGGCGCTGTTGCCATGGTCGCGACGTGTGTGGCGTAGGCGGGCGTAGGTGACGGGGCGCGGCCGCTATGGCCGGGCTGCCTTGGCGGGATGGGGCCGGCCGATCGAGCCGCGATATCGTTCGCAGTATCCCGGCTGTGAACAACTGGCGTCGCGATACCGGCGCAGGGTTTATGGCGGGGGAGTTCGGCCACGGGTGGCCCGGGTGCTTCAGTCAGCGTTGCCCGGTGCGTTACCTGTGTGATCCATGCTTTCGCTGTCGGTGATCGCGCCATCGGCCGCGACGAGGCCGTCGTCGGCGATATCCTCCGTCTCGGTGCTGATGTTGGCGATGGCATTGGCGGCCTGTTCCTGGTCGCTGTTGGGATCGGGCTGTGCGCCGCAGGCTGCCAGTGCGGCGATCGCGGCCAGTAACAACGCCCTTGATGCCGGCATCGTGAAGGTCTCCGGGATCGTGATGTGTCCCATCTTAACGGGATAAGGGTGCACGCAAAGGGTGTGAATCGTGCGCAAAAGAAAAGGGCCGCGTTCCATTGGAACACGACCCCAATCCTGATTGCCTGCGTGCCGAGAACGGCGCGCAGAGCCCGATCACATCGCGTTGGTCGCGGCGTTCTCGACGGCGCCCGTCGCGTTTTCAGCGGTCGCGTTCACGTCAGCAACCGCGTTATCGACGGCGGCGTTGATGTCGGCAACGGCTTCTTCAGCGGTCGCGTTGATGTCGGCGACAACAGCGTTGGCGTCGGCTTCGTTGGCGACAGCCGGCTGCTCCTTGGAGCAGGCGCCGAGGCCCAGCGTAGCAACAGCGGCGAGCGAGAGAACAACGATCTTCTTCATGGGCTAAACCCTCCAGGTAGCAATAGCTGATGGATGCGTGGACGCCGCTTAATCAATGATCAGGCGTGTTTCCCCCGAAACCAGCGACGCCCCCTTTATCGGGTTCAAACGCGGCACGCAATCTCTCTTGTTCCGGTAGACTCAGGATTGTGGTTCAGGTGCGACCAGTTGAGTCTGTGGGTCGACGGGTGGCTGATCGGCGGCACTCGGTTCGTCGTTCGAAGGCGTCGGTTCGGCGTCAGGCGACGTTGGATCCGCGGATTCGGGCGGCGGCGCGCTGGTTTCGCCGGCTTCCTCGTCCAGTTCCTTGAGTGCGGCGTCGATGTCGCCGCTGCTGGCGTCACCGGTGGTAAGATCCTGATCGGCGATTTCGGCCGCGCGGCGCTGGAAAAATGCTGAACGCGCAGTGGCGTAGGAATCGAGGCTGGTGTCGAGCAGGGTATCCGCCCCCGAATCCGTAAGATCGGCGCGCGCGCTGACAATGTAGACGGCATTGGGGATGAGGCGTTCGACGGCCGACAGGTTGGTGCATTCGCGTAGGCAGACATTGAAGGGATCGGCGACGAAGCCGACGCCCGTGCCGATGCCGTCGCGGATGGTGGACGGGCCGAGCAGCGGGAGGACGAGATAGGTGCTGCTTTTGACGCCCCATGTCGCCAGCGTTTGCCCGAAATCTTCGCGCGCCGGCTTGATGCCCAGGCCGGTGGCATGATCGGCAAGGCCGCCGACGCCGATCGTGGTGTTGACGACGAAGCGGCCGAGATTGTTTGCCGCCCGGCCCGGCTTGCCCTGCAGCAGGTTGTTCACGAACGACCAGGGTTCGGACAGATTGTCGAAGATGCGCAGGATACCGCGACGCAGCGGTTGTGGGGTTACCGTGCGGTAGACCGATGTGATCGGTTTCAGCGCGATCTTGTCCACACCCCGATTGAAGCCCCAGACGGCCCGGTTGAAGCCTTCCAGCGGATCCCGTTCTGCCCCCGGCGCGGAGGTGGGCGTAGTTGCGCAGCCGGCAAGCAGCGCGGCGGCGGCAATGGACGGAAAAACGCGCATCATAAGGACCTTTTACAGCGATTCTTATCCCCCGCGGAGGCGGTGCCATAGGGGCGGGAAGCCGACAAGCTGCTTGACCCATATAAAGATATCTTTATATCCGTAATCCACCATGAGACGCATGCTCGACATTTTCCGTGCGCTGGCCGATCCGACCCGGCTGCGCATCATCGCGTTGTTACGTGCGATGGAACTGTCGGTGGGCGAGTTGGCACAGGTGCTCGGCCAGAGCCAGCCCCGCGTTTCGCGCCATGTGAAGATCCTTGCCGATGCCGGGCTGGCGGATCGCCGCAAGGAAGGCAGCTGGGTGTTTCTCACCTTGGGCGATGAACGGCGCATCGGGCCGTTGCTGGCGGCGGTGGATGCCTGGGCGGAGCAGGAACCTGGCGATCATTGGGCGGTGGCCGATATTGCGCGGCTGGCGGCGGTGCGTGCCGATCGCGCGGCCGCGGCGGAGGATTATTTCGCTGGTCACGCCGATGAATGGGATGCGATTCGATCGCTCCACGTTGCCGAAAGCGCGGTGGAGGCGGCGATATTGCGACAATTGGGTGCGGCGCCGGTGGGCCGGCTGGTGGATATCGGCACGGGCACTGGCCGGATGATCGAACTGGTCGGCCGCGAGGCAGCGAGCATGCTGGGTGTCGATCGCAGCCCGGAAATGCTGCGTCTGGCCCGCGCAAAGCTGGCCGAGGCAGGGCTGGAGCGGGCCGAATTGCGGCAGGGCGACATGTATGCCCTTCCGCTGGCGAGCGGATCGGCGGATACGGTGATCGTGCATCAGGTGCTGCATTATGCGCATCAGCCGGCGGCGGCGATCGCGGAGGCGGCGCGGTTGCTGGCGGACGATGGCCGGTTGCTGATCGTCGATTTCGATCGGCACGAGAAGGAAGAGCTGCGGACCCGCGACGCGCATGTCCGCCTGGGCTTTGATGATGAACAAATGGCCGGCTGGTTCGCCGCTGCGGGGCTGGAACAGCCGGCGGTCGAGCGGCTCGACGGCGGCGAACTGACAGTGAAATTATGGCTGGGGCGCCGGGCGCCCGCGGCCCGTGAAGAAGGACTTGCGGCATGAGTGTTTCAATCGCCCAGATGGAGGAAGCCCGCCGCGCGCTGGATGCGCCGCTGTTCGCCGACCTCGCTGGCGACTGCCAGGTTTCGTTCGAATTCTTCCCGCCAAAGACGGCGAAGATGGAAGAAACCCTGTGGAGCGCGATCGAAACGCTGGCGCCGCTTGGGCCTCGCTTCGTATCCGTCACCTATGGCGCGGGTGGGTCGACCCGCGAACGTACCCACGCGACGGTCGCCCGTATCGCCCGCGAAACCAGCATTCCGGCGGCGGCGCATTTGACCTGTGTCGATGCCAGCCGCGACGAGATTCTGGATGTTGCGCGCGAATATTGGGCGGCCGGCGTGCGCCATATCGTAGCGCTGCGGGGCGATCCCCCGCGTGAGGGCGAGGCGTTCCAACCGCATCCCGATGGGTTCGAAAATGCCGCCGCGCTGGTGGCGGGGCTGAAATCGGTCGCGCCGTTTGAAATCTCGGTCGCGGCCTATCCCGAATGCCATCCGGATTCGGTGGACGTGGCCGCCGATCTCGACAATCTGAAGCGCAAGATCGATGCCGGCGCGAACCGGGCGATCAGCCAGTTCTTCTTTTCGCCCGAGGCGTTCTTCCGGTTCCGCGATGCGGTGGCGGCGGCGGGCATCGATGCCGAAATCGTTCCCGGTATCCTGCCCGTGTCGAACGTCGCCCAGACGCGCAAGTTCGCCGCGATGTGCGGGGCGGCGATCCCGCCCTGGATGGACCGTTTGTTCGAAGGGCTGGACGATCGCCCCGCTGCCCGCCAGCTCGTTGCTGCGACGATCGCAGCGGAAATGTGCCGCAAGCTTTATGCCGGCGGCGTCCGCCATTTCCACTTCTACACCTTGAACCGCGCGGAGCTGAGCTACGCGATCTGTCATTTGCTGGGGCTGCGCCCCACCAGCCAATCCCGGGAGAAGGCCGCATGAACGCCGCCGATCGTTTCCGCGCCGAAGCCGCCAAGCGCATCCTGCTGACCGATGGTGCTTTTGGGACAATGATCCAGGGCTATCGCCTGACTGAGGAGGATTATCGCGGTGGCCTCGACCTGGGGTTCGACCAGAAGGGCAATAATGATCTGCTGGTGATCACCCGTCCGCATGTCATTGCCGAGATTACCGAGGCGTATCTGGATGCCGGATCGGATATGGTGTCGACCAACACCTTCAACGCCAACCGGATCAGCCAGGCTGATTATGGCGCGGAACATCTGGTGCGCGACATGAATATCGCCGCCGCCCAGATCGCGCGCGATGCGGCGCGAGCAGCGGAAGCCAAAGACGGTCGGCCGCGTTTCGTGGCCGGCGCGCTCGGCCCGACGAACAAGACGCTGTCGCTGTCGCCCGACGTGAACGATCCCGGCTATCGCGCGATCGAGTTCGACGAACTGAAGGACGTCTATCGCGACCAGATCGACGCGCTGCTCGACGGCGGTGTCGATTTCATCCTGATCGAAACGATCTTCGATACGCTGAACGCCAAGGCCGGGATCATGGCCGCGCTTGAGGCGGGCACGGCGCGTGGTGCGGACGTGCCGCTGATGATCAGCTTCACCGTGACCGACATGTCGGGCCGCAACCTGTCCGGCCATTCGATCGAGGCGTTCTGGGCGACGGTGCGCCATGCCAGGCCGCTGACGATCGGGCTGAACTGTTCGTTCGGCGCGCCGCAACTGCGCCCGCACGTCGCGGCGCTGTCGGCGATCGCGGATACGCTGGTGATGGTCTATCCCAATGCCGGCCTGCCCAACGATCTTGGCCAATATGATGAGGAGCCGGAGACGACCGGCGGCTTCATCCGCGAATGGGCCGATACCGGGCTGATCAATGTGATCGGCGGCTGCTGTGGCACGACACCCCAGCATATCGCGGCGATGCGCCACGCGGTGCATGGTGCTGCGCCGCGCCCGATAGCGCATCCGCCGGTGCGCACCGTGCTTGCCGGGTTGGAGCCGATGATTCTGGCGGCGTGATGTTGGATTGACGTCATCCCGGCGAAAGCGGGGATATCGTTTGTTTGCCTGGTCTGGAAACGGCTGGGAGATCCCGGTTTCCGCTGGGATGACGAATAGGAAGTAATAGTGGCAACCGCAGCGATCACCCCCGACGACGCCCCCGCGCAGGCCAGCGCCACCTTCGTCAATATCGGCGAACGCACCAACGTCACCGGATCGGCGGCGTTCAAGAAGCTCATCATGGGCGGCGATTACACCCGGGCGGTCGAGGTCGCGCGCCAGCAGGTGGAAAATGGCGCGCAGATCATCGACGTCAACATGGATGAAGGGCTGCTCGACGCCGAAGTGGCGATGACCACCTTCCTCAAGCTGATCGCGGCCGAACCCGATATCGCCCGCGTGCCGATCATGATCGACAGTTCCAAATGGAGCGTGATCGAAGCCGGGCTGAAATGCGTGTCGGGCAAGCCGATCGTCAATTCGATCAGCATGAAGGAAGGCGAGGCCGAATTTCTCGCCCATGCGCGCAAAGTGATGGCCTACGGCGCCGCCGTCGTCGTCATGGCGTTCGACGAGGTGGGGCAGGCCGATACGCAGGCGCGCAAGATCGAGATTTGCGAACGCGCCTACAAGCTGCTCACCGGCATCGGCTTTCCGCCCGAAGACATTATTTTCGATCCCAATATCTTCGCGGTGGCGACGGGGATCGAGGAGCATAATAATTACGGTGTCGATTTCATCGAAGCGACGCGCGAGATCCGCAAACGCTGCCCGCACGTCCACATTTCGGGCGGGCTTTCGAATCTGAGCTTCAGCTTCCGCGGGAACGAACCGGTGCGCCGCGCGATGCACTCGATCTTCCTGTACCACGCGATCCCGGCCGGCATGGACATGGGCATCGTCAATGCCGGCCAGCTCGACGTCTATGATACGATCGACCCGGAATTGCGCGACGCGTGCGAGGATGTGATCCTCAACCGCCATCCCGACGCCACCGAAAAGCTGATCACGATCGCCGAACGCTTCAAGGGCACCGATGCGGCGGCCGAAAAGGCGGCCGAGGAATGGCGTGGCTGGCCGGTGGTCAAGCGGCTGGAACATGCGCTGGTCAAGGGCATCGACGCGCATGTCGTGGATGATACCGAAGAAGCGCGCCAGATGTTCGCCCGGCCGATCGAGGTGATCGAAGGCCCGCTGATGGACGGCATGAACGTCGTTGGCGATCTGTTCGGATCGGGCAAGATGTTCCTGCCGCAGGTGGTGAAATCCGCCCGCGTGATGAAGAAGGCGGTCGCCCATCTGCTGCCGTTCATCGAAGCGCAGAAGGAAGCCGGTGCCCGTGCCAAGGGCCGGATCGTGATGGCGACCGTGAAGGGCGACGTCCACGATATCGGCAAGAACATCGTCGGCGTCGTGCTGCAGTGCAACGGTTATGAGGTGATCGACCTTGGTGTGATGGTGCCGTGGATGACGATCCTGCAATCCGCGCAGGACAATGACGCCGATATCATCGGCCTGTCGGGCCTGATCACCCCGTCGCTCGATGAAATGGTGACGGTGGCGGCCGAAATGCAGCGTGCGGGCATGGAAATGCCGCTGCTGATCGGCGGGGCGACGACGTCGAAGGTGCATACTGCGCTGCGCATCGCGCCGGCTTATGACGGGCCGGTGGTGCATGTGCTGGACGCCAGCCGCGCGGTGGGGGTTGCATCGACCTTGATGTCCGACACGCAGCGCGATGCCTTCGTCGAAAAGACGGCGGCCGATTACGAAGCCGTGCGGATCGCGCGGGCCAATAAGGGACATAGCGAACTGGCCACTTTGGCCGAAGCACGCGCCAATGCGTTCGTGGCCGATATGAGCCAGAAGGCGCCTGCACCGAAACAGCCGGGCACGCATGTCTTCCCCGATTGGTCGCTGGCTGATCTGCGCGACTATATCGACTGGACGCCTTTCTTCCGCGCGTGGGAATTGGCGGGCAATTATCCCGCGATCCTCGACGATGCGGTGGTGGGCGAAAGCGCGCGCAACCTGTTCGCCGATGCGCAGGCGATGCTCGACACGATCATCGCGGAAAAATGGCTGACGGCCAAGGGCGTCGCCGCTTTGTGGCCGTGCCGGCGCGAAGGCGACGATGTCGTCATCGAAACCGACAATGGCGACGTGCGGATGCCGTTCCTGCGCCAGCAGATCAAGAAGCGCGAAGGCCGCGCCAATATGTGCCTGGCCGATTTCATCGATCCGGCGGGCGACTGGATCGGCGGCTTTGCGGTCACCGCCGGCCACGGGATTGAGGAGCATCTCGCCCGGTTCAAGGCGGATCATGACGATTACCGTGATATCCTGCTGAAGGCGCTGGCCGATCGTCTGGCCGAGGCCTTTGCCGAACGGCTGCACCAGCATGTCCGCACCGAATTGTGGGGCTATGCCGAGGGCGAACAACTGACCAACGACGCGCTGATCCGCGAACAATATCGCGGTATCCGCCCGGCGCCCGGCTATCCGGCGTGCCCGGACCATAGCGAAAAGCCGATTCTGTTCGATCTGTTGCAGGCCAGTGATCGCACCGGCATCACGCTGACCGAAAGTTTCGCGATGTGGCCGACGGCGGCGGTGTCGGGCTTCTATTTCGGCCACCCCGACAGCGAATATTTCGGCGTTGCGCGCATCGGTCGCGATCAGCTGGAGGAGTATGCCGAACGGCGCGGCGCAGATCTGGAGACGGCGGAACGCTGGTTGCGGCCGAACCTCGATTAGGGGCGCGTTTAAACAGGTTGGGGCGCTGCCACCTCGATCGCGCCTTCGGCGACGCGCGCCATCACCGGGGTTTTCGCCAGCACTTCGCCATCGATCGAAATGGCCAGCGGCGGATCGGTGGCGATGCGCAGCGCGCGGCCGTGAAATTCGCGGGTCGTGTGGTGGCGGGCAGGCAGGCGCAGCAGGCTGGTGAGCCAACTCCAGCCGAGATAGGATCGTGCCTTGCCGACAACGGCCTGGACGATGATTTCGCCGCTGTCGACGCTGGCGGCGTCCACCAGTTCGGTGCCGCCGTGGAATCCGCCATTGGCGATGCGCACTTCCAGCGCGTCGATCGTTTCGGCCGTGTCGCCTTCGCCCACGGTCAGCTTGAACGGTTTGAAGCGGGCCAGCATCAGCAGCGCCCAACTGAGATAGCCGACCCGGCCTGCCCATGCCTTCAGGCCATGCGGTACGGTTTCACCGATCAGCGGCGATAGCCCGATCGCGGCGCAATTGGCGAAATAATCATCGTCGATCATGCCGAGATCGATCCGGCGCCGTTGCCCGCCTGCGATCACAGCCATCGCGCCGTCCAGGTCGAGCGGGATGCCCATCGTCCGCGCGAAGCTGTTGGCCGTGCCCAGCGGGAGCAACGCGAACACGCAATTCCGCCCGACGAAGAAATCGACGGATGAGGACAGCGAGCCATCGCCACCGCCGACGATCACCATCGGCGCGCCGGATGCCACCGCATCGCGGATGGTGGGGGCAAGCAGGCGCGGCTTGCGAACCGCGTGTGCGCTGATGATTTCGATCCCATGCGCACGCAGCCCTTCGACCGCACGGCGGAAGAGCTTGCGGCCCTTGCGCGACTTCGCGTTGACAACAAGAATTGCGGAGCGGGGGAGGGGTGTTGTTTCGATCACGCGGCGAGAACGCACGAGAACGGCCATCGACGCAAGCGCGAATCCAGTCGCGGCTTGCCGGTCGTGCGCCGTCCCCATAGCTTCCTCCAAATGGCATGGAGGAGGGCATGATGGCGGGTGTTGCGGATGATGTGATTGCGATCCAGCAGGTGCTGGCGCGTTATGTGATCGCGGTCGATACGCGCACGCCGGAATTGCTGCGCGATTGCTTCACGGCCGATGCGGTGCTGCGTCTCAGTGGCATGCCGCAATTGACGGTTGATGCCTATGTGGCGATCGCGGGCGATGCGCTGCCGAAGCTGGATGCCACGCTCCACCATCTGGGCCTGCCGGCGATCAGGGTGGAGGACGATCGGGCCTGGTCGCGCTGCTATTTCATGGCCAATCATGTGCGCAATGCGCTGGCACCGGCCCCGACCGGGCTGATGATCGGCGGCTGGTATGATGATGAACTGGTGCGCACGGACGCCGGCTGGCGGATTGCGCAGCGCATCGGTACCGCAATGTGGGCGGAAGGCAATTCGGCGGTGATCGAAGGGGCGGATTATCCCCTGGGCGCTACCCCGCGTGGGCCGGGGCACGCGGCGCCGGGCTGGCTCTGATGCGCGATTTCCCCGCCGGATATGTTCTTCCGGCGGGACGAAACCGGGCCAATCCGGTGATCAGCCCGCGGTCATGACGGCCGCAGGCGTGTGCGCGGCTTTTTCTGCGGCCAGCGTATCGCGCATGGTTTCGCCACGCGCGATCCGGTCTGCCATCACCATCCAGGCTTCCGCCGCGCGCTGATAACGATCGCGGACATTGCCCAGCGTCGCCCGTTCGGCGTCGCGGGTGCATTCGGCGGCACGGGCCAGGTAAAACTCACTCGCGGTCGACATGATGATGTCCTCCTGAATGGTGGGTCGGCAAGCGATGCTTGCCGAAATCATGGTCAGCCGAGCATTTCGGCGACGATCCGGCGCAACTCGCGTCGGGACAGGGTGGCGGACAGCCGCTGGGCTGGTCGCGGCCGGGCGGATTCGCGCCGGCTGATCGGAAAAGAGGAATGAACTGGTTTGTCGTTACGTTCGATATGAAGTTGCATAATATCCTGGGTGCGCGGATTTTCCGGCGCACGATTGTGCTGATAAGGCGCGAACTGTTCGCGCGGATCAAATTCAGAGGGAATGGACCGCCGGGGCGGTGCTTCCGATTTTGGTGAAAACCGGCGTGTCGCATTTGATATGCGACACGCGAGTGGCCTTCAGGCGGATCCCGTTCGTACGGACCGTCTGGCTATGAGGGCTAATATTTCCCGTCCCTGGCCGTTTCCGGCCGACGGGAAAATGATTAGCGCCGGTTGCCGCGACGCGGGCCGCCGCCGCCCGGGCCTGCGCCCGGAGTGCGTTCGCGGAAGATGATGCGGCCCTTTTCGAGATCGTAGGGCGTCATCTCCACCTGAACACGATCGCCCACGACGGATCGGATGCGGTGTCGCCGCATCCTGCCCGCCGTATAGGCGATGATCTTGTGATCATTCTCCAGCAGCACGCGAAAGCGGCCGTCGGGGAGAATTTCGTCTATCAGGCCGTCGAGGGTAAGGAGATCCTCCTTAGCCATCAGGTTCAGGCCGGCTGAAGGTTCACGGCGGACGTCTTGCCGCGACGATCGGTTTCCAGTTCGTAGCTCACGCGCTGGTCCTTGTTGAGCGTCGGCATGCCGGCGCGCTCGACCGCGGTGATGTGGACGAAGCTGTCGCCCGAGCCGTCTTCATTGGCGATGAAGCCATAACCCTTGTCGATATTGAAGAATTTTACGGTGCCGATGGCCATGGGGAGATTCCTTTCACGAAATCAGGATTTCCGCAGACAATGGTCTGCAGAGCCAGGAAGCGTGGAATGGAAGGATCGGCTATCAGAGCGTCAAATTCCGTCGCAGGCGACGTTAGCGGAGCCTATATGGCTTATGCGCAGAAAAATATCAATGGCGATACAGATGTCTTGTCGTCGCGACGGCCAGATCATGGGCAACACGATCGTAAAATCGGCATACGCGCGCCAGGTCGATTGGTAAAATATCAAGTGGTTCGCCGATGGCGACAGTCAAGCCCGGCGCAAATTCACTGGCATTGCTGGGCGGCCATCCGGCCGTCATCTGGCGATCATGCCGCCGATCACCGCGCCGGACGATGCCGATGCAGTGGAACAGGCAATCGCGCGACCGGCCAATGGCCCGCAGCCGGCCATGGTCGGGGCTGGGCAGTCCCATCAGCGCGCGGATCAGGCGCAGTTTGTTCGCCGTGTTGCGCTGGCCGGCAAAGCGGGCCGGGTCGATCGCGACCGGCGCGATCAGCCGCGCCACTTCATCGATCATGACATTGAGAAAGCGATCCAGTTCGCGCAGTCCGTTGCCGATCACCTTGGCGCGCAACTGGCCGGTGATCGGTCGTGGCGATGCCGGCATCGCGCCGTGCAGCCCGCCGCCAAGGAATGCGGCCGCTTCGATGAGTGTGGCGTGAGCCTTGGTCAGCCCGATGCTGGGTGGCGGTATCGGCATGCAGGCTCCGGTAGCTTGGGCCCTTGCCTAGCGATATTGCGCGAGAAAGCGAGTCTGCGCGCAGATGGGGGGATCAGCCGACGGCGCGTGCGCGTGGGGCGGATTGTTCCGCTTGCGCGATGTGAACCAGTGCGTCTGCCGCCGGCATCGGCCGGCCGTACATGAACCCTTGGCCGTAGGCACAGCCAAGCTGGTCCATCGTTCCGGCCTGTTCGGCCGTTTCGATCCCTTCGGCGGTGATGGGCATGCCGAGGCCGCCGCCAAGATCCACGATCGCCCGCATGATCGTGTCGCCGGCTGACGTGCCAAGTGCCTGCGTGAACGATCGATCGATCTTGAGCCGGTCGAACTGCAATTCGCGCAGGTGGTGCAGGCTCGAATAGCCCGTACCGAAATCGTCCAGCGCAACCTTGATACCCGCATTGCGCAGCGAGGTGATCGTCCGGCGTGCAGCGGCAACATTGGCGATCAGCGCGCTTTCGGTGATTTCGACGATCAGCCGGCCGGGGGCGAGGCCATTGGCATACAGGATCTGCAGCAGCCGCAACGAAAGTTCGGAATCGCATATCTGTAACGGCGATACGTTGATTGATAGCGTCAGGTGCGGTGGCCAGCGGCGTATGTCGCCGCATGCCTGGCGAAGCAGGGCAAAACACAGATCGTTGATCGCCCCTGTATCTTCCGCGATCGGGATGAAAATGTCAGGATCGATGATCCCGCGGTGCGGGTGCCGCCACCGCGCGAGGCTTTCGAAGCCGACCAGTTCATTCGTGCCCAGTGCCAGAATGGGCTGGTAATAAGGGACGATTTCATCTTCCGAAATGCCCCGGCGCAGATCGGCTTCCAGTTGCGCGCGATCATGCGGTTCATAATCCGGCGCGGGCAGGGCCGGTACGGTTTCGGCATCTCCATCTGCCCGGCCAAGCCGGTGGAGGCCCGCGCCCGCATGGATCAGCGCGGCGCCGGCGGCCAGTGCCGCCCGTCTGGCGATGCCGGTCCAGATCGATCGTGCCCCGCCGGGTGCGCGCATGTCAGCATCCTGCCAATGATTTCTTCACACTTATTATAGGATGTTAACCGGATTGCGCGGCATGGCTACCGATATCACTCGAAAATTGCGCCGATCACGGTGGCGACATCGGCGGGGTCGATATCGTCGATCGTCATTTCGCGGTTGGGATGTTCGCTGTAACCGATCATGCGGCCGTCGCGGCCAAAAGTGACCATCAGCAACCGCAGGCCAGCCCCTTCGCGGACCACCGCCAGCCCGCCGGACGAAGGAAAACGATCGGGATCGACGATCACCGTCGCCCGGCCGGGAAGGCCGGGGCCTAGCGTGGGCCGGCATACCCGCAGGCCATAAGCGTTCGGCCCGGCGATGCGCGGCGCTTCGACAGTTTCCCCGGTGGGGGTGCGTGCGATCAGGCCATCGCCCAGCGGTGCGCCGAATATCGGAACAAGGCGCACCGTGGCGCTGTCCGCAGCCTGGATCGCGGCCAGCAGCGGCGATGGCGGATTGGTGGCGGCATCATGCGGCAGCACCACGTCGACCGGGCGCAGCGGCGGCGGGGTTCGGGTGGCCGGGCGATCGCGCGCGGCCCGGATCGGCTTGCCGGATACCGCTTCGCGCAGGGCGGCCACCTTGGCGCGCGTCTTGGCAATGCGAAGCCGGGGGTGGCAACCATATCGATATGTTCAGCCAGCGCCCCGCTGGCATGGACCTGAAGGATATGATCCCGCAAGGCAGCGACATCGGCAACGCCAAACACCCGGCAGAGCGCGTGGAGCGTGGCATCATTCCATCTGTCGAGCGTCTTATAGGCGTTTTCGATCCGCGACAGGATTACAGGAGGGATGCCATAATCGCTCTCCAGGGCCGCGATCGACAAGGCTGCGTCCATATCGCGCCGGACACGTAATGCGGCCGCCAGCAGCACCGCCAGGCGATCTTCGGCCGCGTCGAATGCCGCCGGGTCCTGCAATTCTGCGGCCCATTGGGCGATATCGAACGTCGGATCGTCGATATCGATCAACAATTGATGCGGCTTCATGCGCACCGCGCGGGCGATCGTCACCAATTCCTCGGGCTTGGCGAAGATTTCGCCGCGTTCGACCTTCGACAGGCGAATATATGGAATTTCGGGGATGGTCCGCGAAAGGCCAAGCAATTTGGCTATGCCGCTTGCTTTGCGGGCCTCGCGCACATTGTTGGGGAATACGATGGATCGATAGCGGTCAATAACCGGTTCATCCGCGGCAGGGCGAGCTGCCGGACGCTGCTTGACGCGTGAATCTTTATTATTTTCAATATCTCGATCGGGCGAAGATGTGGCTGTCCGTTTCATGTGGAAAGCCCCCCCGCTTACCGATGTCTTATTGATTGCGACGCCATTAACTAAAGGGCATAGCGTCGCGGGCATCGGTAAGTCAAATATTATGGGATGGGTGGTCAGGACGATATCCTGATCAAACCGCGCAAAATCGTGCGCCATGGCATGGCTGGTCGCGGGCGATAATGTAAACCATTGTACATCAACGCTAAGCGGCAGCCTTCCGGTCGGTCCCTGTGTGGCTGCTACGGTGCCGGTCGTCGGTTGCGCTCAGGGTGCGGTGATGCCGAAATCGGCGAAGGTGAAGCTGTAGCGCGTGTCCGACGGGAAGGCCGCAAAGGTGGTGAGGACGCCATCTTCATATCGGAAATGCCATGTTGTCTCGATGTTCGGCGCGGGCGCTGCGAATCCGGTCGGATCGAACAGTGCCAGGTTTCGCCTGCGGCCGGGATCGCGCACCGACGTGTAGACCAGCCCTTGCGCCCCGATCTGGCGGGCCTGCGTCGCCAGTTGCTGGCAGGCGGCATAGTCGACAGGATCGTTCCACCGCGCTGCATGTGCCAGCCAGCGTGTGTCCGTCAGGTCGATCGCGCGCGCCAGATTGACCGGCACGGTAAAGGCGGAATGTTCGACGACAGTGGTGGGTGGGGTGAAGCCGGGCGAGCGCGAAAAGAAGAGCAGCCGCCAATAGGCCGTTTCCGCCAACGCCGTGGCGATATGTTCGGAGGCATAGAAAATGCCGGGGCGTTCATGCGCCCTGCGGAAGCGCGACGCGGTGGTGTGGCCATAGCGGAACGGGGTGCCGAGCAGATAATGCAGGCCGCGTGCGACCGCCGGCATCGTGGGTTTCACCGCGTCGACCAGATCTTCGAGCAGCGCCTGATCCTCGGCGGATGCGGCCAGCCGGTTGGTGGATATGCGATGTTGCGCCTCCACCAATCGCCAGACGGTGCCGGCATATGGCGCAAAATCGGACGGTTGCGGCGTCGCGTCAGACGCGGGCACGAAAATCGTCTACATAATGTGCGACTTCGCCCAGCCCCCTGACCGATCGGATCAAATCGATCGGCCGTCCGTCCAGGTCGATATTGTTGTTGCGCAGCCAGGATATGGATGCGGCGTCGTCGCTGCCCATCAGGGCATCCAGCCCGCGAAACAGGCGGACCAGATATTGGCCGAGTTCGAATGCCTTGCTGGTGCGATCAAGTTGAAAGCTGCCCGCGCGCAACCGTGAAGCCGTGGCTGGCGACAGGCCAAGGATCGCGCCGAGCTGTTCGTTGGTGAGTTTCCAGCAGCCAGCGACGCGGGACACCGCTTCCGAAAGCACCCGGCTTTCGGGCAGTGGGGCGATCGTGCGGGGTAGGGGCATCGTCATTCCTCAGAATGATATGTGTTGATATCAATCATAGGAATGGACGGCCGTTTCTGCAAGGGTGCGCTTGTCAGGCCGCCCGCAATTCGGAAAGCACGCTGCGCACGGTGTCGTTCAATTCGCGCGAACGATCCGAAACGGCCGATGCGATACGATCGGTCTGTTCCATCGCGCCGCGCATCTCATCGATCGCGCTGCTCAGCGCATCAGCCTCGCCCGACGCCAGCGCGATATGCTGCGCCATCTGTTCGGATGCCGTCGCGATTTCGGTGGTGGCGGCAATCTGTTGCTGGACGACGTTGGCGATCCGCGAAGCGGACTGATCGATCGAATGCACCGACGCCGACGCGACCGTGATTGCCCCCGAAACGCTCAGCACCGCGCTGCGGATATCTTCCAGTTGCTCTTCGATCTGGCAGGTGGCCTGCGCTGTTTGGGCCGCGAGCATCTTGATCTCGGATGCGACGACGGCGAAGCCGCGTCCCTCGGCGCCCTCACGCGCGGCTTCGATCCGTGCATTGAGCGACAGCAGGTTGCTTTTCGTGGCGATGGCCGAAATCAGTTTCAGGATCGTGCTGGCCGATTCCACCGTTGCCGCCAGCGTCGTCACCTTGGGCGAAAGATCGGTGGTGGCTCGCGTGCCGGTGAGTGCGGTTTCCCGTGCTTCGGTGGCGGTGCGGCCGACTTCAAGGATCGATGCGACCAGCCGTTCGGTATCCGCCGCCATGGCGCGGACATCATCTTCGGCGCGGGCGTGGGAACTGCACAGATCGCCGGTGCGCGCGACCGTCCCTTCGAGGGAGCCGATGAGCCGGGTCTTGCTGATCGAAAGTTCGCTGGCCATCCGGCCGAGTTCCGCGACAATCGCGCCCAGCCGCGCCTCGATGGCGTCCGCCGCGAGCCGCCTGCGTTCGGCGGCTTCGGCGGCCGCCCGGATCGCTTCTTCCGCTGCCCGCTGGCGATCGGCATCCACCTGCGCCCGTTCAAGGGCGATCAGCGCCGCATCCGATTTGGCGCGGGCGTCGTCGGCCTCGATGCGCAGCGCCCTGCTCGTCTTCGCTTCCTCCGCGGTCTGGACGATCAGCGTTGCGAGATGCCCGGTCAGCCACAACAGCACCGCCGTCTGCATGACGACGATGAAGGCGTGCAGCAGCACCCGCGGCAGATCGCCTTCGCCGGAAAACACCCAATGGGGCGCAATATAGTTGAACAGCAGGTGATGCGCGGCAATGAAGCCCGCCCCTGCGAGTATCACCCGTCTGTCGCACAGCACCGCCAGCGTGGCGAGCGCGGCGAAGAAGTACATGTGCAGGTCCATCTGCCATGGATGGCCTTCGAACGGATAAAGAAACAGCGCCGGAAAGCTGACGGCGGTAAGGCCGATGATCAGGCGCACTGGCGCATCGATCCGTCCGGTGCCGAATACCAGCAGGGTGGGTATGATGCACAGCAGCGCGCCCAGCCCGGCGATCAGCAGCGCATTGTCGCTGCCGACCAGCCAACTTGCCAGGTAAAGGGTGGGAACATTGAGCCAGAATAGCAGGACCAGCAGACGCGCGCCCGGCCGGCGAATGGTCAGCAACGCATCATCATTCATGATCTGGCCCTCCCGGCATTGTCCTGTCCGCAGGGTGCGGCGGAGGAGGGCAAGGCGATGATTCCCGCCGGCAGCCCGGCGGCCAGCAGGCGATTGCGGTCGCCGAATACGACGAGCGACGCGCGCAGCGGCCCGGCGCGCAGCGGTGTTGCCCCGGCCGCTGCCGCCCGATTCAGGATCGCACCCGTCGAAAGCCCGCTGACTGAAACCAGCAACATTGCCCCGTGCGGCGGTGGCGCCAGATTGGCGGCCAATATGGTGCAGATGATAATCACGGCCTGCATATAGCAGCAGGTTTTCAGGCTGATGTGACGCGTCATCGGAATTGCCTTGTCACGGTGCAATATTGGTCCCGGCCAAAGGTGATCTGATTATGTTAAGGTATCGTAACGATAATTATTATTGGTATTCTTTGGGTCCGGCCTGCGTTTGCCTGCGCGGCCGTTGCCCCGGTCGGTTGGCGGGGGCATCGGCGGCTGATAGAGTGGACGCAGCGGACGGCTGGAAGGGAAAGAATGTGAGTGAGGCGGTGATCAGCGTGCGCGCATCCGAAACCGGCGCCAGCGCCTTTGCCGTGCAGATCGAGGCTGGTCCGCACCGGCTGATCGGCGACGAACCGGCCGCAATGGGCGGCGCCGATCTCGGCCCGGCGCCGTATCAGATGCTTGCCGCGGCCCTTGCCGAATGCACGACGATGACGGTGCGCTGGTATGCCCGCCAGCAGGATTGGCCGGTCGATCATGTCGCAACCGACGTGACCCACCAGAAGGGCAAGGTCGAAGGGCGGCCCGGCAGCACCGATATCTTCCACAAGACGGTGGCGATTTCGGGCGCGTCCCTTACCAGCGATCAGCGGGCCAGGTTGATCGATGTCGCCGCCAAATGCCCGGTTCACCGTACGTTGGAAGCGGCCGCCGCCATCTCCACGATCGCCGCATAGCTGGACGGCGCCTGTCAGGCACGGGGCGCGAGCTTTGCTGCAATTTCGGCACAGGCTTCGCGCAACGCAGGCAGCAGCCGGGTGGCGGCTTCCTCTTCCTGCATCGCTTCACGCAAATACATCACGTTGAGCGCGCCCATCGCGGCATCGCCGTTCATGATCGGCACGGCCAGCGTGGCGACCGTGCCGTCATATTCGCGGGCCGCATAGTGCGGATCTATCGTCGCAAAACCGTTGCGGCGCACCGTTTCGATCACTTCATCGATAGTGCCGTTGCGGGCCGGCAGGTTCCAGGGGTCCGAATGCCCGGCCAGTTGCGTGATGAGCCTGGCGCGATCGGCTTGCCGTGCGAAGGCCAGGTAGGCCTTGCCCAGCGATGTTGCCAGCAGCGGCGCCCGATAGCCGGCCTTGCGGTTGAAGAACAGCCGTCCCTGCGCGCGGCTGGTGGCGGCGACGATCATGTCGCAGCCATCGGGAATGCCAATGTCGGATGGCCAGCCGATCCGCTTTTGCAACACTTCAAGAATATCGCCGCTCAACGATTTGATGGCTTGAATGGCGTCGTAGCCGGCGCTGAGTTCGAGTGCCATTCCACTGACCGAATAACGGGCGGTTTCCTCGTCCCGCGTAACATAGCCGGCGGCGGTCAGCGTTTCGATCATCCTGACGATGGTGGCCTTGTTCAGCCCGGTTGCCTGATGGATGTCGCCGACATTGGATCGCGGGTTCAGGCTGATGTGTCGCAGCACGGCCAATCCCCGCAGGACGGCTTCGACTGGTTGATAGGATGGCATGGTGCGCTCCGCGATGGACGGTTTGAAATCGCTCTTTCAAAGCTATGCCAATTCCCCTTATATATTGAAATATAATTTCATCAGATGAAATGGAACGCGCGTGGAGGATGTTCGAAGTCCGGTGGAGCCACAGGCTCGCGGGCCATTGGCCGGGTTGAAGGTGCTCGATCTGTCGCGGGTTCTGGCGGGGCCATGGGCCACGCAGATGCTGGGGGATCTGGGTGCCGAGGTGTTCAAGATCGAACAGCCGGGCAAGGGCGACGATACCCGCCACTGGGGGCCGCCCTTCCTCGACGATGGTTCCAACGATGCGGCTTATTATCTGGCGATCAATCGCAACAAGCAGTCGCTGGCGATCGATCTGGCGCAACCCGAAGGGGCGGCGCTGGTGCGCCGGCTGGCGATGGCGTGCGACATTGTGGTCGAAAATTTCCGCGTCGGCGGGCTGGCCAAATATGGCCTGGACTACAACACCCTATCTGCGGCCAAACCCGGCCTGATCTACTGTTCGATCACCGGTTTCGGGCAGGATGGGCCTTATGCCGATCGCGGTGGCTATGATTTTCTCGTCCAGGGAATGAGCGGGCTGATGAGCGTGACCGGGCGCCCCGATGGCGAGCCGGGCGCCGGGCCGATGAAGGTGGGTGTGCCGGTCAGCGATCTGTTCACCGGGTTGCATGCGGTGATCGCGATTCAGGCTGCGTTGCGTCATCGCGACGCGACCGATGAAGGCCAGCATATCGATTGCGCATTGCTCGACACGCAGGTCAATATCCTCGCCAATCAGGCATCGAACTGGCTTAACGGGGGCATGGTTCCGGGCCGATTGGGCAACGACCACCCGAATGTCGTGCCCTATCGGGATTTCCGGACAGCAGATGGCAACGTGCTGGTTGCGCTGGGCAATGATCGCCAGTTCTTCCGCTTTTGCCGCCTTCTTGGTCTGGACGGGCTGACCGAAGACCCGCGTTTCCGCAACAATGCTTCGCGCGCGGCGAACCGCCCTGCGCTGATGGCGGCGCTGGAATCCGCGATCGCGACGTGGACATCGGCCGAACTGATTGCGGCGATGGAGCAGGAAGGCTTGCCCGGCGGCCCGGTCAATTCCATCCCGCAAATCTTCGATGATCCACAGATCAAGGCCCGTCAGCTGGTGCAGACGTTGCACCGCGACACGGGCGCGCAAGTGCGGGTGCCCGGGTTTCCGGCGCGCTTGTCGCGGACGCCGGCAACCTATCGCCAGGCGCCGCCCCGGTTGGGCGAAGATACGGATGACGTGCTGGCGGAACAGCTTGGCCTGGACGGCGGTGAAATCGCCCGGCTGCGCGCCGCGGGCATTCTGGGCGCCGCGCCTGCATCCGCGCCCGCGCCGACATCGAATGAAGAATAAGGAGAAGATGCTGTGAGGCTAGCCAATAAGCTTGTTGTCGTAACCGCCGCGGCGTCAGGCATGGGCCGCGCGGGTGTGGAAGTTTTCGTACGCGAAGGCGCATCGGTCGTGGCGATCGACGTCGACGCCGCCGCGCTGGACAGGCTGGCGGCCGACGTCGGCCCGTCGGTGACGACGCTGGTCGCCGATCTCACGGATCGCGATCAATGCATCGGCGTGGTGCATCGCGCCGCCAAGCTGCTCGGCGGGATCGATATTCTCTGGAGCCATGCGGGCATGCCGGCGCCGGGCAATGTCGAAAAGATCGATCTGGCGGCCTATGACCGGACGATCGAGCTGAACATGACGTCCAGCATCCTGATCGCGGCCGAAGCGGCTGATTATATCCGCAAGCGCGGCGGTGGCGCGATCCTGTTCACTTCATCCAGCGCAGGGCTGGTGGGATCCATGGGCAGCCCGCTTTATTCCGCCCAGAAATTCGCGATTGTCGGGTATACCAAGGGAATGGCCCAGCGCCTCGCGCCCGATCGGATCCGCGTCAACGCGGTGTGCCCGGGGATCACCGATACGCCGATGATGCCGGGCTTCTTTTCGGCCCGTGGATCGGAAGAGGAAGCGGCGGCATTCAAGGCCAAGTTCCTTGAATCCATCCCGCTCGGCCGTCCGGCGGAAGCGGTGGAAGTGGCCAACGCGGCGCTGTTCCTGGTGTCGGACGAGGCATCCTACATCACCGGCATTGCGCTGCCGGTGGATGGCGGTTTCACCTGCCGGTAACCGAACGGATGGGACGATGGGATGCCTCCCCTTCGGCGGGGGCATCCGGTCAGCCCGCAAAGGCGCGTTCGATCACATATTCGCCGGGTTTCGCGTTTGATCCTTCCGCAAAGCCCATCCCATCCAGCCTGCCCGCCAGATCGCGGATCATATCCATGCTGCCGCACAGCATGATCCGGTCCGCCGCCGGATCGAATGCGTGCGGGCCGGCCAGTCCGTCGAACAGCCGCCCGCTTTCGATCAACGCGGGAATGCGGCCGGTGGTGTGGAACGGTTCACGCGTAACGGTTGGCAGATAGCTGAACTGCAAAAGCGCCTGATCCTGCACCAGCGGATCATCGGCCAGCTGGCTTTCCAGCGCGGCGCGAAAGGCCAGATCCCTTGCGCTGCGGACGCAATGGACAAGAATGATCTGGCCGAAACGATCATAGATGTCGGGATCGCGGACCAGGCTGAGAAACGGTGCCAGGCCGGTGCCGGTGGACAGCAGGAACAGGCGGTTACCTGGCACAAGCGCGTCCGCAACCAGCGTCCCGGTTGGTTTGCGGCCGAGAAAGATCTGGTCGCCAGGCTGAATCGCCTGCAACCGGGATGTCAGCGGGCCATCGGGCACCTTGATCGACAGGAATTCCAGTTCGTCGGCATAAGCCGGGCTGGCGATGGAATAAGCGCGCAACAGGGGCCGCCCGTCGCCGGGCAGGCCGATCATCACGAATTCGCCGGATCGGAAGCGGAAACTGGCCGGCCGGGTGATCGAAAAACTGAACAGATGATCGTTCCAATGCCGGACGGCGCGCACCTCTTCCACCGACAGGGCGGCTGACGGGGCGACGAGCGCGGTGCTGCGATTGCTCATGAAACGGCGCCCTCCACCGGGGATTCCAGCCCCGATGGCGCCAGCATCAGGTTGCACAATTTTGTCGTCGCCTCGTTCAGTGCGTTGGTCACCAGATCGACGACATCCTCGTCTACCATCAGGCGCAGCGTATCGCGTGCCCGATCGGTCGCGCCTGCCGCAAGGTCGCGCCAGATGCCGAGCAGCACGGCTTCATCTTCGCCGATGCGCGGGCAATCGAGCGGAGAGAAGGCAAGCTGATCCAGCGCGTCGCGATTGAGCAGCGCCATCGCCATGTGCAGATCGGGCAACACGGGCAGGGCGCCCATACGCGCGAAAGCGGGGGCCAGGGCGGCCGGGGGGCAATGGCCGGCGCCCAGCGCGTGCACCCATGCGCGCATGGCCCACAAGGCGAAGCGGCTGCCATTGTTCAGCCATATGGCGGGCCGATCGATGAACGAATACATGGGGCCTCCTCGGCGGGCACGCGGATAATTGCGATAAAGTCGCATTAGCAATAGATGGTGCATCCGGTCAAGCGGATGGCCCTGGTCTCGCTCCGCCGATGGACGCGACCGATCGGATCGAGCGTGTTTTTCTCTTTTGATGACAAAATATTGCATGATCGCTCGCCACGCCTTTTGGCATTGACGCTGGCTGCCCTGCGCCCCAACAGCCCGATAAATGCTGATGCAAATTATTCGCAATATCGAGGGTGGAATGGTCAAGGTGGCAGGAAAATGCGGGCGGCATATCGGCGCGGGGGTGAGTGTTCTGGCTATGGCAATTGCCGCCAGCCACCCGGCCGCCGCCGAGGATGCGGCACCGAACAATCGCGACATCGTCGTCACGGCGGCGGGGTATGAACAGAAAATAGCCAAGGCGCCGGCCAGCATCAGCGTGCTGGATCGCACCGAATTGCAGGAAAAGCGTTTCGGCAGCCTTGCGGAGGCCCTTCAGGATGTCGAAGGTGTCGATGTCGGCGCCACCGCCGGCAAAACAGGGGGTCTCAACATCTCGATCCGGGGCATGCCGAGCGAATATACGCTGGTCCTGCTGGATGGCCGCCGCCAGAATGCACCCGGCAGCGTCACCCCCAATGGCTTTGGCGAAACGTCGACCGGTTTCCTGCCGCCATTTTCCGCGATCGAACGGATCGAAGTGGTGCGCGGGCCAATGTCCACGCTTTATGGTTCGGATGCGATGGGTGGTGTCGTCAACATCATCACGCGCAAGGTGGGGGAGCGCTGGGCGGGCACCGTGAGCGCGGAATCCACCGTTCAGGAACATGGCGACTTCGGCAATATCCGCTCGGCCAACGGCTATGTCCAAGGGCCGCTGGTCAAAGGCCTGATCGGCTTGTCACTGCGGGGCAGCGCGTATCGCCGCGAAGCCGCAGCGTTGAAATATGAAGATGTCGGGGGGCAGCAGATCCCGATCACGGCCTTTGGCCGCAGTCCCACCCGTTCGGAAATCTATACCTATGGCGGGCGTGTGAGCATGACGCCGCATGCCGATCATGATCTGTGGGTCGAATATGATCGGTCCGAACAGAGCTATGACAATAGCCGGGGGCAGATGGGCACCAACAGCGTGCAGGGCGGCTATCGTCCCGAATTGCGTTTCAACCGCGACAATTATGCGTTGGCCCATACGTGGCGCGCGGGCATCGGGGTGATCGAAACCACGCTGACGCGCAATGTGACCGAAACGATCGGGCGCACGGTGCCGCCCAACACGCCCGGCGTGGCCGCTGGCAGCCCCCGTACGCTCAAGGCCACCAACAGCATCATCGATTCCCGCTTCGTGGGGCAGGCCGGGCCGGTATCCTACACGGTCG
Organism: Sphingomonas sp. KC8; assembly: GCF_002151445.1. GTDB lineage: Bacteria > Pseudomonadota > Alphaproteobacteria > Sphingomonadales > Sphingomonadaceae > Sphingomonas_E. The sequence continues at coordinate 3,842,020 of NZ_CP016306.1, forward strand.
GCGGGCAATATTGGCACGCCAGGATGGTCGATGCCGTTGCCCCGGCGCCCTACAAGTTCGAACAATGGGCCGGGTTTGCGGAAGCGACGTGGACGATCGTCGATGGCTTCAATCTCACGGGCGGCGCGCGCTATGACGATCATTCCACCTTCGGCGGCAAATGGTCGCCACGCGTCTACGCGGTGTGGAACCTGAACGATGCGCTGACGATGAAGGGTGGTGTCAGCCGGGGCTTCAAGACCCCGCAACTCAACCAGATCGCCCAGGGCATCGTTGGTTTCGGCAATCAGGGGCGGCTTCCCCTGATCGGCAGCCCCGGCCTGAAGCCCGAAACCAGCGCGACGTATGAAGCAGGCATCTATTACGATGACGGGGGCGTCTTCAGCGGCAATATCACGTTCTTCAACAACGAGTTCACGGACAAGATCGCCAGCGGCCCCGATATCGCCAACTGTCAGTTTGCGGCCAATCCGAACCGTCCGGGCTGCATCGATGTCGGGCCATTTCCGGGGGTGGAATGGTTCGGCCAGTCGATCAACATCGACAAGGCCGTTACGCGCGGCGGCGAAGTGGCGGCGCGCTTCGCGCTTACCGAAGCCGTAACGCTGGGCGTCAACTACACATATACCGAAAGCGAACAGAAAAGCGGCGCGGATAAGGGGCTTCCGCTGATCGGCACGCCCAAGCACATGCTGAACGGCAATGTGCGGTGGAAGATCGATGCGGTGGCCAGCCTGTGGGCGCGCGCCGAAATTCGTTCCAGCCGATATCGCGGGGCGGGCGCGGCACAGGATGCGCTTGGCAATTATAAGGGCTACGAACTGTTCCACCTGGGCGGGGCGCTGCAGATCACGGATCAGTTCCGGCTGGCTGCCACGATCTTCAATGTCCTTGATACCAATTATGTCGAATATCTGCCGCATCCCAGCGGCGCTACGACGACCTATTCGTCGGAATATTCGAACAACCAGGAAGGCCGGCGCCTGTGGATTTCCGCGACGGTTGATTTCTGATCGCTGGTCCCGTCTTTGCGAAACTGAAAAAGCCTGCCCGTGACGAACGGGCAGGCTTTTTCATGTCATGGTGCGTCCCGACAGTGGCCGTGTGCGCCAAGGCAACACAGCCGGCCATTATGTTGCCTATCCGACGCAAGCCCCGCCCCGCTGGAGTATCCAGTCGCGCGTCGAACGGGCTATGGTTGCAACCATGGTCCATTCCTGTGCGAAACGGGATCGTGTTCGCGTGCAGATCAGTCTGCCCGGCGCACGGTTGGAATGCGCGATATCAATATGGATGACGGTTAAGGGAGAGCAATGGCGATGGGTAATATGAACCTGAAGATTCAGCGTGATTTCGATTTTCCGATTGCGCGCGTGTGGGATGTGCTTGGCGATTTCGGCAATATCGGCTGGGGCGCCCCCGGCATTCAGGTTGATCAGATCGGCACCGGCCCGGGAATGACGCGCCGTCTGCACATGCCCGGCATGGAGCCGATCGATGAGGTGCTTGAAGCCATCGATCATTCCGCCCGCCGCTTCAGCTACACGATTCCCCGCGGCATGCCGATGCCGATCACCAATTATCGGGCCGAGGTCGAACTGGAATCGCTCGGCGACGATCGTTGTCGTGTCCATTGGGGGGCGGTGGGCGATGCCACCGGCGATTTCACCGGCGAACAGGCGGCGGAAATCCTCAACGGGGCTTACGCCCAGATGCTCGATGCGTTGAACGCCCATCTGAGCCAGGGCTGATGCTTGTCGCCGGTCGGGGGGCGCCATCGCTCCCCCGATCGGCCAGGTGATCAGGTGGCGCCGCTGCCGGTCAGCCGGGATGGCGCAGGATACCCCCTTCGACGCGCAACGCGGCGCCATTGGTGGCCGAAGCCTGTGGCGAACAGGCATAAATGATCATGCTGGCGACCTCGTCGACCGTCGCGAAGCGCTGGAGCAGCGATGTGGGGCGGATCGCGTGGACAAGATGGCTTTCCGCGTCAGCGCGCGGAACATTCGCCCGAACGGCATAATCGTCGAGATAGGTTTCCGCATTGCTGGATGCGGTCGGCCCCGGCAGGACGCTGTTGACGGTTACGCCGGTTCCCGCAGTCAGTTCGGCCAGGCCGCGCGCCAGGGCGATTTCCGCAGCCTTGGCGACCCCGTAATGGATCATGTCGGCCGGGATGTTGAGGCCGGATTCGGAAGCGACCAGGACAATTCTGCCCCAGTTCCGATCGAGCATGCCGGGCATGGCCGCCCGTGCAAGGCGCACCGCAGCCATCACGTTGATATCGAAATGTCGTCGCCAATCCTCGTCGACGGTATCGAAAAAGGCGGTCCAGTCGAATGTCGCGGCGTTCGACACGATGATATCGATGGCGGGTTCCGCCGCCAGCAATGCCGCCACGCCCTCGGCAGTCGTAATATCGGCGCTGAACCCCCGGACCTCAGAGTCGCCGCCAGCCGCGCGGACCGATGCGACCGCCGTCGCCACCGCCTCCCGGGTCCGCCCGTTGACGATCACCGCCGCGCCGCAGGCGGCCAGGCCCTGCGCCGTGGCCAGGCCGATGCCGCGGGTTGAACCCGTGACCAGTGCGGTGCGTCCGGAAAGATCCACTCTCACTGCCGCTCTCCCCCCTATGCAAGGTGGCATCATGCGCCGCCATCCGGTTTGTCATAACCGCTGATGGCCGCCCAGGCGAAATGCCCGCTGGGCGGCACATGTCAGGCAAGGGTGAGGTAGATTTCCGCCTCGATCACCCAGTCGGCGCCGATCCTGCGCCACTTGGCAACATAGGTGCCCGAAGCCAGGGGCAGGCCGGTTGTCGTCGCGATACCCTGCCATCGGCCCTGTTCCAGGGCGATCGGTTCAACCGATGACACTTGAACCGCGTCGGCGGTGCGTGTGTAGATCGTGCGGTCGGCGGCCGCGAATTCGCGCTTCCATGCCAGAAGTTGCGCCTTGCGACCGGATAGGATGGCGCTGTCGGTGCCGGTGATGAGAATGGCGTTCGGCGCAAGCAACGGGGCGATGGCGTCGAGGTCCGCCTCGGCCAGGGCACGGTTGAACGAGGCACGGCACAGCCGAATGGCGAGATCGGGCGAAGGCGTCATGCGCGGATTCCAAAGGTGGGCCGGGTGTGGCGGCCCTCGTTATCACAGGCAGGCCAGCGACAATGGCCCGCAGGCGGCTGAAGGCACTGGCTTGACTGAAATGGTGCCGGGTAACGGACTCGAACCGTTGACCCCCTGATTACAAATCAGATGCTCTACCAGCTGAGCTAACCCGGCAGTCTTGCTGCTCCATGCGTCAGGGAATGGCGAACGTCTAGTCCCCGGTTGCAGGTAAGGGGCGATAAAATGGCGTGGCCCGGCCCCGCGCTGCGCGACTGTTACCGGCCCCGTCGTTCGTTCCGCAGCCTTTCCCAATATGCGATGCGTTCGGCGATCCTGGCTTCGAAGCCGCGCGGGGACGGGGCGTAATAGGTTTGCGGCGCCATCTCCTCCGGCCAATAATCCGCACCGGAAAAAGCGTCGTCCGTATTGTGATCGTAGGCGTAATCCTTGCCGTAGCCGACATCCTTCATCAGCCGGGTGGGCGCGTTCAGGATGGATTTGGGGGGCATCAGCGAACCGGTTTCCTTGGCCGATCGGAAAGCGGCCTTCTGGGCTGCATAAGCGGCGTTCGATTTGGGCGCGGTGGCCAAATAGAGGCAGGCCTGCACGATCGCCAGTTCGCCTTCGGGCGAGCCGAGGAAATCATAGGCATCCTTGGCGGCGAGGCACTGGACCAGCGCCTGCGGATCGGCGAGGCCGATATCTTCCGATGCAAAGCGGACCAGCCGGCGTAGCACGTAGAGCGGCTCTTCCCCCGCCGTCAGCATCCGCGACAGATAATAAAGCGCCGCCTGCGGATCGGAACCGCGCAGGCTTTTGTGGAGGGCCGAGATCAGGTTGTAATGGCCCTCGCGATCCTTGTCATAGACCGCGACCCGGCGGTGGAGCAGCGCGGCGAGGCCAGCCGGATCGAGCGGTTCGCCAATCGCGATCGAGAACAGCGTTTCGGCCTGGTTGAGCAGGAAACGCCCGTCGCCATCGGCCGAAGCGATCAGCGCGGCGCGGGCGGACGGCTGCAACGGCAGGGGACGGCCTTCGGCCTCTTCGGCGCGGGCGATCAGCGTATCGAGGGCTGCGGTATCGAGCCGATTGAGGATCAGCACCTGCGCCCGGCTGAGCAAGGCGGCGTTGAGTTCGAAGCTGGGATTTTCGGTCGTCGCGCCGACGAGGATCACGGTGCCATCTTCGACATAGGGCAGGAAACCATCCTGCTGGGCGCGGTTGAAACGGTGAATTTCGTCCACGAACAGCAAGGTGCGGGTGCCGAGGCGGGCGTGATCGCGGGCTTCGGCAAAGATCTTCTTGAGATCGGCCACACCGGAAAAGACCGCCGATACCGCCGCGAATCGCAGGCCGACCGCATCCGCCAGCAACCGCGAGATCGTCGTCTTGCCGGTGCCGGGTGGTCCCCACAGGATCATCGATGACAGGCGCCCGGCGGCGACCATCCGGCCGATCGCGCCTTCGGGTCCGGTAAGATGTTCCTGACCGACGACTTCGGCGAGCGCGCGAGGGCGCAGCTTATCGGCAAGCGGTGCGGCGGCGTCGGGCACGGTGGCGGCGGGGTCGGGGGCGAAGAGATCGGCCATCGGGCTGGATATAGCGTCAGGTTGGGACAGGAACAAAGGGTGGGGATTGACTAAATCATATCAAGATATATCTTAGACACATCTGAAGCGGCTCGACTCGCCCGAGTTCCGCCGGCTTCGACACAAGAAAGACCGCGATCCGCCAGGCGGATGGGTGGGGCCGCATGATGCGGACCACCCCGCCGGCCCGTCGCGGCACAGGAAACAAGACAGATGCGATTTGGATTTGGACATCATCATCACCGGCGCGACCGCGATTGCGGCCCGCGCCACGGCAGCATCCGGGCAGGGCGCTTTGCCATGAACTGGGGCGTGGAGCCGGAGGAGGGCGGCCGTCGCCGCCGGGTTTTCGACGGCGGCGAACTGCGTCTCGTGCTGCTGAAACTGATCGGCGATCAGCCGCGCCACGGATATGATCTGATCCGGGCGATCGAGGATCTGACCGGCGGCGCATATGCGCCCAGCCCCGGCGTCATCTACCCCACGATCACATTGCTGCAGGACATGGATCTGATCCGGGAAGCGGAGACCGAAGGAACGCGCAAGGCGTTTGCGATCACCGACGCCGGGATTGCCCATCTGGCCGAACGGCAGGCGGACGTGGATGCGCTGTTTGCCAGGCTGGCCGCGCTGGCCGAGGTGCGCGAACGCACCGATGCCATGCCGGTGAAGCGCGCCATGCACAATCTGCGTACCGTGCTGCGCCAGCGGCTGGGCCGCGAAGACGTGTCGAGCGAGACGATCCACGAGGCCGTTGCGCTGATCGACGAAGTGGCGCGCAAGATCGAACGGATGGGCTGACGGAGCAGGATATGAACGATATCATGGCAATGCCGGCCAGCGCCACCGCCACCGCGCCGACCAGCAATGGCGGCAAATATCTCCAGCAACTGTGCAAGCACTGGGCGCATAATCTGGCGGTGGAACTGACCGCCAACCACGGCCGGGTGACATTTCCCAAGGATGCACGCGGCGCGGATTTCCCGGCGGATGCAACCGCGACGTTCGATGCGACGGCCGACAGCCTGATCGTGCGGATCGACGCCAGTTCGGCCGAACAGCTGGATGCGCTGAAAGGGGCGGTTGCCCGCCACCTCGATCGCTTCGCCTTCCGCGAAGCACCCTTGCCGTTCGACTGGCGCTAACGCCGGATCGGGCGAAGGGGAAACCACCCCAAAAGTTGCGCCGGTCCGGCTTGCTTCAGGGCGACGGCAGCGCCGGGATGGCGGCAGGAGGGCGGCCGGCGGCCGGCGCCCTCCCGATACCTCTCAATCCTGGAACGGGTCGCGCACGAGGATGGTGTCCTCGCGCTCGGGGCTGGTCGATACCAGCGCCACCGGGCACTGGATCAGTTCTTCGACCCGGCGGATATATTTGATCGCCTGCGCCGGCAGATCGGCCCAGCTGCGGGCACCGGCGGTGGATTCGCTCCACCCTTCGATCACTTCATAAACCGGCACGACGCGGGCCTGATCCTGCGGGTGCGGCGGCAGATAGTCGTACTGCTTGCCGTCCAGCATGTAGCCGGTGCAGATTTTCAGCTCTTCGAACCCATCGAGCACGTCGAGCTTGGTCAGCGCGATTCCGGTGATGCCGGAAACCGCTGCCGACTGGCGCACCAGCACGGCATCGAACCAGCCGCAGCGGCGCTTGCGCCCCGTGACGGTGCCGAATTCATGGCCGCGTTCGCCCAGCCGCTGGCCGGTTTCGTCTTCCAGTTCGGTGGGGAAGGGGCCGGAACCGACGCGCGTGGTGTACGCCTTGACGATGCCGAGCACGAAGCCGACCGCCGACGGGCCAAGGCCTGATCCGCCCGCCGCCGTGCCGGCGATGGTGTTGGACGACGTGACGAACGGATAGGTGCCGTGATCGACATCCAGCAGCACGCCCTGCGCGCCTTCGAACAGGATGCGGTCGCCGCGTTTGCGGGCCTGATCCAGCGTGTGCCACACGGGTTTGGCGAACGGCAGGATGTAGCTGGCAATATCCGCCAGTTCGGCCATCAGCCGGGCGCGATCGATCGGCGCTTCGCCAAAGCCGGCGCGCAGCGCATCATGGTGCGCGCAGATCCGGTCGAGCTGAAGATCGAGATCGTCGAGATGGGCCAGATCGCACACGCGGATCGCGCGGCGGCCAACCTTGTCTTCATAAGCCGGGCCGATACCGCGACGGGTGGTGCCGATCTTGCCGGCGCCCGATGCGTCCTCGCGCAGGCCATCCAGATCGCGGTGGAACGGCAGGATCAGCGGGCAGGTTTCGGCGATGTGCAGGTTTTCCGGCGTGATCGTCACGCCCTGGCCGGCCAGTTTCGCCACTTCGTCGCGGAAGTGCCACGGATCGAGCACCACGCCATTGCCGATCACCGAAAGCGTGCCACGCACGATGCCCGACGGCAGTAGGCTCAGCTTGTAGACATTTTCGCCGACAACCAGCGTATGCCCGGCATTGTGTCCGCCCTGGAAGCGAACGACGCAATCCGCGCGCTCTGCCAGCCAGTCGACGATCTTGCCCTTGCCTTCATCGCCCCATTGGGCGCCGATGACGGTGACGTTGGCCATGATTCCTGTCCGTATTCAGATGGGCTGCGGCAAAGTGCCGTGCAGCCGGTGGGTGCAGCCCAGGGCTGCCGGGTCGTCCTGTTCGTCGAGCGCCGCGACGGTCGTCCAGCCATCGGCGCGCAAGCTGGCGGCGACGGCCGGATCGGCGTTGATCGGTACGAAGATGCGGCGATGCGGTTCCTGTCCCAGCCCGGCATCGACCAGCGGATCGATATAAAGCGAAAAGCCCGTGGCGGGTTCTTCGCGGCCGTCGGCGTGGAGGATGGTGTAGCTGCCACCCCGGCCGATTTCGCCCGACAGCCCTTCGCCGAACAACGAAAAGCCGATCCAGCTTTGATATTCGAAGCCGTGGCGTTCGGTGGGGTCCAGCGTCAGGCTGACGCGGCCGGCAAAGGCCGTGGCGATTCGCTCGACTGCATCGAGGCGGGTGGAAAGCGGGGCGATATCGCCCAGCGCGCGCAGCTTTTCGATCGCGGGGCCAACCGGGCCGGCGGCGGCCACCAGCGGCAGATAGGCGGCGGCATCAAGGGCTGCCAGCGCGCCGACATCCTTGGCGTCCAGCCGCTCGCGCACGCGTTCCAGCCGGGCGGGTGGCAGCGGCAATGGGCCGGCGGCCAGCGTTTCGATCAGATCGGGCAGGGTCAGGTCGACGGTGATGGTGGTGACACCGGCCGCCTCCAGCGCCTCGATCGCGACGCCCAGCACCTCGATCGCAGCGGCGACCGAATCGCTGCCGATCAGTTCGGCGCCGGCCTGGATCAGTTCGCGTTCGGGGCGCAGTTGCGTGGTCTTGAGCTTCAGGACCGGCCCGCCATAAGCAAGGCGCAGCGGCCGGGGGCGGTGCGTCATCCGCGTTGCCGCGATGCGCCCCACCTGGGCCGTGATATCGGGACGCAGCGCCAGGGTGCGCTGCGAAATGGGATCGACGACGCGCAGCAGATCATGCGCGCGCGCCGATTTCAGCCGGCCCACCAGTTCATCTTCGAACTCGGCAAGGGGCGGGGCAACGCGGTCATAACCGTTGCGTCCGATCGCGACGATCACCCGGTGCAGCAGTCGCGAAGCCGCTTCCGCCTGGGGCGGCAGCCGATCGCGAAGCCCAACGGGCAGGAGGCCGGGTGTGTTGGTCATGGGCAGGCTCTTAGCGTGGTTTCGGCGAGACGCCAGCCCAGCAGGGGCATCGTTTCCAACATCGACGGAAACGATGCCCCTTTTGGTCTCAATCAGAAGCTCAACGACTTCACCGTCTTCACGCCCGGCAGGCGGCAGATTTCCTGCATCACGGCTTCGTTCGTCGGCGAATCGAGCGACAGCAGCAGCACCGCTTCACCGCCGGCCGAACGGCGGCCGAGGTGGAAGGTGCCGATATTGACGCCGGCTTCGCCCAGCTTCGTGCCAAGCCGGCCGATGAAGCCCGGCGCGTCCTCGTTCACGACATAGAGCATCGTGCCGACGAGATCGGCCTCCACCTTCACGCCGAAGATTTCGACGAGGCGCGGCTCGGAATTGGCGAACAGCGTGCCCGCGACCGATTTTTCACCCTGATCGGTCGCGACCGAAACGCGGACCAACGTGTGGTAATCGCCTTCGCGATCATGGCGCACTTCGCGCACATCAAGGCCGCGTTCCTTTGCCAGGAACGGCGCGTTGACCATGTTCACCGTATCCGAATAGACGCCCATCAGGCCCTTCAGCACGGCGCCGGTGATCGGCTTCTGGTTCAGTTCGGCGGCGGCGCCTTCGACTTCGATCGCGACCGATTTGATCGCATCGCCTTCGAGCTGGCCGATCAGCGCGCCAAGGCGTTCGGCCAGCGCCATGTACGGCTTCAGCTTGGGCGCTTCCTCAGCCGACAGGCTCGGCACGTTCAAGGCGTTGGTGACGCCGCCCGACAGCAGGAAATCGGCCATCTGTTCGGCCACCTGGATCGCGACATTGACCTGCGCTTCGTTGGTCGACGCGCCAAGGTGCGGGGTGGAAATGAAGCCGGGGGTACCGAACAGCGGGCTTTCCTTGGCCGGCTCGCTGACGAACACGTCGAGGGCCGCGCCCGCGACATGGCCCGAATCGAGGGCTGCCTTCAGCGCCGCTTCATCCACCAGGCCGCCGCGCGCGCAGTTGACGATGCGCACACCCTTCTTGGTCTTGGCGATGTTTTCGGCCGACAGGATGTTGCGGGTCGAATCGGTCAGCGGGGTGTGGAGCGTGATGAAGTCGGCACGCGCCAGCAGTTCATCCAGCGTCACCTTTTCCACGCCCATGTCGACGGCGCGTTCCGGCGTCAGGAAGGGATCATAAGCAACCACCTTCATGCGCAGGCCGATCGCGCGATCCGCGACGATCGAACCGATATTGCCGGCGCCGATCAGGCCGAGCGTCTTGCCCGTCACTTCGACGCCCATGAAGCGGTTCTTTTCCCACTTGCCGGCCTGGGTCGACTTGTCGGCTTCGGGCAGATCGCGCGCCAGCGCGAACATCAGCGCGATGGCATGTTCGGCGGTGGTGATCGAATTGCCGAACGGGGTGTTCATGACGACGACGCCCTTGGCGGACGCCGACGGGATATCGACATTGTCGACGCCGATGCCGGCGCGGCCGACGACCTTCAGGTTCGTGGCGGCGTCGAGCACCTCCTTCGTCACCTTGGTCGCGGAACGGATGGCGAGGCCGTCATATTTGCCGATCATCGCGATCAGCTCGTCCTTGGTCTTGCCGGTGATTTCGTCCACCTCGATCCCGCGATTGCGGAAGATCTGGGCGGCGAGCGGGTCCATCTGGTCGGAAATCAGGACTTTTGGCATTTCGATTTCGCTTTCCAATTTGCCCGTCATCCCCGCGAAAGCGGGGATCCATATTCTCTGACGCTCGCGCGTTCATCGATGGCGTAGCGTCTATGGAGTCCCGCCTGTGCGGGAATGACGAAGGAAGGGGAGGGGTTAGGCGCGCGCTTGCGACCAGGCCCAATCGAGCCAGGGGCCAAGTGCTTCCACGTCGGCTGTTTCGACGGTTGCACCACACCAGATGCGCAGGCCCGGAGGGGCGTCGCGATAGCCGGCGATATCATAGGCCGCGTCCTGCGCTTCGAGCAGGCTGGCGATCTTCTTGACCAGAGCCAGCTTGCCTTCGTCATCGAGGCCGGTAACGGCCGCGTCGGCGAATTTCAGGCAGACCGAGGTGTTCGAACGCGAAATCGGGTCCGTTGCCAGATGATCGATCCACGGCGTTTGCTGCACCCACGCATCGAGCGCGGCGGCATTGGCGTCGGCGCGCTTGATCAGCGCCTTCAGGCCGCCGAGCGATTTCGCCCATTCCAGCGCCCAGATATAATCTTCGACGGCCAGCATCGACGGCGTGTTGATCGTTTCACCCTTGAAGATGCCTTCGATCAGCTTGCCGCCCTTGGTCATGCGGAAGATCTTGGGCATCGGCCATGCGGGCGTGTAGCTTTCCAGCCGTTCGACAGCGCGCGGGCCGAGGATCAGCACGCCGTGCGCGCCTTCGCCGCCCAACACCTTCTGCCAGGAGAAGGTGACGACATCGAGCTTGTCCCACGGCAGGTCCATGGCGAAGCAGGCCGAAGTGGCGTCCGCGATGGTCAGGCCTTCGCGGTCGTCCCTGATCCAGTCGCCATTGGGCACGCGCACGCCAGATGTGGTGCCGTTCCAGGTGAAGACGATGTCGGTCGACTGGTCGAGCGCCGCCAGATCCGGCAGTTCGCCATAAGGCGCCTTGACGACTTCGGCGTCGATCTTGAGCTGCTTGACGACATCGGTGACCCAACCTTCACCGAAGCTTTCCCAGGCAACCATCGTGGCCTTGCGCGCTCCCAACAGCGACCACAAAGCCATTTCGACGGCGCCGGTGTCGGAGCCAGGGACGATACCGATACGGTGCGTAGCAGGAACGCCAAGAATCTCGCGCGTCAGATCGAGCGCGTGGACGAGGCGGCTTTTGCCCAGTTTGGAACGGTGCGAACGGCCCAGCGATCCCGTAGCGAGATGCGCGGCGTCCCAGCCCGGAGGCTTGGCGCAGGGACCGGAAGAAAAATGGGGGCGCGCCGGCTTCGTGCCGGGGCGAGCAGTCTCAGTCATGTAGTCTCTCCTCACAGAGAGCACGCGCCGCGTTGGGACGGCGTGGCCCGCCGGCGCTTCTAGAGACACCGGCGATGGAGTCAATGCGCGGATAAGGAGTGATGGAGCGAATCGCACGATTTCGCTGTTTGCGATCAACGGTTCGCCGAATGGCGCCAACCGTTCGACTCATCCGCCATGGTGCGCGGATTGACGGGCGGGTGAAGGCTCGTCACCCAGTTTCGCAATGCGTATGCGCGGCCTTTCACTGTTGATGTTGCTGGTGCTGGCCGGCTGCGTCGGATCGCCTGCGGGAAAGCCGCATCGGCCGCCGCCGCGCGAACCGGCCGAAGATTCGCGCGCTTTGAAGCAATGCCTGGTCGATCTCGCCCGGTACGACGCAAAATTCACGGTTTTGCCAGATCGCTGGTTTGGCAATGGCTGTTCGGCGACGGGCGCGGTGCAACTGACGGCTATTGGTATCCCTGTCACGAATCTCGGCGCGATGAAGTGCCGCACGGCCGAACGGCTTTCGGCCTGGACCAATGAGGCGGTTCAGAACGCGGCGACGGCGTGGCTGGGTAGCCGGGTCATTCGAATCGAAAGTTTCGGGACGTATAATTGCCGGCCGCGCAACGGGGTTGCGGGTGCCAAGATGTCTGAACATGGACGGGCCAACGCCGTGGATATTGCGGCATTCGTGCTGGCTGATGGCCGGCGGGTGACGGTGGAACAGGGATGGAATGGTCCCGACAAGGATATCCGCAATTTTCTGCGTGCCGTTCACAAGGCGGCCTGCCGGCGTTTCGCGATCGTCATCGGCCCGGCGGGCGATGCGGCACATTACAACCATTTCCACTTCGACATGGGTGCGGACGGGCCATATTGTAAGTGAAGTGAATCCGCCCGTTTCAGATGCGCGGGCGCCGCCATTGGCGCGCGGCCCGACGGGTATCGAGTCGATAACAGAACAAGGCTAGACATCGTTTCCATGAGCAACCGAGAAATCCCGAAGCGCGTTTTTCCTCCCGCCAAAGATGATGCGGCCTCCGCCCGCCATGTGGCGCCGGCGCCGCAGACGACCCACGCATCCTATCGCCTTGCGTTTCAGGACATGGATTTCCTGTTGCGCGATGATCTCCGTCCGGTCCGCTTTCAGCTGGAACTGATGAAGCCGGAATTGCTCCTGGAAGAAGCGAAGATCGGCTCAACCTTCGTCTTTTATGGATCGGCCCGTATCCCGGAAGCGGACAAGGCCGACATGCTGGTCGGCGCGGCCGTCACCGATACGCAGCGCAAGATCGCGGAGCGGCTGAAGGCGAAGGCCCGTTATTATGATGAGGCGCGCACGCTCGCGCAGCTTGCCAGCCAGGCTGCGCCCGATGCCGAAGGCAGGCGGCAGTTCGTTGTCTGTTCAGGGGGCGGGCCTTCGATCATGGAGGCGGCCAATCGTGGTGCGGCTGATGTCGGGGCGGATTCGATCGGGTTGAATATCGTCTTGCCACATGAGCAGGCCCCCAATTGTTATGTCACCCCGTCGCTGAGTTTCCAGTTCCACTATTTCGCGCTGCGCAAGATGCATTTCCTGCTGCGCGCCCGCGCAGTGGCGGTGTTCCCCGGTGGGTTTGGCACGTTCGACGAAACCTTCGAACTGCTCACGCTGATCCAGACGGGCAAGATGAAGCCGCTGCCGATCCTGTTCTTCGGAAAGGATTTCTGGACGCGGGTGGTCGATTTCGATGCGCTGGTGGGAGAAGGGGTGATCTCGCCCAACGATCTCAAGCTGTTCCGATTCGTGGAAACGGCCGATGACGCGTGGGAGCATGTCACGGCCTATTGGGCCAAGCGCGAAGCCGAACGGCGCCAGCAGGCGGCCGAATAGCATCAGGCGATCCGTTGCGTTCCCAGGGGACGCGCTTGCCCTTGCAGGCACAAAGAAAAAGGCCCCCGCCATCATCGGCGGGGGCCTTTTTCTTGTGTCGACCGATCGGTGGGATCAGTGCTTGGCGGGGGCCGGCGCTGCTTCGTTGCTAGCCGGGGCTGCAGCTGCGGCTGCGGCTGCTTCGCCTTCGGCCGGGGCCGCGGCAGTCGCTTCGGCTGGAACCGCCGGCATCGGCAGCGGGCTGTCGCTCTGCTGGTTGAGGTACGCGATCAGATTGGCGCGATCTTCCGGCTTGGACAGGCCCGCGAAGGTCATCTTGGTGCCCGGCGCATATTTTTTCGGATTATGCAGCCAATCGCTCATGCTCTTCCAGTCCCACACACCCGGAACGCTTTTGAGCGCATCCGTGTAAGCAAAGCCGGGAACATGGCCGTGCGGCTTGCCAAGCGCGCCCCACAGATTCGGACCGAGCGCATTGGCGCCGCCCTTGTCGGCGTTGTGGCAGGCCGCGCACTTCTTGAACACGTCCGCGCCCTTGGCCGGATCGGCGCTGGCGAGATAGAATTCGATCGGCTTTTCGGCTTCGCCGCCGCCAGCCGCGCCTTCTTCCTCGACGCCTTCGACGACGTAGCCCATTTTTTCGGGCCGTTCCGCCTTGAAATACTCACCCGTGAGGATCGAGAGGCCGAGCGCGGCGATGCCGCCGGCAAGCGCCCAGCCGGCAATGGTGTTGAAACGGTTGTCCATGCCTCTTCCGAAACCTCCTCGGGCCGCGCTTCCCCTGCGCGATAAAAATTCGCGATCCCTTTAGAATCGCATGTCCGGCACCGCAAGCGTGGCATTCGATTTGCGAATCGTTCTCAAACGAGCGGGTTGCGATGCCATGGCTGCCAGCTTAAGCGCGCGGTCGACATGGAAAGCTATCCCGCCCCCGCGCGCGCGCTTGTCGCGCAGATGATGGCCGCTGCTGCGGCCGAGCCGCATCGTGCCGTCGCCTTTCAGGGCGCGCCCGGCGCGAACTCGCACATTGCGGTGGATCAGATGTTTGCCGACGGGCTGGCCTTGCCCTGTTTCAGTTTCGAAGATGCGATCGATGCGGTGCGCGAATGCCGCGCCGAACGGGCGATGATTCCCATCGAAAATTCCCTGCACGGGCGCGTTGCCGACATCCACTTTCTGCTGCCCGAATCCGGGCTGGTGATCACCGGCGAATATTTCCTGCCAATCCGTTATGCGCTGATGGGGCTTGATCCGGCTGCCGAGATCACTGAGGTGATGAGCCATCCGCAGGCGCTGGGCCAGTGCCGCAACTGGCTGCGAACGCGTGGACTGCGGCCGATCACCTATGCCGATACAGCGGGTGCCGCCGCGATGGTCGCCGAACTCGGCCAGCCCGAAACGGCGGCAATCGCACCGCGCGCCGCCGCCGATCTTTATGGGCTGCACATCCTGGCCGATGGCCTGGAGGACGCCGAACATAATATGACGCGCTTCGTCATCCTGGAGCTGGCGGGCCACGAACCTATCGGACCAGGCCCGTTCATGACGACGCTGATCTTCGAGGTGAAGAATGTCCCGGCGGCGCTTTACAAGGCGATGGGCGGGTTTGCGACGAACGGCGTGAACATGACCAAGCTGGAAAGCTATCAGCGCGGCGGCAGTTTCGCGGCGACGGAATTTTACGCCGATATCGAAGGACATCCGGAAGATCCGGCTGTTGCCCGCGCGCTGGAGGAACTGGCGTTCCACAGCAAGTGGGTCCGCATCCTCGGCACCTATCCGCAGGCCCGTTCGCGCGGGCTTTGAACGCCGCTTATGCGCCCGCCAACCAGCGGGCGAGCAGCGTGTGGGCGATCGCGTAAGGTGGCGGAGCGCTGAACGCTGGCGAGGGGCCACCTGCCAGTGCAGTGGCCACCTGATCGCGATCCACCCACATCGCATGTTCCAGTTCGTTGGTGTCGAGCGTGATCGCGTCCGACGCGACCGGTGCGATACAGGCCATCATCAACGATGACGGGAAGGGCCATGGCTGGCTGACGATGTAGCGAACGCCCGTGGCCTGAACACCCGCTTCCTCGAACAGTTCGCGGGCTACGGCTTCTTCGATCGATTCGCCCACTTCGACGAACCCGGCGAGTGCGGAGTAGAACCCGGCGGGGAAACGCGGCTGACGACCGATCAGCACGCGGCCTTCATATTCGGCGAGCATGATGACGACGGGATCGGTGCGCGGAAAATGTTCCGCACCGCAGCCGGGGCAACGCCGCGCCCAGCCGGCGCGGAAAGATGTCGTGGAAGTTCCGCAGCGTGCGCAGAAACGATGGCGCGAATGCCAGTCGACCAGGCTGCGCGCGGCGGCATAGGTGCCGGCTTCGCCCGCGGGCAGGCCATTGAGCAATTGCCAGATCAGATTGTGATTGCTGCCGGCGGCATCGGGATCGAGTGCCACGAAACGTGGCGCATCGTCGATCAGCCCGAGCAGCGCAAGTTCGATCCCTGCCGGTGCCGCGCTTAGCGGTGCCCAGTCGAGTGCCCCGTTGGCATCCGCCACGGGATCGAGGCCCACCATCCGCAGTAGCCGGGCATTGGGATCAGCAAGGCGTTGTTCGATCATGCCGGGGTGATCGCGTTCGTTGTCGATTCGCTGGAGTGGCGATCCCGTGAAACCCGGCGCTGTCGTCATGCCCGTCCCTCATCCTCTGCTATGCGCGCTTTCTGGGCGAGTGCGGCGGCCTTTGCAAACAAGGTTGGCAGCCCGGCGCGGTCGATGTCGTCCACGGGCCACCATTCGCCGTCGCCGGTGCGATCGGATGTGTCGCCGGCCACTACTGCCAGATTCAGCGCGAAATGGGTAAACACATGCGCGACATTGCCCAGCGGCCGCCATGATATGCCGGCCGGCGCGCCCGCCATGCCGGGATCGGCATCGGTCCACGGCCCACTCGGCAGGGCGCGCATCCCGCCCAGCATGCCCTTGTCCGGTCGACGGACGAGCAGGACGTGGCCATCCGATTCGAGCCAGAAGGTGGTGCCATGTCGCGACGGTCTTACGGCCTTGGGGGACTTCACAGGGTAAAGTGCTGCATCGCCCGCGCGAAATGCGGTGCAATGGCCGTTCACCGGGCAGATGGCGCAGGCGGGGCGCTTGGGCGTGCAGATCGTTGCGCCGAGATCCATCATCGCCTGCGCGAAATCGCCCGGCCGCGTGTCGGGGGTTATCGTGGCCGCCGCTTCCCTGATTGCGGTCTTGGCGGCCGGCAGCGGTGTCGAAATCGCGAACAACCGGGCGACGACGCGTTCGACATTGGCATCCACCACCACCGCGCGCCGGCCGAACGCGATGGCGGCGATGGCGGCGGCCGTGTACGCGCCCACGCCGGGCAGGGCGCGCAAATCTTCTTCGGAATCAGGGAAATGTCCGCCCGCTGCGGCCACCGTTCGCGCGCAGGCCAGCAGGTTGCGCGCGCGGGCATAATAGCCAAGCCCGGCCCATGCCGCCATCACGTCTTCGTCGGCCGCTCCCGCCAGCGCATCCACCGAAGGCCAGCGCTGCGTAAACTCGGCAAAGTAGCGGCCGACCGCCGCGACGGTCGTCTGTTGCAGCATCACTTCCGACAGCCATACGCGATAGGGATCCGTCGCGGGCGCGCCGGGCGGCGCGCGCCATGGCAGCCGGCGTGCCGATCGATCATACCAGGCAAGCAGAAGGATCGGAATTGGCACGGGGCTGTCGACGGGCATGGCTGCCCTATGGCATGGGGGAGCCGATGACGGAACGGAAGATCAGAGCACCCAGCACCCGCCGCCCGCGCGCACAGGGCGACGAACCGCAACGGCAGGGCCGCGCCCGCGCCGTGGGGGATATGGTGTCCGATGTCGGCCGCGCGTCTTTCCGCCGATTCGGCTTCGTTCAGTCGTCGGTGGTGAGCCGCTGGGGCGAGATTGTCGGCCCGCGTTACGCCGGCGTGTCTGCCCCGGAATCGATCCGTTTTCCCAAAGGGCAGCGCGCCGATGGGGTTTTGACGCTCACCGTCGAAGGCGCGCATGCGCCGATGCTCCAGCATGTTGCGCCGGAAATCGTCGATCGGGTCAATCGTTTCTTCGGCTATCCGGCGGTCGCCCGGATTGTCATAAAACAGGCGACTGCGGCGAAGCCGGTGGTTCGTCGGGCGCCGCCATCGCTGAAGCCGGTGCCGGTGGAACTGGGCGAAAGCCTGCGCACCATTGCAGATCCCGAATTGCGCGCATGTCTGGAATCATTGGCCGGTGCGCTGGTGGCGACGAAGGGACCTCCCGTTCTGGATGATGGAAAGCCATGATGATCGGTAAAGTTCGCGCGTTTGTCGCGTTGGTTGCGGCGGCATTTTCGGTTTCGCCGTTGCAGGCGGCGACGCCGGATTGGAACCGCCGGGTTGCCGCGACGCCCGAAGGCGGCTGGCTGATCGGAAATCCGGCAGCGCCGGTGAAATTGATCGAATATGCGTCCTACACCTGTCCGCATTGCGCGCATTTCATGGCCGAAGGGATGCCGGCGCTCCGGTCGCGCTATATCGCCACCGGCAAGGTCAGCCTGGAATTTCGCCAGTTTGCGCTGAACCCGATCGATTTGACCGAGGGGATGCTCGTGCGCTGTACGGCTACGCCGGCCGCCGCCGTGGCATTGGGTGAAAAGATGTTCGCCGATCAGGACCGGATTCTCGATCGCGCGCCGGATCAGTCCCAGGCGGAAGCCTTGAACAAAACACCCGAGGCGCAACTCCACACGGTGCTTGCTCGCGACATGGGCCTTGATAGCTGGGCTACGGCGAACGGCCTGCGGCCTGCGCGCGTGAAAACCTGCCTGGCAGACCTCCAGCTGCGCGACCGCATCGTTGCAATCCGAAGCCAGGCGGTCAAAACCTATCAAATCCAGGGGACACCCAGCTTCGTGTTGAACGGCAAGCGGCTGGATAAAACGGTCACATGGCAGGCGCTGGAGCCACAATTGCAGGCCGCGCTGCCGTAACGATAAGCCATTGAAGCCAATTGCCTGCCGCGCCATGATCGGCGCAACAGTTCAGATCAGGAGCAAATTCCGTCATGAAGATCGATTATCGCTGGGCCGTTGCCGCGCTCGCACTGGCCGTTGCCGGTTGCGGCAAGCAGGATGCGACTGACACGGGTGCCGCGTCCAACGCGGCGTCCCCGGCGACGCCTGCGCCCGATGGCAAGGACTGGACGGAAACGGTGGTGGCAACGCCGGAAGGCGGTTTTCGCATGGGCAATCCCGATGCGCCGGTGAAGCTGGTCGAATATGCGTCGCTTACCTGTCCGCATTGCGCCGATTTCTCGATCAATGGCGCGCCCAAGCTGCGCGACGAATATGTCCGCACCGGCAAGGTCAGTTGGGAATTCCGCACGTTCGTGCTCAATCCGGTCGACGTGGCGGTGTCCCTGCTGGCGAGTTGCCAGGGGGAAGGGCCGTTCTTCAAGCTCGTCGAACAGACCTATGCCGAACAGAAGAACTGGGGCGCGCAGGTCAGCAAAATTCCGAACGCGGAAATTACCCGCATCCAGGGCTTGCCCGAAAACCAGCAGTTCGGCGCACTCGCGACAGCTGCCGGGATGGATCAATTCTATCGCGCGCGGGGCCTTTCCAAAGACAAGGCCGATCAGTGCCTGTCGGATAAGGCCAATCTCGATCGGCTGATCGCGATCCGCGATCGCGGCGCCAATCAGGACAAGATCACCGGCACGCCCAGCTTCCTGATCAATGGCAAGCTGGCCGAGGGGGCGTTCGACTGGAACTCGCTGTCCGCGCAGCTGAAAACCGCCGTCGGCAGCTGATCGAACGGGGCGGCGGGGACGCGCGCGCTTATGCGAATCCGCCGCCTCAAGCTTTCGGGCTTCAAAAGTTTCGTCGAACCTTCCGAACTGCGGATTGAACCGGGGTTGACCGGTGTCGTCGGCCCGAATGGCTGCGGCAAATCCAATCTTCTGGAAGCGATCCGCTGGGTCATGGGCGAAAGCTCCGCCAAGTCGATGCGTGGCGGGGGGATGGAAGATGTCATCTTCGCCGGTACGACGACACGCCCGGCGCGCGATTTCGCCGAAGTTTCCATCCTTGTCGATCGCGCGGCGACAGGCGACGGGCAGGACGGTGAAATCGAAGTCGTCCGGCGCATCGAGCGCGGGGCCGGTTCCGCCTACCGCTTGAACGGCCGTGACGTTCGGGCCAAGGATGTCGGATTGCTCTTTGCCGATGCGGCGACGGGCGCGCATTCGCCGGCGTTGGTCAGCCAAGGCCGGATCGCAGCGGTCATCGCCGCCAAACCGGCGGAACGCCGGCAGATGCTGGAAGAAGCGGCCGGCATCGCCGGACTTCACGTCCGGCGCAAGGATGCCGAGCAGAAATTGCGCGCGACCGAGGCGAACCTGACTCGTCTTGATGAGTTGCTATCCGATATGGAAGTGCGGGGCGGCGCGCTGCGGCGGCAGGCGCGGGCGGCGGAACGCTATCGCCAGCTTTCTGAACAGATCCGCCTCGCCGAAGCCAAATTGATCTTCGCCCGCTGGCGTGAGGCCGCGACCGCCGCGGATGCCGCAAGGCACGAAGCGGACGCCGCCGCCGCATTTGCCGCGGCCTGTGCCGAGGCGCAGCGCGCCGCAGCGGCCCATCAGGCTGATGCGGTGCGCGCGGTGGGCGACGCGCGCGCGGCCGCGCAGACCACCCGTGACGCCGCCGCCGCCGCCGGACATGCGCTGGCTGGCCTGCGAACGGAGCGTAGCGCGCTGGAGCGACGGATAGCTGAACTGGCCACGCAGGCGGAAACACTGGCGCGAGACCGGGCGCGGGAAGATACGCTGGCGGTCGACGCGGCGGCGGCGCTGGCCCGTCTGGCCGAGGAGGACAAAGCGCTTGTCGCCGCGCGGACCAGGGCAGAGGCGGAGCAGATCGCGATCGCATCGCGCCTTTCCGACGCGGAAAACCTGGCCCGTGATGCTGAAGTGGCGATGGCCCATGCGGTGGCCGACGAGGCGGCGGAGCAGGCTGAATTACGGGTGGCGCAGGCGGCGCTGGCTGCGGCACGGCAGCGGCTGCAGCGGGCGGATGCGGAACTGGCCCGTGCTGTGGCGGAGGCGGCACAATTGCCCTCTGCCGAACCGCTGGTGACGCAGCAAAAGGCCGCGATTGCTGCAGGCGACGCCGCGCAGATCGCCGGGAGGCAAGCAGGTGCAGCGATCGCGGCAGCGGAGGCAAGCCGCGATGAAGCCGCCGCCGCCCGTGACGGGGCCGAATCGCGCGCGGCGGCGGCCCGCGCGGCGCTGGCCGCGCTGGAAAGCGAGGCTGCGGCGCTGGCCCGCGCGCTCGATACGGGCGGGGGGCAGGGCAGGGCGCTGGATAGCGTCAGCGCGCTTCCCGGCTTCGAACGCGCCCTGGCAGCGGCGCTGGGCGATGAACTGGATGCCGTGATCGGTCCAACGGGCAAGCGCCGATGGGTGGGCGCGGTCGCGGATGCGGCCGATCCGGTTCTGCCGGCCGGGGGCGAGCCACTTGCGTCGCGGGTCACGGCTCCACCTGAACTGATCCGCCGGCTGGTGCAGATTGCCGTGGTTGATGCGGATGATGGTTCGATCCGGCTGGCTGTCGGGCAACGTCTGGTCACCCGGGACGGGCGGATGCGGCGGTGGGATGGGTTTGTTGCCGAAGATGTCGGCGCTGCCGCCGCTGAACGGCTGGTACGGATCAACCGGCTGGCGGCTTTGCAGCAGGCGCTGCCGCCCGCGCGCGATGCGGTGGCGGCAACAGCCGCCGATATGGCGGCAGCCCAGGCGGATCTCGTGCAGGCCAAGGCCCTGATGGAGGCCGCCCGCGTGCGTCTGGCCGATGCGGAGACGGCCTCGCGCCGGGCCGCGCGGGATGCCGATATGGCGGCAGGCGCGTTGGAGCGACTGGCTGGACAGCGCGACCAGGTCGAACAGCGCGTTGCCCGCGCGCGCGCGGAACGCGATGAGGCGAGCCAGGGCGTTGATGCGGCGGATGCCATATTTACCGCGCTGCCCGATGGAGAAGCGGCGCGCGGCAAGGTCGACCAGTTGCGTCGGACGAGCGATGCGGCACGCAATGCGCTGGCGGATGTGCGCGCTGGCGCAGCCGCGTTGCGACAAAGGGCGGATGCCGATGCCCGGCGACTGGAAACCGTGCGCGGGGAAATCAAAAGCTGGCGTTCGCGCGCGGGCGATGCCGCGCGCCGGATTGACGAGATGGGTAAGCGCGCTGACGCGGTGGCGCGGGAGGCGGCATCGCTTGCGGATGCGCCAGATCGGCTGGACAGCCGGATTGCCGCGCTGGAGGGCGAGGTGGCGACCGTCGAGGCTGCGGCCACGACCGCGCGTGAGGCCGAGCGACTGTCCGACGAACGGTTGCGGCAGGCGGAGAAGGCTGCGGCCGATGCTGGCGAGGCGCTCAGCCTTGCGCGTGAGGCGCGCGCAGGGGCTGCTGCCCGGCATGAGAATCAGGAAATGCGCCGCATCGAAATGGGGCGCATTTCGGGCGAGCGTTTCGGTTGTCCGGCGCCGGTGCTGCCGGAGAAACTGGCCTTTGTCGGTGCGGATGTCGGCGATGCGGCCGTCCAATCCGCGCTGCTCGATCGGCTGACGGCGGATCGCGAGCGGCTCGGCCCGGTCAATCTGGTCGCCGATACCGAACTGGCCGAACTCGAATTGTCGCGTGCGACCGGGCAGGCGGAACGCGATGAACTGGGAGAGGCGATCAACCGGCTGCGCGGATCGATCGGCAGTCTGAACCGCGAAGGGCGGATGCGGCTGCTCGCGGCATTTGAAGCGGTCGACCAGCATTTCCGCCGCCTTTTCACGACGCTGTTCGCCGGCGGCGAGGCCCATCTCGCGCTCACCGATTCGGATGATCCGTTGGAGGCGGGGCTGGAAATCATGGCCCAGCCGCCGGGCAAGAAACTGGCCGCGCTTACCCTGTTGTCCGGCGGTGAACAGGCGCTGACGGCGGTGGCGCTGATATTTGCCTTGTTCCTGACAAATCCGGCGCCGATCTGCGTGCTTGATGAAGTGGATGCCCCGCTTGATGATGCGAATATCGAACGCTTCTGTGATCTGCTGGATCGCATGACCCGGGAAACGGAAACGCGTTATCTGATCGTGACCCATAATGCGGTCACGATGGCGCGGATGCATCGCTTGTTCGGCGTGACGATGGTGGAACGGGGCGTCAGCCGGCTGGTATCGGTCGATCTGGGCGGGGCGGAACGGCTGCTCGCGGCTGAATGATGCGGTCCCGGTTGAACCTGCGCGGTTGATTCTATAGAGGCCGGGTCCATATCCGGCGGCGACGCCGCCTGTTATCCGAAAGATCGATCGCCGATGCTGTTCACTTTCCTTCTCGTTGTTCATGCGATCATTGCCGCGGCGCTGGTCGCGGTTATCCTGATGCAGCGGTCGGAAGGCGGCGGTCTCGGCATGGGCGGCAGCCCGTCGGGCTTGATGAGTGCGCGCGGCGCGGCCGATTTTCTCACTCGCGCGACGACCGTTCTTGCCGCGCTCTTCATCATCATGTCGATCGGCCTTGCGGCGCTTGCCACGGTTCAGCGCGCGCCGCGCGAAATCGACCAGTCGCTGGCGCGGCAGCCGGTCGCGCAGCAACAGGCCCCGTCCGCACCCGCGCCGGACAACGCGGCCGCCCCGGCCGATGGCGCGGTTCCGCTCGCACAGTAAATTCGCTCGTCGACCAATTTCCGCGCCCGTCGTTCGGGCGCGGTTTTCGTTCGTCATTCTTCCATTGCGTGACGTTGGCCTCTGCTGACGCGCTCGATCGCTTTTTTCGGAGTCGCCACCTTGCTCCCAACCTCCAGTCGCGGCTAAGCCATTTCTCCCATGGCGCGGTACATATTCATCACCGGCGGCGTGGTCTCCTCGCTCGGCAAGGGTCTCATGGCGGCAAGTCTTGCTGCCCTCCTGCAGGCGCGCGGATATCGGGTCCGGATCCGGAAATTCGATCCTTATCTCAACGTCGATCCGGGCACGATGAGCCCGTATCAGCACGGCGAGGTTTACGTCACTGACGACGGGGCGGAGACCGACCTCGATCTCGGCCATTATGAACGCTTTACCGGCGTTCCCGGGCGTCAGTCCGACAACATCACCACCGGGCGAATCTACCAGAACATCATCACCAAGGAACGGCGCGGCGATTATCTTGGCGCGACCGTGCAGGTGATTCCGCACGTGACCGACGCGATCAAGGAATTCGCCCGCGCCGAAAGTGATGATGTCGATTTCGTGCTTTGCGAGATCGGCGGCACCGTCGGCGACATCGAATCGCTCCCCTTCATGGAAGCGATCCGTCAGCTGCGCGCCGATCTGGGCCGTGGCAATTCGATTTTCGTCCACCTCACCCTAGTGCCGTTCATTGCCGCTGCCGGCGAACTGAAGACCAAGCCGACGCAGCATTCGGTGCGCGAACTGACCTCGCTTGGTATCCAGCCGGACGTGCTGGTTTGCCGTTCGGAACATCCGCTGCCGGATAGCGAGCGGGCGAAGATCGCCTTGTTCTGCAATGTCCCCAAGGACGCGGTGATCCCGGCGCTGGATGCGAAAACGATCTATGGCGTGCCGCTGCAATATCACGCCGAAGGGCTGGATCGTGCGGTGCTGGCGGCGTTCGGGATCGAAGCCGACAGTTCCCCCAACCTTGCCCGTTGGGACGATATCGTCGATCGCATCCAGAATCCCGAAGGCGAAGTCACCATCGGCGTGGTCGGCAAATATACCGGCCTGCTCGATGCCTATAAGTCGCTGCATGAAGCGCTCGTTCATGGCGGTATCGCCAATCGGGTGAAGGTCAACGTCCGCTGGATCGACGCGGAAATGTTCGAAGGCCCCGATTCGGATATCGCGGCCAGCCTTGAACCCTGCAACGCGATCCTCGTGCCCGGCGGCTTTGGCGAACGCGGGTCGGAAGGCAAGATTTCGGCGGTCCGCTTCGCGCGTGAACGCGGCGTGCCGTTTTTCGGTATCTGCCTTGGCATGCAGATGGCGTGCATCGAAGGCGCACGGAACCTTGTCGGCCTGTCGAAAGCATCGACCACGGAATTCGGGCCGACGCCCGATCCGGTTGTCGGCCTCATCACCGAATGGAAATCGGCACGCGGCATGGAAGTGCGCAGCGCCGATGGCGATTTGGGCGGCACGATGCGGCTGGGCGCTTTCCCGGCCAAGCTGTCGGGCAACAGCCGGGTCGCATCGATCTATGGCGGCACCGAGATTTCGGAACGCCATCGCCACCGTTACGAAGTGAACATCAATTATCGCGAACCGCTGGAAGCCAAGGGCCTGATCTTTTCGGGTATGTCGCCGGATGGTGCGCTGCCTGAAATCGTCGAGCGGCCGGATCACCCCTGGTTCATCGGGGTGCAGTTCCACCCGGAACTGAAGTCCAAGCCGTTTGATCCGCACCCCTTGTTCGCCAGCTTCGTGGCCGCGGCGTTGGCGCAAAGCCGGCTGGTCTAATCAAAAACGTCGGGTGATACCGAAATAGAGTTCGACGTCCGGCGTATCGCGGTTCAACCCGATATTGGCGCCGGCGTCGAACTGGGTGTCATCGCCCGGCTGCCAGCCGATCGACAGGCCGGCCAGCGCCTGCGTGGTGCGGCTTGCCCGATCGCGATCACGGTAAGCGGCCAGTTCGATGGTCGCGCCAATCGCATCGCTGAGATCAAAGCCCAGCCCGACGACGCTGCCAAAAAGGATATGGCGGCCGTCGCCATCGGCATCAACCGCCGCCGCGATCTGCGGGGTGATGCCAAGTTGCAGGCCGCCGGGAAGATCGTAGCTGATCGGTGCGATCAGGCCGCCACCCCAATCACCCGCGCCGATGGCCGATCCGCCCGTGGGCAGGCTGATATAGGGCTGCAACGCGATTGCCAGGCCCGACCCGTCCGGTTGGGCGAGATTGCGGCGAATCGCCAAGGACGTATCGCCGATGCCGGTGCTGCGATCGCGCGTTCCGGCCACCCGGTCGCGCGTGCGGACATGGCCATAAGCGGTCCAGCCGATCTGGATTTCGGTCTGGCTGTCCAGCCCGATGCGCATCAGCATGTCGCCGGCGGTGATGGTGTCGGTGCGGCTACCGGATTCGCGGTCCAGCGCCCAATCGGCCACGCCGATTTCGATCTGGATGCGCCCCGGATCGAGCGTGCAGGCAGGCGTGCCGAGGCCGGGACGATCCGGGCAAAGATCCCGCGCGGCGGCTGGCGCCGCCGACAGTGCCAGCACTATGCCTGGAAGAAGCAGTCCGCGCGCCATCACATCGGTGCCTTGTCGGCGGTCTTTTTCGCCGCCTGCCCATAACTGTGCCATGTGAAGATCGCGGCGGCCCCGCGATGCGGTCGCCAGGCTTCGGCCAGTTCGCGGGTCTTTTTTTCCGATGGGCGTTCGTCGAGACCCATCAACCGGCCGACTTCGATCTGGACGGCCAGGTCGCCCGCCGGCCACACATCGCTGCGTCCTTCGGCGAACAAAAGATAGATTTCGGCGGACCAGCGGCCGATCCCCTTGATGTCGACGAGCTGGGTGATCGCCGCTTCGTCATCGTCGGGCAGGGCGGCCAGATCCAACCGTCCCGACAGCACATGATCGGCAAGGCTGCGGGCGTAACCGCTTTTCTGACGAGAAAGCCCGGCCGCGCGCAATGTTTCATCCGATGCGCCGATCAGCGCCGCCGGATCGGTCGCGGACCCCAGCGCGGCATCCAGCCTGGCCCAGACCGCATTGGCCGCATGGACGCTTACCTGCTGGCCAACGATCGTTCGAAGCAATGTTTCATAGCCTCGTGCACGGATGCGCGGTTCCGGATAGCCGATGGCTTCCAGCCGTCGCGCGAAGGCGGGTTCCGTCCTTGCAAGTGCGTCGAGACCGGCTTTCAGTTGCTCTGCCGTCAATGCCATGTCGCGTCCGCCCTTGATTTCACGGCCATGGACGGACATAGCCGCCCGGAAACTGGCTCGCCGGAGCGAGGGGAGAAGCCATAATGCCGAAGCTTATTGTCGTCACGCGCGAAGGGGAAGAAAAGGTCATTGAAGGCCAGGCCGGCCTGTCGGTGATGGAGAATATTCGCGATAACGGTTTTGACGAGCTTCTGGCGCTGTGCGGCGGCTGCTGCTCCTGCGCGACCTGCCACATCCATGTCGATGCCGGCGATTTCGACAAGCTTGGCGCACTCAGCGAAGACGAGAATGATCTGCTCGACAGTTCGGACCATCGTATCGCAACCTCGCGC
The DNA here is from genome assembly GCF_002151445.1 of Sphingomonas sp. KC8. Classification (GTDB taxonomy): domain Bacteria; phylum Pseudomonadota; class Alphaproteobacteria; order Sphingomonadales; family Sphingomonadaceae; genus Sphingomonas_E. The sequence goes on from NZ_CP016306.1 coordinate 3,868,517, forward strand.
CTGTCGTGCCAGATCCCGTTCACCGATGCGCTGGATGGTCTGCGCGTCACCATCGCCCCGGAGGACTGATTCGATGCTCGCCGCGCGCATCTACCAGCGTAGCAAAAACGCCATGCAGTCCGGCCGGGCGCGTGCTGGCGAATGGGTTCTGGAATATGAGCCGGCCGAAGCCAAGCGTCCCGATCCGCTGACCGGCTGGGCCGGATCGGGCGATACGCGTGGACAGGTGCGGCTCGTATTCCCGTCGCTGGATGCCGCGCGGGCCTATGCGGCTGGCGAAGGCCTGACGACGACTGTCGTTCCCGCCGCCGAAAAGAAGCTGCGTATTCGCACATATGCGGAAAATTTCCGCTAGGATGATCCGGGTCGGGCAGCGATAGCCCGGCCCATCTTTCCTCTGGGCCTTGATACGCTTGGGGATTTTCGCTCAATGAAACCCGCGCTAGGGTCGAGCGTTACGTTCCCGCATCGATGTATCGAGCAGCCACGGAGATTTCACATGCGCCCTTGGACGATAATGCCGCCGCTCGCTTTGGTGGGGCTGCTTGCCGCCTGCGCCAGCAACAGCGCTGACCCCGCAGCCACGCCGGCCGTGCCCGCCAGCGCGACGGTCGTGCTCAATGGCGCCGATGGCACGTCGATGGGTAGTGCGACGCTGACCGATACGCCGTCCGGTATTCGGCTGGTCATCGATGCGCGCAACGTGGCGCCCGGGGCGCATGGTTTCCACCTGCACGCCGTTGGCTTGTGCGAAGCGCCGGGCTTCACCACGGCCGGCTCCCATTGGAACCCGACGAACATGGCGCATGGCAAGGATGCTGCCGGTGGCCCGCACTGGGGCGATCTTCCCAATCTGATCGCTGGCACCGATGGCGCGGGTCAGCTGGAGGTGACGATCCCCGGCGCGCAACTGATGGGTGGCGCAAACCCGCTGCTCGACGCGGATGGCGCGGCGCTGGTAATCCATGCCGGCCCTGACGATTATAAGACCGATCCGACCGGCAATAGCGGCGGGCGCATCGCCTGTGGGGTCGTCGCCCCGCGCTAAAACCTAGTCCAACCGCTCGCCCTCAGCCCGTGCCCGCGCGTCCAGCGTGGCTTCGGCTGCGGGCAAGTGGCGGGCGGCGATCAGGAACAGGATCACGGCCGCTGGTGCGGGCACGAGCGCCGTCAACATGGCGAAGCGCAGATCTCCGGTCGCATCGCTGACCAGTCCGACGACATAGGGGCCAAGGCCAAGCCCGATCAGATTGGCGCCCAGAAATTGCACCGCCATGGCAAGACCGCGCATCCGTGGCAGCACCTGATCCTGCAGCGTCGCTGAAACCGGGCCCAGCCACAGCGTGAGGAACAGGATCGCAAAAAAGTTGGCGACATAGAAGGTCGTCACGCTTGCGGTGCTGTATTGGAGCAGGCTGAAAGCGGCGGAGATCGCCGCCGCCCCGATTGCGACATACAGCCGGCCTGATGGGTGCTGCTGGCGTGCCCAATCGCCGATCACGCCGCCAATGGTGGTACCGATTCCGCCCGCCAGCGCGGCGATGGCGCCGAGATACCAGCCGTCGGCCGACTCCAGCCCCAGGTAGGTTTTTCCGTGAAGGAAGATGAAGGTGCTGAAGCCATAGCTGCTGTAGCTTACCAGCCCGCCGGCGATCACCGGGCAATAGAAGCTGGGTGTGCTCAGAATAAGCCGCGCCGCTACCGGATCACGCAGCCGAACCGATTGGATCCAACTCCACGTCGCATAGACGCCGATCGCGATCGCGGTCCATTGGACGAAGTTGGTGGTGATCGTGAGAGCGCCGATTTGGCTGATCACGGCGCGCTTGGCGGGTGCCAGCAGTTGGTTGGTCAATGCGATCACCAGCGCGGCGCCAGCGGCGCAGGCGATTAGCGCCATCGCGTTGACCGCGATCTGCGATCCGGTGCCACCGAGCCGTTTGAGGCTGAACAGGCTGAATGGCGGGAACATCGTCGCCATTTCGCGGAAGGTTGCGCGAAATGGCGCAGGGTCACCCGCATGGGGCCGGCCGTCGATGGCGCCGCGCACCGGTTCACGCACGGTCGTCACCACCAGCAGGGCGAGAATAAGGCCGGGGATGCCGACCGCGAAATAAGCGGCCTGCCAGCCGGCCATGCCGAACGGCGGATCAATCGGATAAGCGGCCTCCCACCAGCCCACGATCTGCCCGCCGATCATGAGCGATGCGCCCGCGCCGACGTATATCCCGCTCATGTAGATGGCGAGCGCGGTCGCCCGTTTCGCCTTGGGAAAATAATCCAGCAGGATGGATGTCGCGGCCGGCGAAGCGCTGGCTTCGCCGACGCCGACGCCCACGCGGGCCAGAGCCAATTGGGTAAAGTTCGTCGCCAGACCGGAAACCGTCGTCATCGCCGACCAGAAGGCAAGCCCGATCGAAAGCGTGCGAACCCGGTGCCAGCCATCCGCCAGTTTCGCCAGCGGGATGCCGAATAGCGCATAGAACAAGGCAAAGGCGGTGCCGAACAGCAGGCCCACCTGCGCATCGGTGATACCCAGATCCACCTTCAGATAGGGGGCCAGGATGGTGATGATCTGGCGGTCGATGAAGTTGAACGCATAGACCAGCGTGAACAGGCCAAGCACATACCAGCGATAGGCGCCCGTGCTGGCGCGCTTGTCCGTTTGCATCATGCGCCCGCGCGATCCCCTGTCGACGACGGCTTCATTCGCGCGCCGCTTTGCCCTAAGCCGCCAGTCTTATCCGGGAGATCATCGTGTCCGTAAAGCCAAACCCGCTCACCACGCCGGCCGTATTGTTCGTCTGCCTTGGCAATATTTGCCGGTCCCCGCTGGCGGAGGCCGCGTTCCGCGTAGAGGTGGAAAAAAGCGGCCTGGCAGTCGCGGTGGACTCGGCGGGCACCGGCGACTGGCATATCGGCCGTGCGCCCGACACCCGCGCCCAGGCGGTGGCACAGCGCAATGGTCTGGATATTTCGGGCTATCGCGCGCGGCAGGTGACGGCGGATGATTTTCGTCGCTTCACCCACGTCATCGCGCTCGATGAAAGCAACCTCACCAATCTGCGCGCGTTGATGCCGGCGGACGGCATCGCGGAACTGTCCTTGCTGCTCGATCATGTCGCCGGACGCGAAGGACAGCCCGTGGCCGATCCTTATTATGGCGACGAGGCCGGGTTCGATATCACCTGGGCGGATGTCACCGAAGGTGCGCGCGCGCTGGCCGCCCGTCTGGCACGCGGCGCCTAATCGAGCGGGTAACGGGCGATGATGTCGTAGGTCGCGCCTTCGCTACCCAGCCGGCTTTCATACAGGCAGAATGCGGCGATCGCCTGGGGTTCGCTCGTCAGGCCGGCGAATTGCGCCAGCAGCGCATCGGCCGGCCCGGTTTGGCGGTTGCAACGCGCGATCGTGATGTGCGGCAGGAACGCGCGTGTCTCTGGCACGATCCCGACACGGGCCAGCGCCTGATCGATTTTGTGATGCAGCGCGATGACGCCTTCGTGCGGCGCCACGCCCGCCCACAGGCTGTCCAGCCGCCCTTTGCGATCGAACTGGCCAAGCCCGTGAAGGGCGAGCGTGAAGGCCGGGTGGTGAACTGCGCCAAGGGCTGCCGCGACATCCTCGGCCCGGTGGCGATCGACTTCGCCGATAAATCGCAGCGTCAGATGGAGCTGCGCGTCGTCCTGCCAGCGTGCGCCACGGATGCCGTGCATGATCGTCAGCAATTGCAGGCGGATGGCGCGGGGCGGGCGGATCGCTACGAACAAGCGGTGCATGGGCCAAGCCGAAATATCATGTTACAGGTGCGTCCGTTGAAAACTATCGGCAATCGGCCGATATTGGACCCAGGCGGCGCGAATTGCGACCGCGGATATGGAGTTTCGTTACGATGGCCAACTGGTCTGACCCCCGGACGAACGCAGCGGCGAGGCCCACGGTCGCCGGCGCACGCGACGCCGCGATCGACGCGGGTCTGCGCTCGTACATGCTTTCGGTCTATAACTACATGGCGTCTGGTGTCCTGCTGACGGGCATCGTCGCTTATATGTTCGCCCGTTCGGGCATGGCTGCGACGGTGTTTTCCGGCGGCGCGCTGCGCTGGGTGATCATGCTGGCGCCGCTCGCTTTTGTGATGGTGCTGAGCTTCGGCATCAACCGTCTGTCCACCTTCGCCGCGCAGGCCCTGTTCTGGGCATTCGCGACGGTGATGGGCCTGTCGATGTCGACGATCTTCCTGGTCTATGGTGGCGTTGATATCGCCCAGGCCTTCTTCGCGACGGCGGCGGCGTTTGCGGGTCTCAGCCTCTATGGCTACACCACCAAGCGTGACTTGTCGGCGTTCGGCACGTTCCTAATCATGGGTGTCGTCGGCCTGCTGGTGGCGAGCGTGATCAACATGTTCGTGCAGTCGAGCGGCATGTCGCTGGTGATCAGCTTCCTCGGCGTGCTGATCTTCGCGGGCCTCACCGCTTATGACACGCAGAAGATCAAGAGCATGTATTTCTACGTCGCCGGCACGGAAATGGTCGGCAAGTCGGTGATCATGGGCGCGCTGTCGCTCTACCTCGACTTCGTCAACATGTTCACCTTCCTGCTGCAGTTGATGGGCAACCGCGACTGATCATCGCGATATGGCGTGAACGAAAAAGGCCCGGTGGAACGATCCGCCGGGCCTTTTTCTATGTCCATGAAGGGGTGCGTCAGACGGTAGCGGCGGCGGCTGCATCGTCCAGTTCGGCGGCGCGCTTATAGGCCGGGCGATCATGGATGCGGGCGACATAATCGATAAAGGCCGGGCGTTCTTCGATCGTCTTGAACATCATGCCCCAGGCGATGTGCGATCCGGCATAGACGTCCGCTGCCGTAAACTGATCGCCACAGAAATAGGGGCGGCCGGTGACGGCGCGTTCCAGATTGTCGATTGTTTCTTCGAAGCTGCCATAGCCGACGGATCCACGCTGTTCGGCATTGGGTTCCACCTTCAGCATCTTGTCCGTCACCGCCGCTTCGACCGGGCCGGCGGCGAAGAACAGCCAGCGATAATAATCGCCGCGCCGATCCGTGGGCGGTGCAAGGCCAGCGGCAGGAAAGGCATCGGCCAGATAGGCGCAGATCGCCGCGCATTCGGTGACTATGGTGGCGCCGTGCCGGATTGCGGGAACCTTGCCCATCGGGTTGATCGCCAGATAGTCCGGCCCCTTCATGACCGGGCCGTAGGGCACGATTTCGGTGCGATAGGACGCGCCGGTTTCTTCCAGCATCCAGCGCACGATACGGCCGCGCGATTGCGGGTTGGTGTAGAATATCAGCTCACTCATCCCAGCCTCTCCTTGAGGAATGCGATTGTCCGGTTCCACGCCAGATCCGCCGCCGCCTTGTCATAGCGTTCGGCCGATGTGTCATTGTTGAAGGCGTGGGCCGTCCCTTCGTAAAAATATGCCGTGACGGGCACGTGCGTGGCCTTGAGCGCGGTGATCCACGGCTCGGCTGTCTGGTTCACCCGATCATCGCTTCCGGCATATTGCAGCAACATGGCCGCCTTCACCTTCGCGGCTTCGGTCGGTGCTGGCGCGGGGCCATAATAGGGGACAGCAGCGGACAGGGCCGATCCGGCGGCGATTGCCAGCCGGTTCGTCATCGCGCCGCCCCAGCAAAACCCCACTGCGCCGATCCGGGCGGTCGTGCGCCGGTCGCTTTTCAGCCAGCGTATGGTTGCCGCGCCATCTGCCACGGCAGCGGGCAGATTGAGCGCACTGATCATGGCACGCGCTTTGTCCTCGTCAGCCGGAGTGCCGCCATCGGGTGAGAGAAAGTCGGGCGCGAGCGCATGGAAACCGGCCAGCGCCACGCGGCGGGCGACATCGCGGATATGATCGTTCAGCCCGCGATTTTCGTGGATGACGATCACCGCGGGCAGGGGCGTGGGGCTATGTGCGGGGCTTGCCCAATAGCCTCGCATCGTCCGGCCGGGCGCGGTCTGCCAGCTTGTTTCGGTGGTCTTGAGCCTCTTGTCATCGGGCGGGACGATCGCTGCCGCTGCCGGGTTCGCCGCGATTGCGGCGATCAGCGCGTTGGCGGCGGCGGCGTTTCCGGCCAGTGTCGTCAGTTCGGCCAGAAAAGCGCGGCGGTCATGATGGTCGTGGGTGAAACGATCATAGAGCGCAATTGCGCGCGCGCGGAGATCCTGATCGGTCATCTCACTGTCCCTCAACTTCCGGGGCGGTTGGTTTAACCCGCCCTGGAATGGAGGGCCAGTTACTTCACGGCGTTCCGATACCTGTCGAACCAGGCGATGATCGCCGATGCCTTGGCCGCCGATTGCGATGGCCGCGCCGCAATGCCGCCGTGCGATGCTTCGGGCACCTTCACCAATCCTGTTGGCACGCCGCGCAACTGGAGCGCGGCATAATATTGCTCGGACTCGCTGACCGGCGTGCGATAATCCTCGCTGCCGACAACGACGAGAGTTGGCGTTTTGACGTTGCCGACCAGCGACAGCGGCGATCGCGCCCAATAGGCTTGCGGGTCCTCCCACGGCATCTTGCCGAACCAATATTTGGCGAAGAAGGGCGTGTTGTCCGCCGTCAGGACGAAGCTGGCCCAGTCGATCACCGGCTTTTGCGTCACCGCCGCCTTGAACCGGTCGGTTTTGCCGACGATCCACGCCGTCAGCACGCCGCCGCCCGATCCGCCGGTCACGAACAGATTGTCCGGATCGATCGATCCGGTGGCGATCGCCGCATCCACCGCCGCCATCAGGTCGCCATAGTCGTCGCCCGGATAGGCGTGGTGGATCAGGTTGGCGAATTCTGCCCCGTAGGACGTGCTGCCGCGCGGATTGACGTAGAGCACGGCATAGCCCGCAGCTGCGTACAACTGATTGTCGCTGGCAAAGGCCGGGCCATAGGCCGCGAACGGACCGCCGTGGATTTCCAGGATCAGCGGATATTTCCTCGTCGGATCGAAATCGGGCGGGGTGACGAGCCACGCGCCGATTTCGCGGCCATCGGCGGCCTTCACGGGCAGCGGCTTTACCTGTCCCAGCGTCTTGGAGCCGAGCAGTTCTTCGTTCAGCCGGGTCAGGCGCTTCACATGGCCGCCACGGGCAATCGAAATATCGGCCGGGCGCAGCGGGTTACCGCTGGTGAAGGCGATCGTGCCATTCTTCGCCACGCTGAACGATCCGCCTGAATAAGGCCGGTCCAGCCCCGATCCGGCCATGCCCGTCGCCAGGGTGGTGAGTTTGCCGTCCAGCGTTGCGCGCGCCACGCGCGACGATCCATGGTCGTCATATTGCACATAGAGCGACCGGCCATCGGCGGCCCATTGCGCGTCGTCGATGCTGCGATCCAGCCCCCCGGTGATGGCGCGTGAATTGCGGCCGTCGCGGTCCATCACATAAAGGACGACATTCTCGTAGCCGCGATATTTGTCGTCGAAACCGAGAAAGGCGATGTGTTTGCCATCAGGGGACATTGCCGGCGCGATATCAGGCCCGATCCGGCTGGTGAGCGGGGTCACCGCGCCGCTGGCCAGATCGACCGCGTGGATTTCCGGATTGTTCGGTTCGCGTTCCCAATTCTTGCTGCGATCGGCGCTGAACAGCAGGGTGCGGCCGTCCGGCGCCCAGGCCAGTGGGCCAGCGTCGTTGAACGCGCCGAACGTCAATTGGCGCGCGGCGCCACCATCGGCCGGGACGACAAAGACATGATCGTGACCGGGCTTCAGATAGCCGGCCCCGTCGGCGCGATAGACGACCGACGAAATCACCTCCAGCGGTGGCGCCCATTTCGCGCCTTCGGGTTTGGCGGGCGCCTTGCCGAGCGTCTTGGCTTCATCGGGCACGTTCATCACATAAGCCAGCGATTGGCCGTTGGGGGACCAGGTGATGGAACTGGGGCTGTCGGGCAGGCCGGTCACCCGGGCTGTCGCGCCGGTGCCCATCCAGCGCACGTAAAGTTGCGCGCCGCCGCCATCGGCGGTGGAGACATAGGCGATGCGCGTGCCATCGGGGGACCAGCGCGGCTGGCTGTGCGATCCGGGGCCGGCGATCAGCGGGGTGTGGGCGCCGGTGCGCGTATCAACCAGCCAGATCGTGGCGCGGGCCTTGTCGGTCATCACGTCGTTCGATCGGCGGACATAGGCGATCACCGCACCGTCTGCGCGGATTTGCGGATCGGTGGCGGCTTCGAGCGAAAAAAGGTCGCTCCCCTGAAACAAGCGCGCGGGCGTTTCGGCGGGGGCCGCGATGGAGGCGGGGGCGATCATGGCAATGGCAGCGACGGCCGCCATAAGCGATGGAATTGGGCGAAGGATCATCGGGCGTTTATCCTGTTGCTATGGCCCTTGCCTCGCGCTTTTCCCTGCCCGTCGCAAGAGGTGGGCGGATATGGTTCGTCCAAGGCGGCGGCGACGGCTCTTCTCCGATTCGTCTGCGCGGGCGTGACGCGCTATAGGCCGCGCCAGAATCACCCTGCACATCATCCATTCCTATTCGGGAAACCTGATCCATGAAGTTCTTCGTCGACACCGCCGACACCGTGGAAATCGCCGATCTCGCGGCCACCGGCCTGCTCGATGGCGTGACCACGAACCCGTCGTTGATCCACAAGTCTGGCCGCAAGTTCCTCGAAGTAGTCGAGGAAATTTGCGGGCTGGTGCCGGGGCCGGTTTCGGCCGAAGTGGTCGCCCTCGATCATGACACGATGATGCGCGAAGCCGCTGTACTGCGGAAGATCGCGCCGAACGTCTGCATCAAGGTTCCGCTCACCGTCGACGGCCTGAAAACCTGCAAGAAGCTGTCGGACGATGGCTGCATGGTCAATGTGACGCTGTGCTTCTCGGCCAATCAGGCGCTTCTGGCGGCCAAGGCCGGCGCGAGCTTCATTTCGCCGTTCGTGGGACGCCACGACGATATCGGTTTCGATGGCATGCAGCTCATTTCCGATATCCGGATCATCTACGACAATTATGATTTCGCGACCGAAATCCTGGTCGCCAGCGTCCGCCATCCGATCCACATCCTGGAATCGGCCAAGATCGGTGCGGACGTGATGACCGCCCCGCCGGCGGTGATCCGCGCGCTGTTCAACCACCCGCTGACCGACAAGGGCATCGAGGGTTTTCTGGCGGATTGGGCGAAGACCGGCCAGACGATCGGTTGATCGCCGGGAACAGCGGGTTCCCGCGCTGCAATGCGCTGGCCGACATCATCCGCCAGTAGCTTTTTAACCAAGTCCCTGTAAGCTTGCGCTTATGGGCACGCTTGTCGATTTCGAGGGCCATGCGGTCGCGTCGCTTCGGCGGCGCGTGGCGGAGGTGGAGGAGGCCAATCAGGACCTCATCGCCTTCGCGCGTGGCCATTCGGGTGCTGTATCGGCAATCCATCAGGCGGTGATCGCAGCCCTCGACGCCGAAGGGCTTGATCACCTCATCCACATCATCACCCAGGTCTGGCCGCAGATTCTGGGGCTGGACGCCGTATCGCTTGCCCTGTTCGTCGAAGACCGGGCGATACGCGCGGATGCGTCGGGCATGCAGTTCGTGGATCGTCGCATCGTCGAACGATCGATCGAGGATGTGGATGGCGTCGTGCTGCGCGGGGTCGAACGCGGCCATCCGCTATTTGGGCCGGCGTCCGATCTGATCCGGGCGGAGGCGCTGATCCGCCTTGATGCGACGCCTCCGCTGCCGTCGGGCTTGCTCGCGCTGGGACAGCGCCGCGCGCAGGGTTTTGAAACCGGCCATGGATCCGAACTGTTGCTCTTCCTTGGCAATGTGGTTTCGCGCATGATCGGGCGGTGGCTGCTCCCCTGATTCTGGAAGACCACCCCGCCCGGCTGATCGCGGCGGCATGGGGTGCGCATCTCGCGCATGATCGCCGTCGATCGGTGCATACGGTGCGTGCTTATGTCGCGACCGCGCATCGGCTGATTGTCTTTCTCGGTCAGCATCGCGGGCAGGCGGTGGATGCAGCCTTGCTGGCGACGGTCGATGCCGGAGATCTGCGGGCCTATCTTGCCCACCGTCGCGGCGAAGGGATCGAAAACAGCTCTGCTGCGCGGGAACTATCGGCCTTGCGTGGTTTCCTGAAACATGTCGTGGGCGATGTGCCGCGCCTTAAGGGACCAAAAATCAAGCGCAGTGCGCCGCGTCCGATTTCGGCGGATGATGCGGTGGCGCTGGCTGAGGATGCCGCCGATGCCGCCACCCGGCCGTGGATCGCCGCGCGCGATTTCGCGGTGCTGTTGCTGCTCTACGGCGCGGGCCTGCGCGTCGGTGAAGCGATGGGGCTGACCGGGGCGGTGCTGCCGCTGGGCGATACGATCCGCGTTACGGGCAAACGGGCGAAAGTGCGCATCGTGCCGCTATTGCCGCCGGTGCGCGCGGCGATCGAACAGTATCTGGCGCTTTCGCCATGGCCGGCTGCCCCGGATATGGCCTTGTTCCGGGGGGCACGGGGGGGGGCTTTGTCGGCCGATCTTGTCCGCCGGGCGGTGCGCGGCGCGCGCGTCCGGCTGGGCCTGTCCGGCCGGACGACGCCGCACGCGCTGCGTCACAGTTTTGCGACCCATCTGTTGGGGCGGGGGGCCGATCTGCGTTCATTGCAGGAGTTGCTGGGTCATGCCAGCCTGTCGTCGACGCAGATATACACCTCGGTCGATGCGGCGCATCTGATGGATGTTTATCGCAACGCCCACCCGCGCGCCTGATCAGACGCTGGGTTTCCAGGTGAGTACGCGCCAGAAATACCAGAGGACGAGCAGCACCATGATCGCGGTCGATAGCGGGCCGATATAGTGTTCGACGTCCGTGTATCGCTGGCCAAGCTCATAACCGGCGATCGCCAGCAACGCAGTCCAGCCGGTGGTGCCCAGCGTCGACCAGAACAGGAAACGGCTGAGGCTCATGTGCAGCAGTCCCGCCGGAACCGATACCAGCGACCGCACTGTCGGCAGCAGCCGCCCGAAAAAGACGAACACCGCGCCATGGCTGCGAAACCATTTCTCGCCGCGTTGCACTTCCGCCCAATCCATCGTCAGCCAGCGGCCGAACCGGTCGATGATCGGTTTGAATCGCTCCAGCCCCAATGCGCGGGCGAGGAGATACCAGAAAGTATTGCCCAGCATCGCGCCGAACGTGCCGCAGGCGATTACACCGGGCAGCGTCATCGTGCCCTTGGCGGCCTGCAGTCCCGCCAGCGACATGATCACTTCGGATGGGATCGGCGGGAACACGGTTTCGGCGAACATCAGGAACGCGACGCCGAGATAGCCCGATTGTTCGATCAGTTGGTGAACCCAATCACCCACGGGCGGCGACTTTCGCTTCGATCACATCCCAGATGATCGCCGGGGTATCGGTGTCGTTGAAACGGTCGATCGCGACGATGCCGGTGGGCGAAGTGACGTTGATTTCCGTCAGATGCCCGGCGATCACGTCAATACCGACGAACAACAGCCCGCGTTTCGCCAGTTCCGGGCCGATCGCGGCGCAGATTTCCATTTCGCGAGCCGTTAGTTCGGTCGGATCGGCGCGGCCCCCGGCGGCAAGGTTGGAACGAATCTCGCCATCCTTGGGCAGCCGGTTGATCCCGCCCGTCGGCTTGCCGTCGATCAGGACGATGCGTTTGTCGCCCTTCGATACGTCGGGCAGGAACGCCTGCACCATGAACGGTTCGCGCCACACCTGCCCGAACAATTCGGTCAGCGCGGCCAGGTTCGCATCGTTGCGGCCGACATGGAACACGGCCGACCCCGCATTGCCGTAAAGCGGCTTCACCACCACTTCGCCATGTTCGGCGTGGAAGGCGCGGGCATCTTCCAGCCGGCGCGTGATCAAGGTCGGCGGCATGAACTGGGCATAATCCAGCACGAACAGCTTTTCGGGCGCGTTACGCACCGATTCCGGATCGTTCACCACCAACGTCCGATCGCGGATGCGTTCGAGCAGATGGGTCGCGGTGATGTAGGCCAGATCGAACGGCGGATCCTGCCGCATCAGCACGACATCCACATCATCGGCCAGATCGATCACCACCGGATCGCCGGCGGTGAAATGATCGCCGGCCACACGCTGCACCGTCACCGGGCGCGCGGGTGCCGTGACGCGGCCGTCGCGATAGCTGAGGTCGCCAGCCTGATAATGGAATAGCTGGTGCCCGCGCGCCTGCGCCGTCAGCATGATCGCGAATGTGGAATCGCCGGCGATGTTGATGGTTTCGAGCGGATCCATCTGGACCGCGACTTTAAGCGACATGGAAGCTGCCTCGCGCTGGTTCGGGCGTGACGTAGGGGACCGGGCGATGAATGTCACCCATGCCAGGCATTTGGAATGTGGCGCGGCCACGCGCGCGGGCGGATCAGGATCACGTCGATGCGGATGTCATCGCCCGCCCGTTGATAGCGGGGGCTGAGTATTTCGGCGGCCCGCGCCACACGGACGAGGCGTTTTCGGTCGATCGCCAGGTCCAGTGCCGCATCGCTCGCCCGCGCTTTCACTTCGACGAATGCCAGCGTGCGGCCGCGCCTTGCGATCAGGTCGACCTCGCCCACAGGCGTGCGGGCGCGGGAGGCAAGGATGCGCCAGCCGCGAAGACGCAGCCACCAGGCGGCCAGCGTTTCGGCCTTGCGCCCGCGCTGTTCGGCCGCCTGCCGCGACATCAGGCGTCCCGCAGGGCCATTGCCCGGGCATACAGGTCGCGGCGGGGCAGGCCGGTCGCCTTGGCCACTTCGCCGGCGGCCTTGGCGGTCGGCAGCCGGGTCATCGCGTCGATCAGCGCCGCGTCGATATCGGCCGAATCGGGGACGGGCGCCTCGCCGGGCGGGCCGACGATGATGACGATTTCGCCCTTGGGCGGCGCATCCTTATACCGCTCCGCCAGTTCGCTTAACGTGCCCGTCACGCATTCCTCGAACGTCTTGCTGATTTCGCGCGCCACGGCCGCCTCGCGATCGCCCAGGCCATCGGCGAGGGTGGTGAGCGATGCCGCCAGCCGTGGCCCCGATTCGTAGAAGATCAGTGTCGCGCGCACCGCTGCGATTTCGGCGATGGCATCGGCGCGGGCCTTTTCCTTCGACGGCAGGAAACCGAGGAAAAAGAATCGGTCGGTGGGCAGCCCCGCCAGGGTCAGCGCGGCGATGGCGGCGCACGGCCCGGGAATTGTCGTCACGGTATGGCCTGCCGCGCGTGCATCACGGACCAGCTTGAAACCCGGATCGGAGATCAGCGGCGTGCCCGCGTCGGATACGAGGGCGATTGCTTCCGAACCCATCCGGGCGATCAATCCGGGGCGCACCTGATCGGCATTATGATCGTGATAAGGCGTCATCGGCCGCTTGGTGCCGATGCGGTTGAGGAGCTTGGCGGTGACGCGGCTATCCTCCACCGCGATCACATTGGCGCGGGCTAGCACGGCCGCAGCACGGGGGGAAAGATCGGATAAGTTGCCGATCGGTGTCGCGACGATGTAGAGGCCGGGGGTCAGGGCCTCGTCTAGGGGCTGGTTCATGGGATGATGTCATGGCAGAGGCCGCGCAACCACGCCGCACTTTTCTTCGTCTTGCGGGGATCGGTTTCACCGCTTTTCTGGCGGGCTGCCAAACGATGGTCCCGAAGACCGCGCCGCCGGTCAAGGCTCCACCGCCGGTAGAGGAAACCCGCCCGGTCGGCCCCGGCTTGCCGACCGATCAGGAACGGCACCGGGTGGCGCTGCTTGTGCCGATGACCGGCGCGAACGCGGCGGTCGGCCAGTCGATTGCCAACGCGGCCAACCTCGCCTTGCTCGATACCGGCGGTGCAAAGGTGCGGATCACGACATACGACACCGCAACCGGCGCGGCGGCCGCCGCGCAGCGCGCGCTGGCTGATGGCAATCGCCTGTTCCTCGGGCCGCTGCTGGCCGATGACGTACGGGTCGTTGCGGCACCGGCACGGGCGGCGGGGGTTCCGGTCGTCAGCTTTTCCAATGACGCGGCGGTGGCCGGAAACGGCGTCTATCTGATGGGTTTTTCACCGTCGCAGTCGATCGATCGTGTCGTGCGCTATGCCCGGTCACAAGGGTCGACCAAGTTCGCCGGATTGATGCCCACCGGCCTGTACGGGCGCAACGCATCCAAGGCGCTGATCCATTCGGCCGAAGCATCGGGTGGCAGCGTGGTTTCGCTCCAGACATTCGATCGCAGCCCGAAATCGCTGACGACGGCGATCGGCAAGCTGGGGGAGGCCGGCGGCTATGATGCCGTGCTGATCGCCGATGGCGGGCGCATCGCCGTTCAGGCCGTGCCGCAGATCCGCAAGGCGGGCGGCACCAGTGCCCGGATTCTCGGCACCGAATTATGGGCGACCGAAAACACGCTTTCGGCCAGCCCGGGGATGAACGGTGCATGGTTTGCGAGTGTCCCGGAAGCCATGTACCGCCAGCTTGCCACCAAATATCGCGCTCGTTTTGGCCGCGCGCCGTATCGGCTGGCCAGCCTTGGCTATGATTCGGTGCTGCTGACGGTGCGGATCGCGCGGGACTGGAAGGTCGGCGATCGCTTCCCCGTCCGCGCGCTGACCGATAGCGACGGCTTTGCCGGGGTGGATGGCGCATTCCGTTTTGGCGCGGATGGGGTGGCCGAACGCGCGCTTGCGGTCCACCAGATCGGCACCGGCGGCATTTCCACCGTTGCTCCGGCGCCAAGGGGTTTCACCAAATAAGGGCGCAGTCGTCGCTGTCAGCCGACGGCGACGACTTCACCGAGAATCGCATCGAGCAGGGGCATGCCTTGCGGCGTCACCGTCAGCCGGTTGCCGCGGCGGTTGATGAAACCGAGATCGGAAAGCTGTCCCACAGCCCGATCGTCCACCAGCCGATCGATCGCCATCATGCTCCGCCGGGCGATGCGATCAAGGTCGACACCTTCGGCCAGCCTCAGCCCCATTAGCAGCGCTTCCATCGCGCGCTCCGATGGGGGCAGGGCCTCTTCGCTTTCGATGCCATGGCCATTGCGGGCGACGGCGCTCAGCCAGTTTTCCGGCTTTTTGCGGCGGAACGTGGCGTGCCCATCCCGCCTGCCATGTGCGCCCGGTCCGACGCCCAGATAATCGCCATAGCGCCAGTAGGTCAGGTTATGGCGGCTCTGCTGGCCGGGGCGGGCATGGTTCGAAATTTCATAGGGTGGTATGCCCGCCGCAGCGGTGCGTTCGCGCGTCAGTTCGAACAGGGTTGCACCATGATCGGGATCGACCGGCGCAAATTCGCCCTTGTCGACCAAAGTGGCGAAGCGCGTGCCGGGTTCGATGGTCAACTGGTATAGCGACAAATGCCCGGTGCCAAAGCCGATCGCGCGGGCCAGTTCCGCATCCCAATCCATTTCACTCTGCCCTGGCAGGGCATAGATCAGGTCGAAGCTGACCCGCGCGAAATGCTGTTGTGCGGTGTCGAGCGCGGCCAGCCCTTCGGCCACGCCATGCGCGCGGCCAAGGAACCCCAGCGCCCGATCGTCCAGCGATTGCAGGCCCAGTGAAACGCGGTTGATCCCGGCGGTCGCCAGCCCGGAAAAGCGGGCGGCTTCCACCGATGATGGGTTGGCTTCCAGCGTGATTTCCACGTCGTCGGCAAAGCCCCAATGGCGTTCGGCGGCCTCGATCACAGCCGCCACCGTTGTCGGCTGCATCAGCGAAGGCGTGCCGCCGCCGAAGAAGATCGATGTCAGCCGCCGCCCGGGTGTCAGCGCGGCTTCATGGGCAAGATCCGCCAGCAGCGCATCGCGCCACGCCGCTTCATCAATCTCGGCGCGGACGTGGCTGTTGAAATCGCAATAGGGGCATTTGGAAACGCAGAACGGCCAGTGGACGTAGAGCGCAAGTGGCTCGTCAGTCACAACTGTGCCGTTCCCGTCATGTCAGATCACTGCCGCGACAAGCTTGCGGAACGCATCCGCGCGGTGGCTCATCGCGTGCTTGGCGGCGGGATCCATTTCACCGAAGGTGACGCCATGGTGCCATGGCTGGAACATGGCGTCATAGCCGAAGCCATTGTCCCCGCGCGGCGGCCAGACGAGCGTGCCATCGACCCGGCCTTCGAAGCTTTCGATATGGCCATCGGGCCAGCACAGCGAAAGCGCGCAGACGAAGTGGGCGTCGCGGCCGGCATCCGGGCCGATACGATCGAGATTATCCTGAACGAGCTGCATCGCCAGCCCGAAATCCTTGGTCTCACCCGCCCAGCGGGCCGAAAAGATACCCGGCTCACCACCCAGTGCTTCGACGCACAGGCCCGAATCATCGGCCAGCGCCGGCAGACCGGAAAGGTCCGCCGCCGCACGCGCCTTCAGTTCGGCGTTGGCGATGAAGGTCGTGCCGGTTTCATCCGGCTCGGGCAGGCCAAGCGAACCCGCCGAAACGGGTTCGATGCCGAACGGCAACAGCAGCTCGCGGATTTCGCGCACCTTGCCCTCGTTATGGCTGGCGATCACCAGCTTTCCGGGGGTAAGTTTGCGATGCGCCGCGCTCACCGGCCGACGGCCTTGCGCTGGGCTGCGAAGATGTCGTTGCAGCCGATGCGGGCCAGGCGCAGCAGGCGCAGCAGCGCCTCTTCGTCATAGGTAGCGCCTTCGGCGGTGGCCTGCGCTTCGGCGATGTTGCCATTGTCGAGCAGAACGAAGTTCGCGTCGGCGTGCGCATTCGAATCCTCGATATAATCGAGGTCGAGCACGGGGGTGCCTTCATAGATGCCGCAGGAAACGGCGGCGACCTGCGCGGTGATCGGGTCTTCGGCCAGAAGCCCCTTGGCCATCAGCTTGTCGACGGCGATGCGCAGGGCAACCCATGCGCCGGAAATCGATGCGGTGCGGGTGCCGCCATCGGCCTGAAGCACGTCGCAATCGATCGTGATCTGGCGTTCGCCCAGCTTGGTCATATCAACCACCGCGCGCAAGGAGCGGCCGATAAGGCGCTGAATTTCCTGCGTTCGGCCCGATTGCTTGCCCTTGGCTGCCTCACGGCTGCCACGGGTGTGGGTGGCGCGGGGCAGCATGCCATATTCGGCCGTCACCCAGCCCTGGCCCTTGCCGCGCAGGAACGGCGGAACGCGTTCCTCGATTGATGCTGTGACGAGGACGCGGGTATCGCCGAAACCGATCAGGCACGAACCTTCGGCATGGACGGTATAACCGGTCTCCATCGTGATCGGGCGCATCTGATCGGGGGTGCGGCCGGAGGGGCGCATGGGCATTCCTTCACTGGTGAAACTCAGGCCCGCGCGTCTAGCCCCCCGCGCGGCGGGAGGCTAGCAAAAGCGTCGATCAATCGCCGAACATACCCTTCAGCTTGGCGAAAAAGCCGCTCGCCTCGGGGCTTTCCTCGCCCGTTTCCAGCGTACGGAATTCTTCGAGTAGTTCCTTCTGCCGCGCGCTGAGCTTGGTTGGTGTTTCCACATCGACCTGGATCACCATGTCGCCGTGCCCGCGCCCGTTCAGTACCGGCATGCCGGCCCCCCGCTGGCGGATCTGCTTGCCCGACTGGATACCGGCCGGAATGCGCAGTTCGTGGCGTTGCCCGTCAAGGCCGGGCACGTCGATCGTGCCGCCCAGCGCCGCCGTGGTGATCGACACGGGGTAGCGCGCGAACAGGGTTGTGCCCTCGCGCTCGAACAGTTTGTGGCGGGCGACGTGGATGAAGATGTACAGGTCGCCCGCAGGTGCGCCGCGTCCACCGGCTTCGCCCTCGCCGGACAGGCGGATGCGCGTGCCTTCGTCCACGCCCGGCGGAATATTCACTTCCAGCGTCTTGGCGCGTTCGACCCGGCCTTCGCCACGGCAGGCGGTGCAGGGTTCGGCGATCACCTGCCCTGCGCCATGGCAGGATGGGCACGCCCGTTCGACGACAAAGAAGCCCTGTTGCGCGCGCACCTTGCCATGGCCACCGCAGGTGGGGCAGCCCTTGGCGCTGGTGCCGGGTTTCGCGCCCGATCCGTCGCACGGTTCGCATGTGGCGGCGACATCGACACGGATTTCGGTGGTCTTGCCGTGGAAGGCATCCTCCAGCTCGATTTCCATGTCGTAGCGCAGATCGGCGCCGCGCCGCACATTCTGGCGGCCGCCACGGCCGCCGCCGCCGCCCATGAATTCGCCGAAGATATTTTCGAAGATGTCCGAAAAGCCGCCGAAATCCTGTCCGCCAAAGCCGGCGCCATTGCCGGGGCCGCCATTTTGGAAGGCAGCATGGCCGAAGCGATCATAAGCCGCGCGCTTCTGCGGATCTTTCAGGCAATCATAGGCTTCGTTGATCGCCTTGAACTTGGCTTCGGAATCCTTGCAGCCCGGATTGCGATCCGGGTGGCACTGCATGGCCAGCTTGCGGAACGACGACTTGATCGTCTTGTCGTCGGCGGTCCGCTCGATTTCGAGCAGTTCGTAATAATCAGCGTCGGCCATGAAGCATCCCGGCGATCAAAAACCTCTCCCCCGCACAGGGGGAGAGGGGGTGTTAGGTGTTACGCCTTGTTGCTGTCGTCGACTTCCGAAAATTCGGCGTCGACCACATCATCGGTCTTGGCTTCGCTGGCATCTGCGCCCGGAGCAGCAGCGGACTGCTGTTCCTTTTCGTAGATCGCCTGGCCGAGCTTCATCGCGACCTGCGCGAGCGCCTGGGACTTTTCCGTCATCGCTTCCGGATCGCCACCTTCAACCGCGGTCTTGGCGGCCGCGACGGCAGCCTCGATTTCGCCCTTCAGGCCGGCGTCCACCTTGTCGCCATGTTCGACAAGCTGGCGCTCGGTCGTGTGGATCAGGCTTTCGGCGTTGTTCTTCGCTTCGGCCGCCTCACGGCGCTTCTTGTCTTCATCGGCGAACTTTTCGGCATCGCGGACCATCTGGTCGATGTCGTTGTCCGAAAGACCACCCGATGCCTGGATGCGGATCTGCTGTTCCTTGCCGGTGCCCTTGTCCTTGGCGGTGACGTGGACGATGCCGTTGGCGTCGATGTCGAACGTCACTTCGATCTGCGGCACGCCGCGCGGCGCCGGCGGAATGCCGAGCAGATCGAACTGGCCGAGCATCTTGTTGTCGGCGGCCATTTCGCGTTCGCCCTGGAACACGCGGATCGTCACGGCCTGCTGGTTGTCGTCCGCCGTCGAATAAACCTGGCTCTTCTTGGCCGGGATCGTCGTGTTGCGGTCGATCATGCGGGTGAAGACCCCGCCCAGCGTTTCGATGCCCAGCGACAGCGGGGTCACGTCGAGCAACAGGACGTCCTTCACTTCGCCCTGGAGCACGCCGGCCTGAATGGCGGCGCCCATCGCGACCACTTCGTCGGGGTTGACGCCGGTGTGCGGTTCCTTGCCGAAGAACGCCTTCACCGCTTCGCGCACCTTGGGCATGCGGGTCATGCCGCCGACGAGGACAACCTCGTCGATTGCATCGGCCTTGACGCCGGCATCGGCCAGCGCCTTGCGCATCGGTTCGATCGTGCGCTGGATCAGCGCTTCGACCAGGCGTTCCAGATCAGCGCGGCTGATCGCCTTGACGAGATGCTTCGGCCCCGTTGCGTCGGCGGTGATGAAGGGCAGGTTGACTTCGGTCGTCTGCGCCGAGGACAGTTCGATCTTGGCCTTTTCAGCGGCCTCCTTCAGCCGCTGCAGCGCCAGACGATCCTTGGTCAGATCGATGCCTTCGGCCTTCTTGAACTCTTCGGCCAGAAATTCGACGACACGCGCGTCGAAATCTTCACCGCCGAGGAAGGTGTCGCCGTTGGTCGACTTCACTTCGAACACGCCGTCGCCGATTTCGAGGATCGAAACGTCGAACGTGCCGCCGCCAAGATCGTAGACCGCGATCGTCTTGCCGTCATTCTTGTCGAGGCCATAGGCCAGCGCGGCCGCCGTCGGCTCGTTGATGATGCGCAGCACTTCGAGGCCGGCGATCTGGCCGGCATCCTTGGTTGCCTGGCGCTGGGCGTCGTTGAAGTAGGCCGGAACGGTGATCACCGCCTGCGTCACCGTTTCGCCCAGATAGGCTTCGGCGGTTTCCTTCATCTTCTGCAGCGTGAACGCCGAGATCTGCGACGGCGAATAATCCTTGCCGCCGGCCTGCACCCACGCGTCGCCATTGGGGCCACGCACGATGTGATAGGGCACCAGTTCGGTGTCCTTCTTGGTCACGGGATCGTCGAACCGGCGGCCGATCAGGCGCTTCACCGCGAAGATCGTGTTGTCCGGGTTGGTCACGGCCTGCCGCTTGGCGGGCTGGCCGATCAGCCGTTCGCCATCCTTGGCGAAGGCCACAATCGAAGGCGTCGTGCGCGCGCCTTCCGCATTTTCGATCACCTTGGGCTTGCCGCCGTCCATCACGGCGACGCAGCTGTTGGTGGTGCCAAGGTCAATCCCGATTACTTTTGCCATACTGAAACCCTTCGTCCCCCGAAGTTTGCGGCGTATCCGCCGGTTTCCCTTGCCAGTGAAGCGAAAACCGGACGGTGTTGCTGTTCGGTGGGCGATATAGGGGGGCTTTCGATTGCCGCAAGACATCGCAGTGCCTAATGAACGGCAACCGATATCGGCCGAAGGCGAAGAAGCGGAGTTTGGGGATGCGTCGCGGGTTCATGCTGTTGATGCCGTTTGCGGCTTTTGGGCTTGCCGCCTGCCAGCCGGCGGCGTCTGAACAAGCGGGTGTCAATGATGCCTGGGTGCGGCTTTCGCCCATCGCCGATCGGCCGGCGGCGGGCTATTTCACGCTGCGGGGCGGGGCAGAGGCTGATCGCCTGATCGCCGTGGAAAGTGGCAAGGCCAGCCGGATAGAACTGCACGAAAGCGGAATGCAGGATGGCATGATGACGATGCGTCCGATCGATGGCGTCGACGTGCCGGCCGGTGGCGAGGTTCGCTTCGTATCGGGTGGCAATCACATCATGCTGTTCGGGCTGTCGCCTGATGTGAAGCCGGGTGGCGATCTGCCGCTCACTTTCCGTTTCAGAAGCGGCAAGACGATCGCTGTTCAGGCAGCGGCGCGAGCTGCGGGCGATGCCCCGCCCGGGCATATGGGGCATTGATGGCCTGAACGCAGCGCTTCGGCGCCCCGGTTTCCCGGCGTCGATCAAGGCTGTGGCTGTGCCGGGCCGCCATCCAGATCAAACGCTTTGGCCAGTCGTTCATGGGAACGGTGCCGATCTTCCGGGTCGGCGATCATGTCCTGCACGATGATTTCGTCGGCGCCGCTCTGCTCGATCATCTGTTCAAGGGTTTGGCGGACTTCCGCTGCGCTGCCCGCGATGAAGCGCGGCCAGCGTTGGCCGGCGATATGGGTCGGTTCGGTGCGTTCCGCCTCGTCCAGTTCCTGTTCGGCTTCCTCCATGGTGGGGACGAAAGCTGCGGCGCCCACACGTCCAAGGCGCTGATAATATCCCTTGACGCTCAGGGCGAGGCGCCGGCCGTGCTCGGCATCTTCGCCCACGCATACATTCACGCCCAGCATGGCGCGTGGCGCGCCGTCGCCGAACGGGGTGGCGACGAACTGTTCGCGATAGCTGCGCAGGGCGAATGCAGCGGCCTGCGGGTTGATGAAGCCGGCGAATGTGTAGCCGATGCCGATTCGGGCCGCGAGTTGGGCGCTGGAACGGCTGGATCCCAACAGCCAGTTTTCGGGCAAGGTGGCGACGGTTGGAATCAGCGGCTTGCCAGCGAAAGGGTGGCCTGCGGGGAAGGCCTGATGCAACCAGGCGACGGTTTCGGAAACCTGCGCTGCATGATCGTCCACCGGTTGCGTATTGCGGTCTCGGCGCAAGGCCATGTCGATGATCGGCCCGGCTGCCGCGCGGCCCATGCCAAGATCGATCCGTCCCGGAAACATGGCATCCAGTTGCTTGAACATTTCGGCAACCTTGAAGGGGCTGTAATGGTTCATCAGCACGGCGCCCGAGCCGAGCCTGATGCGTCGGGTCTGCGTGCCCGCGGCTGCAATCAGCAGTTCGGGGTGATGCGACGCCTGCGCCGGGGCCATATGATGTTCGGCGAACCAGATGCGGTGATAGCCAAGCGCGTCGGCGCGGCGTGCCGTATCCAGCGACTGTGTCAGCGCGTCACTCGCTGTTTCGCCGGGCTTGATGGTGGCCAGGTCGACGATCGACAGTTTCACAAGGGCACCCCTTTTTCCGGTATGTATCTGGTTTCACTGCGTATGTGCGATGTTAGGCGCAATCGGCCGGATAGGTGCGGGCAATCGCCGCGTCGGACAGGCCAAGGCCGCGTCCGCAGAAAAACACCGCCTTGCGGACCAGTTCCGCACCCGCGTCTGCATAAGGGGCAACGGGCTTTTCCAGTAAATGGGTCGACAGCATCATCGATCCGACATGCTCGATGAAGGACGCGGAAGTCGCGGCGGCCAGCGTTTCGCCGGTCAGGTCGCCGTTGGCGCGGGCATTGTCCAGCGCGGTGGAAAGGGCGTTCACATTCTTGCGCAATGCCCGCCGATACAGCAGGCGGGCATAGGTGCCGTCACCGGCCAGGCTCGCCAGCAACAGGCGGTGTGCCGTGACGTCCAGTTCGTTGGTGTTGGCCATGATGCACGCGCTGAAATAGCTGTAGAGCATCATAACGAGTTCGGCTGCGCCATCCGCGGTTCCGCCCGGACGGCGCACCGCCAGCGTTGCCACCAACCTGTCCTGATCCTTGATCAGGCTCCGCAGCACGGCCCGGTACAGCGCCTCCTTCGATGGAAAATGTTCGTAGAGGAGAGCGGGTGAAATCTTGGCCGCTTCGGCGATCTGTTTGGTGGTCGCGCGCTCGAATCCGTGTGCCGCGAAAATGGTGGCCGCCGCCGAAATGATGGAACGGGTTCGATCGGCAAAGGGGAGGCGCTTTCTCATGGCGGACGGATATTCCTTCAATGCGCGGACTTGCCAAGGGCATTCGAGCAGCGATTCTTCGTGGCAGGAATCGCAGGAACAGGGATTGCACGGCGCTTTCGAAAATTATAACTGAATGAACAGTTAGTTTGTGGCGCGGCCGGTTGCGAGCCGGAAATGGTTGAATGCGGAGGCAAGGCTCCGGAGAGGATGACAGGATGATTCCGTACAGCGCCGGCATACGTGTCGCCGTGATCGGGGCCGGGATGGCGGGCATTCTTGCCGGCATCAAACTGAAAGAGGCCGGCCTTTCGAATTTTCGCATCTATGAAAAGGCCGACAGGATAGGCGGCACATGGCGGGAAAACAGTTATCCCGGTCTGACCTGCGATGTCCCGTCGCACGCTTATACCTATTCCTTCGAACCCAATCCCGACTGGAGCCACCATTTGCCGCCCGGTCCTGAAATTCAGGCCTATTTCGAAGGCGTGGTCGCAAAATATGATCTCGACCCGCATATCGCTTATGGCGAGGAACTGGTGCGCTGTGCGTTCGAAGGGGGCCGCTGGCACCTGGAAAGCGGACGCGGAACCCGTGATGTCGCCGACATCGTTATTGCTGCGACCGGCGTTCTCCATCATCCAAGCTATCCGGACATTGCCGGTATCGACAGCTTTGGCGGTGCGTGTTTTCACAGCGCCCGCTGGGATCATTCGGTTCCGCTTGACGGGCAGCGTATCGGGATCATCGGCAACGGATCCACCGGTGTGCAGATCGTGTCTGCGCTGGCGTCGCGCGCCGGCCATCTCAAGCATTTCCAACGCAGCGCGCAGTGGATCATCCCGACCCCGAACGGTGCGTTCAGCGAGGCGGAGCGCGCCGCATTCGGGGCGGATCCCTTCCTGCTCAAAAGCGTGCAGAACGACCCGGCCTATCTGGAACTTGCATGGGGCTGGACGGAGGCGATTGTCGATGCCGGTTCAGCCGTCATGGCCGAGACGCAGGCTGTTGCACGCGCCAATCTGGAAAATAGCGTGCGTGATCCCGTGCTGCGTGAAAAGCTGCGCCCCACCTATCGCGCCGGGTGCAAGCGGCTGATCCATTCGCCTGATTATTATCAGGCCATCCAGCACCCCAATGCCGAACTGGTGACGGATGGCATCGTGCGGATCGAGGCGGGGGGCGTGCGTACGGCCGACGATCGGTTGCACGAACTGGATGTTCTGGTCTTCGCCACCGGTTTCGACGCGCACCAGTTCATGCGGCCGATGAATGTGATCGGACGCAATGGTGTTGAATTGAACCAGGCGTGGGCGAAGCGGCCAGCCGCCTATATGGCCATCTCCATTCCGGATTTTCCCAACCTTTTCATGCTGAACGGGCCAAGCGGGCCGGTTGGCAATTTTTCGCTGATCGATATCGCCGAACGGCAATGGACCTATATATCCCATTTCATCAATATGATCGCGAGTGGCCGTGCCCGCGAGATCAGCGCCAGCCATGCGGCATTGGCGGACTATGAAGAACAGCGGATCGAAGCGGCGAAAACCACGATCTGGGGTTCGGGCTGTACCAGCTGGTATCTGGATGCCGATGGCGTGCCTTCCACCTGGCCGTGGAGCTATCGCCGCTTCGCCGGGGAAATGGCCGTGCCGCGGCTGGATGCTTATGATGTGATCGGTGCGAATGTGCCCGGTGCGGTACACTGAAAGGGCGATGCCATGACACGGATATCCAGGCGATCCGCGCTGATTTTTTCTTTCTTCTCGATCGGACTTGCGCACCCAATGGCAGCATCATCAGCCCCCGCCACGGCGGCCACCCAACCTTCGGAACCCCGCCTGATCGGGACCTGGTATCTGGTGTCCTACGAACTGCAAAATGGTGACGGCGGAACGCTCCATCCGTTGGGGCGGCATCCGCAAGGGCAGATCATGTACGACAAGGCCGGCAACATGTCGTGCCATCTGCTCAACCCCGACCCGCCGGCCCGACCGACCGATGCAAGCAATGGCGCGGCATATGAAGCACGCATATCTTACGATCGCTATTCCAGTTACTACGGGCCTTATGAGGTCGATCTCGCCACCCGGACGGTCCACCATCATGTCGTGGGTTCGTTGATGCCCGGTTGGGCAGGGACTGATCGGCCCCCACCGAGTGGTCCGGTTTGATTGTTAGTGCATTGTTGCTTCCGCCGCCATTGCTGACGGTAGGTGGAGCGAAGCGGAACCGGACGGCGGCAATGGCGGTGTCGCACTTTCCGGGGCCGGCGGCCGATAGCCGAGGCTGCTGTGCGGGCGAACGGTGTTGTAATGCCGCCGCCAGGCCTCGATCAGCACCTTGGCCTCGGCGAGGCTGTAGAAGATCTCGCCGTTGAGCAGTTCGTCGCGGAGCGACCCATTGAAGCTTTCGTTATAACCATTCTCCCACGGTGAACCGGGCGCGATATACAAGGTCTTCACGCCGATCTGGGCGAGCCATGTCTGCACGGCAGTGGCGATAAACTCGGCGCCATTGTCCGACCGGATATGAGCCGGTGGTCCCCGCGCGATGAACAGGTCAGCGAGAGCCGCCAGCACATCTTCATGCTTGAGCTGGCGTGCCACGATAAGCGCGAGGCACTCCCGGCTGGCCTCGTCGATAATGGTGAGGATCCGGAACTTGCGCCCGTCATGCGTACGGCCCTCGACGAAGTCGTAGGCCCAGACATGCCCTGGATATTCCGGCCTGAGCCGGATACACGAGCCGTCGTTCAGCCATAACCGGCCCCGCTTTGGCTGGCGCTGTGGCACCTTCAACCCCTCCTTGCGCCAAATCCGCTCAACGCGTTTGCGGTTCACCGTCCAGCCGGCATCGCGCAGCAATGCGGTCACCCGGCGATAGCCGTAGCGGCCGTATTGCTTGGCCAGTGCGATAATGTCCTCGGTGAGCCGCACCTCATCATCCGCCCCGCGCGGCACCTTGCGATGCGTCGACCGATGTTGCCCGAGCACCCGGCATATACGCCGCTCGGACACTGGCAACTCCCGCCGCAACTGATCGATACAGCGTCGCCGCCGCGCGGGGCTCAGAAGTTTCCCCGAGCGGCCTCCTGAAGGATCAGCTTGTCCAGCGTCAGGTCCGAGATCGCCCGGCGAAGCCGCAGATTCTCCTTCTCCAGATCCTTCATCCGCCGCGCCTGGTCGGTCTTCAGACCGCCATATTCCTTGCGCCAGCGGTAGTAGGTTTGCTCGGTGACCGCGATGCGCCGGCAGGCTTCGGCCGTCGTTCCACCCTGCGCCAGCACGATCTCAACTTCACGCAGCTTGCCGATGATCTCTTCCGGCTTGTGCTTCTTGCTCGGCATTCGTCGTCCCTTTCGTGATCCAGACTATCATAGTCGATGGACCACTCAGACGGAGGCAGATCACCTTCGGAACCCCGCCTGATCGGGACCTGGTATCTGGTGTCCTACGAACTGCAAAATGGTGACGGCGGAACGCTCCATCCGTTGGGGCGGCATCCGCAAGGGCAGATCATGTACGACAAGGCCGGCAACATGTCGTGCCATCTGCTCAACCCCGACCCGCCGGCCCGACCGACCGATGCAAGCAATGGCGCGGCATATGAAGCACGCATATCTTACGATCGCTATTCCAGTTACTACGGGCCTTATGAGGTCGATCTCGCCACCCGGACGGTCCACCATCATGTCGTGGGTTCGTTGATGCCCGGTTGGGCAGGGACCACCGTGATCCGCAACTATGTGTTCGATGGCGATGATGCTTTGACGCTTTCCGCCGCAATCGGTGCGGGTGGGCAGCAGGCGGTCCTGAAATGGCGGCGCGCCAAATAACCGCCTGTGAAAATCAGCCCATCGATGCTTCCGAGATGAAACGGGCCGTCAGGTCAAAGCAATCCGCCGGGAAGGTCTGCCGGACGTGCGTGATGGATCGGCCCGCCCGCCAGGTATTGCGTTCGAGGATGAGGCAGGCCGTCTGAGGCTCCACATTCAGGACGGATGCAAGCTCGCAGGCTTGCGCAGCCAGGATCTTGTGTTCGGCTTCGGTCCACGGAACATGAGCTAGAAGCCAGCTTCCGGGTGGTATCCGAGAAAAATCGACATCGGATGCTTCCGGCACGGCATCCAGGCTGATCAGGCGGTCTTCGACGGCAAAAACCCGCTGATCCGCAATGTGAAGGCAGCGCAGCGACAGGACGTCCACGCCGCGCGGCAGGCGCATCTGCTGTTCGTCGATCGATGAACCGGGAACGATTTCTCGGGTGACGAGCGTCAGCTGATAGCGAAAACCGCGCTTGACGATTTCTTCTTGTATGTCGGGGATTGCGAGCGCCGCCATATGAATGCGCGGTTGCGCGACGACCGAACCGGCGCCGCGCTGCCGTCCGATCAGGCCCGTGGCGGCGAGTGCCGACAGCGCCTTGTTCACGGTCATGCGCGAGCATTCATATTGGCGCATCAGTTCATGTTCGAACGGAATGCGATCGCCTGGTTTCAGCACGCCGGCCATGATCTGTGTTTCGATGTCCCGCCGGATGCGGCGATGGAGCGGCGTCTGTTCCTTGGCGTGGGCGTTACGCGGTGTCAGCACGGGTAAAGTGTCTCCACGGCTGGGCCGTAAGCGATATGGCCCGCAAGGGCGTTGTGCGACATGAGTTCTGGCATGCCGCCAAAGTAAAAGCCATGTCGGCTTGCACGATGTATCTGGCGCCCGGAAAGAATGGTCCCCCTTTCATGCAGATACCCCGCCCGGCATTGGCCGGACGGGGTATCATTCTGGCTATAGGCGATCAGTGATGTGCCGGGGTGGAGGCATCATCCTTTTGTTTATACAGCAGATTATAAAGGAACTTATATGTCCCGTGCGATTGGGCGCGCCATTGCGGCTTGAAACCGTAAAGGTAGATTTTGCCCTTGCCGTAGGCAACTTCCATCGCCGCTGCCTTACCCTGGATCTTTTCCGGATACAGCAGGACCCCGCTTTGTAGCGGATTCTTGTCCGGTGCGTAGGAAGCGAGGATCTGGCCGTTGAAGCCGGGCTTGGGTTCAAACGCCGGGCCGCGCTCGAACATCACCACCGGGTTTGCAGGCAACCCCGCCGTTGCGACCGAGGCGCCATTGAGGCCGATTTCGAGAAGGGCGCCCGAACAGAAGAACTCCGTGCTTTTCGCATTCTTGAGGATGTTGGTGACCGGAAGGTCGAACAGATCGATCACCGCATCCGACGCATTGTTAAGCGCGATCAGCGTTCCGCCGTCGGCAACGAAGGCCTTGAGCGCCGCCGCGCCGTCATCGCCGATGCCGCCAGCATAGGACGCCGGCACATCGGTGCTGCTCAATCCGTCAAGCAAGGTGCCGATCGGGCCGGGGCGGCGCGTCGACGTCTTTTCGCCGGCGGCGGCTTTCTTGCGCTGTTCTTCGGCGATCTTCTCGGCACTCGGCCCGTTAATGTCCGGCAGGATGATCGTGTCGAACTTTGCTGACAGGCTGCCCGCCTTCATGTCGGCGTTGTAAATGCTGGCGGGGGCATAGTTGGACTGTTCGAGAAGCCAGCGGGTCCAGCCTTCGTCATACATATTCGCGCCCCACGGGCGATATAGGCCAACCTTGGCCGCCGCAATCCCGTTCACCGCCGGCGCGGCCGCCATGGCGGTCGCGTTGATCCGCTGCTTTTCCAGGATCGGCAGCAGGGCGGCGCGGCTGATACCTTCGACAATGATCGCACCGGTTTCGGCGCCCTTGTCGGTGGTGACGGCGCCTGTCGACAAGCCAATACGGCCGCCTTTAGACAGGATTTCGTTCACCGCGACGAAGCTGGCATTCACTTTGCGGCTCAACGCGAAGACATTGCCTTTCCCGACGATGCTGGATTTGGGCAATGCGGCACTGGCGATTTCGCCCAGCTGGCCCTTGATCCTGGCATCCAGCGGCGTTTTGATCGTGTCCACCCTGACGCCCATCTGCAACGGCAAGGTCCAGCCCGTCACGTCATAGGGCAGATCGACAGGCTTGCCCGAACCATCGAGGATGGCATCGGGATATTTCTGCTTTTCAAACAGTTCCACCGCCAGCCGGGCATAGGGTTGATCGGTAAGCAATACCCATGATCCAGCCGGGTAGGTGACGCCGCCCAGATTGATTGCCGTTCTGGCCTGATGAACCTTCAAGCCATGATCGATCATCTTCTGCGCGAGCAGCGCCGCTTCCGGCATGTCCGCCTGTCCCGACGAAATGACATAGGCGTAAGGCCCTTCGGCCGCATATTGGCTGATGGTGTCGCGGGCTGCCTGATATCGGTTGAAGAGCAGATCTTCGCGATATTTGGTCGCCGTGTCCAGCACCGACATGGAAGCGGTCATCATATAGTCGACCGAATCCTTCAGCCGCCACAGGCCGCCCTTCCACGGCGAAGGATACATGATCTGCGCCTTCAGATCGCGGAAGGCTTTGGGAAATTCCTCAACCTTGTACGTCTTGGGCGTGGCGCTGTCGTGCGACACTTCGGTGAAGAAGGAAATCGTGTTCCGGAACACATGGGTATAATCCAGAAAGCCCGGATACCAGTTGTCGAACTTGGCCTGCGCGATCGCGCCCGGCTTCTGTTCTTTTTCAAAACGCGTCATCATGTTGGTGCCAATGGCGTTGGTCCAGATGCGCATGTTGGGGCTGATATTGCTCGAAACCGGATCCGCAAAGGGGGGCATCCAGATGCGGGCCGGGAACGGGGCGACCTGGTGGTGCGAATACCAGATGACCGGCGCGTAATCCTGCTGTGCCCGGGTGGCGACCTGGCTTTCCAGCATGTTCAGCATATAGCCGTCACGGTTGTTATCGTGGCCAACATATTCCTGATAAAGCCATGGCATGCGGCTCGTTTCATATGGCGTGCCAAGGTTCTTGCGATACCAGTCGACCACCATGTTCTGGCCATCGGGGTTCAGCGTCGGCCACAGCACGAGGATCACATTATCCAGGATCGCGGCGACTTCGGCGTCGTTCTTGGCTGAAAGCAGATGATGAGCCAGCGCGATCGGCAACTGGTGGTCGGCCACTTCGCTGGCATGCATGCCGCCATCGATATGGACGATGACCTTGGATTCATGTGCCAGCTTGCGTGCATCCGCGTCGGTCAGGTCGCGGGCTTCACCAAGCCTGCGCGAGACTTCCTTATAATGCTCGAATTTCTGCAGGTTTTCCGGCGAGGAGATGATGGCGTAGACCATCTCGCGGCCCTGTGTCGTCTTGCCCGCGTCGACCAGCTTGATGCGATTCGAACTGGCGGCCAGCTTCCTGAAATAGTTCAGCGATTCATCATAGTTGGCGAGATAATAGTCGGATGCCACGTCTTGGCCGAGCACGGATTTGGGCGAAGGCACCGTTTCCGCAAGAAGGGGCGCAGCCTGCAGCATGGTGGATGCAAGCGCGGCCGCGGCCAAAGAACGAACCAGATATGATTTCATGGGTGGGGTGCCCCTAAAGAACGGACGGCGGAGCTTTCGCCCCGCCGTCGCGTGTTTCAGAACTTGGTGCGCAGGTTGACACCGATGGTGCGCGGCGTTGCGCTCGTCACGCTGTAGGAATTGGGCGTCGAGCTTTGCGATGCGTGGTTGATCGCCACGGCATCGAACACATTGTTGAGGAAGACATAAGCCGCCCAGCGACCATCGGCTTCCTCGAGCCCGACGCGCATATTGGCCAGCTGATAGGGTTTCAGCTTGATCCGAAGCGCGTTGTCCGGCCGGAATTCCGAATAAGACGCACCGACATGGTTGATATCGGCGCGCGTCACCATTTTCAGCGATGGCGACACTTCCCAGCCATATTCCACGGTTGCGCCCGCCGTGAAGCGAGGGATGTAGGGCATACGGTTGCCCTTGCGCCCCGGTGCGGAAACCGTGTCGGAAATCTGATCCTCGGTCAGCTTGGCATCCAGATAGGTGCTGTTGAGATTGACCTGCATGCCATCGATCGGCCGGGCGTTGAGCTCCAGCTCCGCCCCACGAACACGGGCGGCACCCGCATTGGAGATGAAACTGAACGCATTGTTCAACGTGCGGCCGCTGACCTGCATGTTTTCCCAGTCGATCTGGAAAACCGCGACGTTGGCAAAGAGACGACGATTGAAGAAGGCCGTCTTGGCGCCGAGTTCATAATTCCACAGCTTGTCCGCTTCATAAGCGGTGAGGGCATCCGCCAGGCCGATCACCTGGTTCGCGCCGCCCGGGCGGAAGCCCTGCGATGCCTGTGCATAGATCATGAAATCCGGGCTGAACTGGTAATCGGCGTTGAACTTGAAGATCCAGCCGCTTTCCTTGCTCTGCACTGTCGTCGGCGGCTTCGCCGTGGCTCCGATCAGATCCCAGGGCATGTCGGTTTCGCCGACAATCGTCTTCTTGTAATGGAAGTATCGCGTGCCACCCGTCAGCGTCAGTTCCGGCGTAACCTTGTAGGATGCCTCGCCATAGCCGGCGATCTGCTTGAACTTGTCGTCGATCGATCGGCGATAGAATAATTGAAGCGGGCGAATGATTTCGCCGGTCGCAGGGTCAACCCGTGCATCCTGCCCGTTCACCTGGTTCGACCGGTTTTCCGAGAACACACCCACCGTCCAGCTCAGATTGCCGTCGCCGGTCGAATTGAGCCGCAGTTCGTGGGTCCAGTCCTTGGTCTTGCCCGGATAATGGATGACGGCCGGCGAAAGGCTGTCGACATAGGCGTAATAGGTGTCGAGCTGAGCCTGCGAACAGGCACCGCCACCGTTGACGAAGGCCGCGCAGCGGGCGGGGGTGAGGTAGGAATCGATATAATAGCTGTCGTCCGCGGCATATTCGGATTTGCGGTGCTGATAAGATGTGATGGCCGTCAGGGCGACCGGACCAGCATCCCACCGCGCGGTGATATTGTAGATCTGGCTGTCATCCTTGTAGGGCAGGATCGCCTGGGCTGCCGATTTGCGTTCGCCCACCAGCGGATTCCAGGAATAGGAAGATGCGTTGGTGCTTTCGATCAGCGCGCTGGCATCGATCGTCAGGTCCGCCGTCGGCGTGTAGCGCAGCAGAAACCGCCCGCCTTCCGCCGTATAATCGTTCACATCGTCGCGACCGAGAAAGCTGTTGTCGACATAGCCACTCGAATCGCGCCGGTAGACAACCAGCCGTGCCGCCAGGACATCGTTGGCAATCGGCACATTGACCATGCCATTGATGTTGTAGCTGAAACCGCCGCCCTTGGTGGTCGAAACCGTGGCTTCGGCCGCGCCTTCATATTCGAATTTGGGTTTGGCGAAGATGACGCGGACCGCGCCGCCCATCGAACTGGAACCGTAAAGCGTGCCCTGTGGGCCGCGCAACACTTCCACCCGTTCGATATCGAACAACGAAAAGTCGGGCGTCCGGCCAGCGGCATCGCTCGACACGCCGACCGAGCCTGCGACCGGCGTCTCGTCATAATAGGTGCCGACCGTTGGTTCACCCGATGCGCGGATGCCACGAAGGCTTAGCCGGCGCTGGCCCGGGCCGCTGTCCTGCACGCGCAGGCCCGGCACCATCTTGGCGTAATCGGTTACGTTGGTGACGCCCGCATTGGTGAGGTTCTGTCCGCTGATCGCCGTGATGGCGAGCGGCGTGTCCTGAACGGTCGATTCACGACGGAGTGCGGTGACCACGATCTCGTCGGAGCCGGCGCCGTTTGCGGATTGCGATGCAGGGACGGTCTGGGCGCTGGCAGAGGCAGCGGAGAGAGCAAGAAGCGACACGGCGAGGGCAAATTGTAAGCTTCCCCGCCCGGTCGCCCTGGACAGGCGACCAGCAAGATAAAATCCCGTCATTTTATTCCCCTTTGGATGTGCCCGGTAACAGCCGCATTTGGTTATGATTTCGGCCGTGCTGCGGGGCGTTAGTACAAACTCCTCATTCGCTCGCGCAAAATTTGTTCGCTCCTGCAATGAGCGAAGATAAACACATCTTAAATGTATATACAAGTAACCGGAGAAATATCGCGATATGCGCATATCATACTGATTTTAAAAAATAATTATAAAAATCCTGCGCAAGGGATGTGTCGCCGGATCATTCGTCGCGGTCCCTCATACGGGTGGACACACCGGCAGATTGCCTTGCCGTGCGGGGGTGCAGCATGGCCGGTTCGAATCGCGATGCTATTCGGATGCAGGCCCGGCGTTGCGATAGGCGGATGGGGAGATGCCCGTCCACGCCTTGAAGCCGCGGCTGAAGGTGGTGGCGTCGCTGAAACCAACGCGCTGGGCGATTTCGCTGAAGGACAGGCTGGCGTCGGCCAGCAGGTCGATCGCAAGGTCACGGCGGCAACGCTCTTTCAACTGCTGCATCGACGCGCCTTCGTTAGCCAGCCGGCGTTTCAACGTGGCACCGCTGATGCTGAACTGGCGGGCAAGGCTTTCCAGCGTGGGCAGGGGAACGCGTCGTATCAGCGCCCCGCCAAGCGCCGCGCGGACTCTTTTTGTCATCGACATCCGTTTTGACGGGACGCTTTCCAGATCGAACGGGAAGGTTTTGAGCAATTCCACCAATTCGGCGTAGCTCCGCACGACGGGGCGATCGAGATAGCGCGCCGGGAAATGGAGCAGATTGTCGGCTCGGCCATAAGCGATCGGATGCGGCATCAGCCGTGCGGCCACTTCTTCTTCGATCAGCAAGGGGTAACAGACCTCGACCGAAAGTGGCTCGATATCTTCGCCGATCAGCCAGCCGAACAGGCGATGATAGGTGGACAGCCCCGTCAGGTCGGTCAGGAAGGCGGCGGTATCGCGCTTGCGCCGGAAGGTGTGCATGCGGAAGGTCGCTTGCGGCCCGGCTGTCGAGATCGATAATTCCGCCGCGCGGCCATCCAGCATGGCGCAGAAGGCAGCCGCCCGCGTGATTGCGTCCGCCAGTGTCGCGCAATTGATCACGCAGTAGCACAGCATGTCGACTTCGCTTTTTGTCATCGGCGGGCGGCCCTGCCGACGGCTGTCATGTTCTTCCAGCGCGGCGACGCACTCGCGATAGATCAGGGTGAACTGGTCGGGCGAAAGCGGGGCTGCCCATGCCGAACGCAGCATTGCGTCCAGGCCGGACGGAAGCCCGGCATGGCGCAATATGGCATCGGCGTCACCGCCGACATCGCGCACCTTTTGAAGCAGTTCGCGCGCGACCTTCGACGATGGGCGCCGTGGTGTCGGCATGGAGATCGGCTTGGGCATGGGCTGCACCATTATGCAATGATTTTGATCCTGTCTGCCATTCTGAGAAATGATGTCCAGCGTAAACTTGGCGACAATGGGTGCGGGCCGGTTTTGCCTGCCTGCCCATGACAGCAATCATGGTTCGAGAAGGATGAAGACATGACGAGGATGCCCCCGCGCAAGATCCAATATGGCGGTGCGATGCTCGACGAAAAGGAAGTCGATGCCGTCGTCAACGTCATGCGCACCAGCATGAGCGTCGGCCAGCAGGTGCAGAGCTTCGAAAAGCGCTGCGCCGAGGTGATGGGTCACAAATATGGTGTGATGGTCAATTCCGGATCGTCGGCGCTGATGCTGGCCATGCGGATGCTGAACCTGCCTAAGGGGTCGGAAGTCATCACCCCGGTGCTCACCTTCTCCACCGACGTCGCGTCGATCGTGCATGCCGGCTACGTGCCCGCCTTTGTCGATGTCGTGCTCGATACCTATCAGATCGATATCGACAGGATCGAACGGATGATCACGCCGAAGACCAAGGCGATGCTTGTCCCCAATCTGGTCGGCGGCACGCCGGACTGGGATGCGTTGCGCGCGCTGGCGGACAAGCATGGGCTGAAGCTGGTCGAGGATAGTTGCGACACGCTCGGCGGCACACTGCGCGGCACCAAGACGGGCACCCGCGCCGATATTTCGGTGACGAGTTTTTCGATCTTCCACATCATCACCTGCCTTGGCAATGGCGGGCTGGTCGCGACCAATGACGAAGCGTTGTGGGATTGGGGCCTGATGGCCCGCGCCTGGGGCCGTTCGTCGGAGAAATATCTCCACGGCACCAAGCAGCAGGACAGCGATGGCCGCTTCCTCGAAGATCTCGATGGCATCCAATATGATGGCATGTTCATCTTCGAGGATGTCGCCTACGGCTTCATTCCGAACGAGGCGGGCGCCGCCTTCGGCCATGAACAGTTGAACAAGCTGCCGATGTTCTGGGAATTGCGCGACCGCAACTTCCAGAGCCACCGCCAGTTCCTCGACAAATATCCCGATATTTTCATCCCGGCGCGATTGCTGCCCGAGGTGGAAACGACCTGGATCTGCTATCCGGTTCAGCTTCGCCCGGAACTCGGCTGGAGCCGCCGCGAACTGCAGGTGCATCTGGAAGAGGCGGGCATTTTCACCCGCGTGATCTTCTCCGGCAACATCACGCGGCATCCGATGATGAAGGGCGTCGATTGCCGGATCGATCCGGATGGATATCCGGTCGCCGATCAGATCATGGAACAGGGGCTGATGCTGCCTTGCCATCCGACGATGACAGAGGAAGACAACGCCTATCTCTATCAGACGCTGGAGGATTTCATCGCCTTGCAGCGGGCAAAGATCGCCGCCGAATAAAGCCGGGTGGCGGTGGGCGTGTTTCGCGCCCACCGTTCATCTGTCAGGACGCGGCGCCGATGGATATCACCGTCGTGGCCAGCCGGTCCACTTCGCCCCGATCATGGCTGACATAGAGGATCGGCAGGTTCAGTTCATCGCGGATCCGTTCGATCACGCCCAAGATTTCTTCGCGGCGGGCGGCATCCAGCGATGATAGCGGTTCGTCCATCAGCAGAAAGCGTGGTGCGCAGAGCAGGGCGCGGCCGATGGCGACACGCTGGGCTTCGCCGCCGGATAATGTGCGCGGCCACCGATCGAGGAGGTGGCCGATGCCGAGAAAGGCGACGACGTCATCCAGCCCGATCCAGCGGTGCGCGGGTTCGGCCAGCCGTTCGCCATAAACGAGATTGGCCCGCACGCGTTTGTGGGGGAAAAGGCGTCCGTCCTGAAACACGTAGCCCGCGCGTCTCCGTTCCGGCGGAAGATCGATTCCGGCTTCGCTGTCGAAGAGCACCGCCCCATCGACCGCGATCCGGCCTGCATCAGGGCGCAGCAGCCCCGCCACCATGTTCAGCACGCTTGTCTTGCCGGCGCCGGACGGGCCGAACAATGCCGTCAGGCCAGTGTTCGAGCGCAGTGACATCCGGATAATGGTGTCGCCCAGCCGGCGCGTGGCATCGATTTCAAAGGACATGGCTGCCTTGGCCTGCGCCGGATCGACGGGCGAGGGCTTCGGACGCGATGAGTGCGCCGAGCGAGAGGATCACCGAGATGATAGCGAGGCGCGTCACCGTATCTTCCGCGCCGGGCACCTGCAGCGCGGTGTAGATGGCGATCGGCAATGTCCGGGTCTCTCCCGGAATGTTCGACACGAAGGTGATCGTCGCCCCGAATTCGCCCACGGACCGCGCGAATCCCAGCACGGCTGCCGCGAGAATGCCGGGCAGGGACAGCGGCACCGTGATTGTGAAGAAGGTATGCGCGGCGCTCGCGCCCAGCGTCCGCGCGGCGCCTTCTAGCCTGCGATCGACCGCTTCGATCGACAATCTGATGGCGCGCACCATCAGCGGCAGGGCCATGATGGCGGCCGCCAGCGCCGCACCGGTCCAGCGGAACATGAACGTGATGCCCAGCCATTGTTCGAAGAAGCGGCCGGCAGGGCCATTGTTGCCAAAGGCCAGCAGCAGCAGCCATCCGGTAACGACGGGCGGCAATACCAGCGGCAGGTGAACCACGCCGTCGATCAGAAACTTGCCGGGAAAAAGCCCCCGCGCGAGTAGCCAGGCCAGCGCGAAGGCCACGGGCAGTGTCAGAAACACCGCCACCGCGCTCACCTTGAGCGAGAGATGGATAATGTCCCAATCGTCAGGCGTGAGTAAAGGCACGGTTATCTGGCAACGAAGCCATGGTGCACGAAGATCGCCTTGCCCTGACCCGAAAGCAGAAAACGGCGGAATCTATCCGTTTCCGGGCTGGTCGCGGTTCTCAATATGGCCATCGGATAGGTGATGGGCGGATGGCTGCTCGCCGGAAAGGCACCGACGATCGTGACGGCTTTGGATGCGCGCGCGTCCGTCTCATAGACGATGCCGAGCGGCGCCTCGCCCCGTTCGACCAGGGCCAGCGCCGCCCGGACGTTTTCCGCGCGCGCGACCCGCGCTTCGATAGACGCCCAGACGCCAAGTCGGGTTAGCGCGGCCTTTCCATATTTGCCGGCGGGCACTGCGTCCGGATCGGCCATCGCAAGTCTCCCGCTGTTGCCCAGCGCCTTGGCGATCGGGAAACCGGTGCGAATGGCAAGCTTTGCCGGTTTGCCGACGGGCGCGATCAGGACGAGGCGGTTGGCGAGGAAAGACACCCGCGTTTCCGGTTTGATGAGGCCTTTTTTGGCGACATCGTCCATCCACGGTTCGTCGGCCGAAATGAAGAGATCGGCGCGCGCCCCCGAACCGATTTGCCGGGCAAGCGCCGACGAGGCAGCAAAGGATAGCACCGGTCTGGCGTGGCCCTTGGCGGTCCAGGTGTCGACCGCCGCGTTCAGAGCTTCCTGAAGGCTTGCGGCGGCCAGGACAAGCGGCGGCTTCACTTGCGCGATGGCGGGGGATAGCGTCACGCCGAACAGGGCAATCGCCAGCAGCAATCGACCGATCAGTCTGGTCATGAAGCCCTCCCGGAAGCGTTATGCTTGGGCATATACAGCGTTGATCGCCCGATGCCAGCCCAAGCCTTGTTCATTGGGCAGGTTTTGGGGTTTCGCGCATGGCGGCATTGAGCGCCTGCAAGGGCGCGCTGTCCGCAATCTCGGCAACACGCTGTTCGAGCGCCCGATAGTGCACAAGAATGTCCTGGCCCAACCCGGTCAGGCGGGCGCCGCCGCCACGCGCGCCGCCGGCTGCCGTTTCCACCAACGGTTCCTTCCAGCAGCGGTTCATGGTGTCGACCAGCAGCCAGGTCCGTCTGTAACTCATGCCAAGTGCGCGTCCGGCGGCCGATATCGAACCTTCGCGGGCGATTGCGTCCAGCAGATCGGCCTTGCCCGGCCCCATCGCGGTTTCCTGCCCGCAGAACATCTGCGCTTTCAGCCGCAACGGCCCGATCCTGATCATCGACTATCTTTCCGTCGCGACATTCCTGGATTCCACCGCGATCGTCAACCGATCGCGCATGGCCAAGCCTCCTGCAACCATTATGGTCCCGGTTTTGGCAGCACAAGTTGCCAATGTGGCCGGCCGCCGGGTCGATCCGCGAGTCAAGGGCTCGGGATTTGTGCCGGCAGCAGCCCATGCAGGATGACATCGACAATGCGTGACGCTTCCTGCCTGGCTGAAAGCGTCTGGTGCGAATCCGATCTGACCGATGTCATCACGACCAGCGCACTGACCATATCCAGCAGGATTCCGGCGGTTTCTTCGCGTGATGCTTTCAGGCTGTCGAACTCGCGATGGCGGGCGAGGTGCTCGATAAGCAGGCGTTTGGACTGAAGTTCCGTCGTACTGTGGAATGCCGCGAAGATTTCGGGAAAATTATTGGCTTCGGTCAGGAACAAGCGGAATATCCCAACGAACATCGGTTCGGTGGACGCCGTGATGATGTTGGCGAGCTGTTCTTTCAGGCCCTCTTCGGCGGTGCATGCCGTGATCCGATCGTCGATCGCAACGAGCCGGTTTTCGAGAATATGCTCGATCACCATCTTGAGAAGGTTCGCCTTGCTCCCGAACCGGGCGTAGATTGTCGGCTTGCCAACCCCTGCGGCGGCCGCGATCCGGTCGATCGATGCGCCGGCATAGCCATCGCGGATGAAGATTTCCGCTGCTGTATCAAGCAATTGCACGATTTTGCGTGCTGCGTCCTCGCGACGCGGCCGGCCATTTCGCCGTGGTGGCATTGTTGCGCTAATACCCGTCATCGCCGCCGGGATAGCGGATTATCCCCATCATTCAACTCACCGAAACATGGCCGGAAAGGCCTGTTGACAGCCAGCGCTTCAGCTCATTAGTAAAACATTACGGTAAAGTTAAGTTAAGTTAAGGCGCGCCTTCGATGCCGCCAATCCCGGTTCGCGCGCGGGGCTGGCGTTGACGGTAAGGATCAGGGTTGAGTTTCATCAAGCACGGGGGAACGCAGACCATGAACGATGACAAGCTGGCGTCCATTGAAGCCCGACTTGCCGATGCCGAAGCGCGGCTGGCGATCATCGATCTTGAAGCGGAATATGCCCGAAGTTGGGATGCCGGCGATGGGGCGGGCTGGGCCGCGGTGTTCGCCGCCGATGGTGTTTTCGACATGGCCGAGGTTGGCGGTCAGGCCCGGCGCATCATCACGGGGACTGACGAACTCGCGGCTTTTTGTCGGGAAGTGGATTCCTTCTATAAAGGGCTGCATTTTATGCACCTGCCTCGGCTGAAACTGGCCGGGGATACGGCCTGCAGTCGCATCCATTTCCAGTGGATCGGGCTGTTCAACCCAAATAGCCGTTACAGTGGGCAGCGCCACGCTGCGGGCTATTATGACGTCACCTATCGGCGCCTGAACGGCCAGTGGCGCATGCAGCATCGGCTGGAAAAGGCGATCACCGGGCAGACGACGGACAGTTACGACGTCTATATCGATGGTGATTTCGGGCCGCACATGGCCCCATCGGTACTGGCGAGATAGTCGGCTGGCCCGGCGGCCACGAACCGTTGGCGCGGGCCGATCCAGCGCCTATGTCATCGCGATGTTTCATCGCCATGCACCAGACGATCAGGGCCGGCCGCTGACCGACGCAGAACGGGCGCTGGCGATGGGGGTATTCGGCAACGCTATCGATCTTCAGGCGGTGCGCTTGTGCCAGCGGAAATGGTGGCCCTTCCAACCCCGCAATGTCACCATGGCGCCCAGAGGCCATATTCACTTCCACCCGGACGGATCCAGTTATTGCGCATGCTTCGGTATGGCCCCGCTTGGGCGGCAGGGGCATCTGATCCACGAACTGGTACATGTATGGCAGCATCAGCAAGGCGTGAACCTGCTGCTTAGGCGACACCCCTTCTGCCGTTATGACTATGCGATCAAACCGGGCTGGACGCTTGAACGCTATGGTATCGAGCAGCAGGCCGAAATCGTGCGACACGCCTTCATGCTCAGACATGGCGTCGCCATTCCCGGCGCTCCGCCGCTCGCGACGCTCGAATCCATCCTGCCGTTCAAGCCCGCATAAGTCGTCGTCATGTCCTGGCGGGCGGCATTCGGCCCCGCCGTCCGTCCGGTCGCACTAGGCGAGGGCTGTGGCGTCGATAGCGCCTGTCGGCAGCGTTTTGATCAGCACGGTGAATTGCAGCGGCGGTTCCACCAGCACCGGGAAGGGGCGTGTTTCGCCACTGTCGCTATAGCCGCGCCGTTCATAGTAACGGATCAGTTCGGTTCGGCTGTCGATGACGGTCATCTCCATCCGTTCGGCCTTGAACATGCGCACGGCCTGCGCCTCGGCTGCCGCCACAAGCTGTTTGCCCAGGCCGCCGGCCTGTCGATCGGGATCGATGCACAGCAGGCCCAGATAGGCGGTGCCACGGCCACGATCGGAAATCTGCACGCAACCGACGATCACGCCGTCCAGTTCCGCAACCAGCAATTGTTCGCCCTCGTTGCCCAGGATCGCGGCGAGCGTCGCGATGTCGGTCCGCTGATCGTCGAGCAGGTCGGCCTCATGCGTCCACCCGCGGCGTGCGCTGTCGCCGCGATAGGCCCGTTCGATCACGGGGTGCAGCGACGGTAGATCCGCATGGACGGCGGGGCGGACAAGAAACGGCGTATCAGGCATGCGCCTTGTGTAGCGGATGACCGGATCGCTTCAAGCCGGCGATGTCGCTCGCAGAGACCCGCAAGGAAGCCGCCCCGCTTGTGCGGAGCGGCTTCCTCCTTCGGGTCAGCGGGAAGGCGGTGGCATCATGCTCCGTGCTTCGCATCTACCGGAATGGCCCGACCACATTGGGGGCGTCGGGCCTGATCTTGATAGAGGCAGGGAATCGGCTGCGCTGTGATGCGCCGCACAGGCGTGAGGGAAAGGGGCACCGTGCCCGCATCTTCGTCGCGACGTGCGCGGCGCTGGTCGCACGCCGGCATGCCGGTCGCGCGGTGCGCCAGGGCAGTCGCGGGACACGCGATCGCGCGAGGGCTGATCCGCATGGAAGGCTCATGCACGCTCCCCCGTCGGAGCCGATCTTGCCGAAAGGATTGATGATGAGCCTGACCCGCACCGTCGCGACCTGGTTTGCCGCCTTGTTCACCACCGGCCTGTTCGTCACCGCTGCCACGTCATTCGCGCGCGTCCTGTAACGATAGGCGCTGTCAGGATCCGAACCCAAGGGCGCTGTCCACCGCGCTCGAATAGCTGGGGCCGACCTGAACTTCGGCGCCATCGGCCAGGATCAGCGCGATCGAACGGTTGGCCCGGCGCACTTCGGTCACGCGTTCGGGCCGCACGAAGGCGGAACGGTGGACACGGATCAGGCCGCTGCCGGCAAGCTTTTCTTCCAGCGCGCTCATGGTCGTGCGTAACATGTAGCTGCGCATTTCGGTGTGCAGCAGCACATAATCGCGGGCGGCTTCGATCCAGTTGATCGTGTCCAGCGGCACGCGGCGCTGGCCATGCCGTTCCGGCACCCAGAACGCTGCTTCGTCGCGCGCCTCGGCGGCATGGCTGCGCAAATATTGTACCTGTTCTTCCAGTTCGCCCGCGCGGGCGGCCTGCTCGCGCTGTGAACGCCGCCGTCTTGCGCGCTCAACCGCCTGGCGCAGCCGATCGAAACGGATCGGCTTCAACACATAATCGGCGGCATCGACGTCGAATGCGTCGGGGGCATAATGTTCATGCGCCGTGACGAAAATGATCTCGGGGCGCGGATCGATCGTGATGTCGGCGGCGGTGCGCAGGCCATTGCGTCCTGGCATCTGGATGTCGAGGATCACCAGATCGGGGCGCAGATCGGCGATCGCGATCAGGGCATCTTCGCCTGTCATCGCCTGGCCGACGACTTCGGCCCCGTCGACATTCGCGAACAGCGCCTTCAGGCGGTCAAGCGCAAGCGCTTCATCATCGACCAGCAGCACGCGCATGCGTTATCCCATCCCCCGATTTTTCCGCCCGCCAAATTGTCCCATAGCGGAGGGCGCAATGACAAGCGTCGTGGCTTATTCC
This sequence comes from Sphingomonas sp. KC8, assembly GCF_002151445.1. GTDB lineage: Bacteria > Pseudomonadota > Alphaproteobacteria > Sphingomonadales > Sphingomonadaceae > Sphingomonas_E. The sequence continues at coordinate 3,910,598 of NZ_CP016306.1, forward strand.
CGTGCAGTTCCCGGCCGCTTTGCTTCGATCGGCAGGATGATGCGTGCCTGAAATCCGGTGCCGATGGCCCGTGCATCCAGGCTCGCCCGGCTACCATATAGCGCCTCCAGCCGGCGGCGGACATTATGGAGGCCGACGCCCGTACCCGTGGTCTTTATCGATGGGAGGCCGGTGCCGCCATCGTTGGTGATGTTCAGGCACAGATAGCCGTCGTCGACATTGGCATCGATCCGGATCGTGACCGGCTGGGCGGATCGGGCCACGCCATATTTGACCGCATTCTCCACCAGCGGCTGGATCAGCAGTCCGGGCACATGGATGCCGCGGGCCTCGGGCGCACAGCCAATCTCAACGCGCAGCCGCTCGCCAAAACGCACGGCCTCGATCGCCAGATAGTCTGCCGTCAGATCCAGTTCTTCCTCAAGCGGGACAAGTTCGGTCGGATTGCAGGCTACGGAAGCGCGCAGGAAACTGGATAGCTTGTCGGTCATCTCCTCCGCATCTTCGTTGCGGCGGGTGACGATCAGCGCGGATATCGCGTTCAGCGTGTTGAACAGGAAATGCGGGTTCAGTTGCAACCGCAGCGCTTCCAGTTCGGCCTGCTGGGCTGCTGCCTGTGCCGCGGCAAGCTGGCGTTCGCGGGTCAGCGACCGGCGTCGCGAAAAGGACAATTGGAACAAGGCGACATTGACGCTGAACACGCAGACATAGTTCAGCAGCGATGCGGATGCGCGGGACAGGTCGATCGGCACGTCGCGCCAGTCGGCGCTCAGATGTTCGGCGATCCAGGCGGTTACGATCAGATCGAACGTGGTGTGGGCCAGTGCCACACCCAATGTCGCCGCCACCAGCAATATGGCGCGCGGCATGGCCGGCCACTCGGTCGTTCCCCGGAAAAGCGCGAACAGGGCAAAGCCCAGCCCGATCGACAGCAGAACCGTTGAACTGTCGAGCGCGACGCCCGCCCAATCGTCTTCATGGCGCGACAGGATGGCGGGCAGGAAGATCAGCAGCATGAACAGCCACAACGCCACGGTAAGCGGCACGGCATCCATCCAGCGCGCGTCGGACTTCGCAGCGGGCATGAAAGTGGCGATCCCCCGGTGAGTGCTCGGAACGATGTGCCTCAGAATCGCCGGTTCGTCACGCAATAGCGGGTACATGCGGCCGTAATCGCCGGCGGCGTTCCCGGGCGCCATCCCGGTGGGACGAAAATGCACCCTTGCGCGACGAATATGTCCGCCGGCCATGTGTATCCATGGCTGTCGCATGCCGGGTCATGTCGGACGCAACTTCAGCGCCTTGCCTGCCATATCGGGCAGAATAAGGCGGCATGGGCGGTGCACCGGATGGGATCCCTTTAACCGCGACGCCTATTTGATCGCGCGTCTCAACGGTCCGGCGCATTATGCGCCGCGCCAGGTCGGGCGTCTTCGATCAGCCAGGTCAGCGGGGGGAAGGGCCTGCCGGGAAGCGATGGCGTCCCGGCAGGCTCATCATTCTTCGAACGGGTGTCCGCGTCAGTCCTTTTGGGGGCGCGTGCCGAAGCCGAAATCGAGGAAGTTGGGGATCGGGCCATTCCAGCCCTGATCGGGGCCGTCATCCGCCGGGCCGCGATCACGCCGCTGGGTATCACGCACCGGCGCTTCGTTGCGGGCAGGGCGTACGGGCGAGGCGTTGGCCCTCGGTGCCGGCGCGTCCTTGGCCGGGGTCGACTTGGCAGCAGCCGGCTTGGCCGGGGCCTTGGCGGCTCGCTTGGCGCGCGGTGCTTCGGGAGCTTTTTCTTCGGTGGCCGGTGCCGACGCGGCGGTGCCGATACGCGGGATTTTCTGTTGCGTCAGCTTCTCGATATTCTCGACGGCTTCGGCGTCCTCGGGCGTAACCAGCGTATAGGCCTTGCCAGTGGCGCCCGCGCGGCCGGTGCGGCCGATGCGGTGGACATAATCATCCGGGTGCCACGGCACGTCGAAGTTGAAGACGTGGCTGACGCCCTTCACATCCAGCCCACGCGCGGCGACGTCCGACGCGACGAGGATGTTGATCTCGCCCGATTTGAAGCGGTCGAGTTCACGCACCCGTTCCGACTGTTCCATGTCACCATGGATCTGGGTGGCGCGGAAACCATTGCCCTTCAGGGCGGTGGAGAGGTCGCGCACCGTTGTCTTGCGGTTGCTGAAGATGATCGCGGTGTGCATGTCTTCCGCGCGCAACAGATCGCGCAGCACATCGCGCTTGCCGCGTGACGAGCATTCGACAAGGAACTGCTCGATCGATGCATTGGCGGCGCCGACGCGGGCGACTTCGATCTGCTTGGGGTTCGTGAGGAAGCGATCCGCCAGCTTCTTGATCGGCGCGGGCATCGTTGCGGAAAACAGCAGCGTCTGCCGCTGTGCGGGCAGCTTGGTGCAAATTTCCTCGATGTCGGGGATGAAGCCCATGTCGAGCATCCGGTCCGCTTCGTCGATGACGAGCAGGCTGCACCCGGTGAGCAGGATCTTGCCCCGCTGGAACAGGTCCATCAACCGGCCCGGCGTCGCGATCAGCACGTCGACACCCTTTTCGAGCGCGGCAATCTGATCGCCCATGTTCGTGCCGCCAATCAGCAGCGCCATCGATAGCTTGTGATATTTGCCGTATTTCTCGAAATTCTCGGCCACCTGGGCCGCGAGTTCGCGGGTCGGCTCAAGGATCAGCGATCGCGGCATCCGCGCACGGCTGCGGCCATGGGCAAGGATATCGATCATCGGCAGCACGAAGCTGGCCGTCTTGCCGGTGCCCGTTTGGGCGATGCCGATAAGATCCTTCATCATCAGTACGGGCGGGATCGCCTGTTCCTGAATCGGGGTTGGCTCGCTGTAGCCGGAATCAGCGATAGCGCGCAGAAGTTCGTCAGAAAGGCCGAGATCGGCGAAAGTCATAAGCGACCTGGAAAACTGGCGGCGCGCGAAACGGCGTCGCACCTGCCGGGCGATTGGGCGGAAGGACGCCGTTTGTCAAGCGAAACGGGCGATTCGGCGCACTTTGTGGCTATTTCTTCTTCCGCTGAATGGGGGTCAGCGTGCGGAAACGGTGAATCTGGCATTCGCCGCCGGATCGCGCATGGATGCTGTCGCGGCCGGCGCAGATGCGTCGATCGGCCGTCGGACGGATGTAGAAGTTGCGATAATAATCGATCGCGGGGCAGTCATCCTCGAACTCGACGCGCACCCGGTTGCCGTCGCGCAGGATGATGTCGATACTGTCGCTTTCCACCACGGTCGCGCCGGCGACAACATTCGTCGGCAGGCATTTCGGGCCTTTGCTCTCTTTCCATTCGATGGGGGCGGCCGGGGTTGGCTGGCTGCGTGTGGGCACGCGCACGATAACGCTCTGGCGGATGTTGAGCTGGGCCATTTCGATCCGCTCCACCGAAAAAGTCACGGTTGCGCCGCCGCCTGAAAGCAGCAGTCCGGCCAGAAAACCCGTACTGATCATGGAATCGCCCACATAATGTCTGTCACCGATTCCCCGAGACGCTTGAACAAGACCTTAATTGCACATGCCGGTTCCGTTGGGCGAGCGGGCGGCTATAACAATGCGTCATGGCTGCGTCTCTACCCGATCCGGACCTTCTTGCCCGTCTTGCAGCACGCCTTGGGCCGCGGGGGTTTACGGTTGATCCCGTCGATATCGATCCATGGACGGTTGATTGGCGCGGCCGGGTACGGGGCAGGGCGGTGGCGCTGCTGTCGCCAGCGGATGCGGCCGAAACGGCCGATGCTGTCGGATTGTGTGCGGCGGCCGGCGTGGCGCTGGTGCCGCAGGGGGGCAATACATCGATGGTGGCGGGCGCCACGCCACCGGCGGATGCGTCGGCGCTGATCCTGTCGACTCGGCGAATGCGCACGATTCGTTCGGTGTCCCCGGATGATGGGGTGGCGGTGGCGGATGCCGGCGTGGTGCTGGCCGATCTTCATGCCGCGGCGGCGCACGCGGGCCTGCGTTTTCCCTTGTCGCTGGGGGCGAAAGGATCGGCCACCATCGGCGGACTGATCTCCACCAATGCCGGCGGCACCCAGGTGCTGCGCTTCGGGCCGATGCGTGCGCTGGTGCTGGGGATCGAGGCGGTGTTGCCGGATGGATCGCGTTTCGATGGCTTGACGGCGCTGCGCAAGGACAATCGTGGCTATGATCTGCGCCAGTTGCTCACCGGCGCCGAAGGAACGCTTGGGGTAATCACCGCCGCAAGCCTGCGGCTCGTGCCGGCGATCGGCGCGCGCACGGTGGCATGGGCGGGGCTTTCCTCGCCCGATGCCGCGCTGGATCTGCTTCGTCGGCTGGAAACGGCGACGGGGGGGCGGTGGAAAGTTTCGAACTTGTGCCCGATGATGCGCTGATGCTCGTGCTGGAGCACATCCCCGGAACGCGCCCGCCGCTTACGGGGGCGCACCGCTGGCATGCGCTGATCGAGGCGACGGCGCCGATCGGTGCGCCGGACCCGGCCGAAGCGCTGGGCCGCGTCATGGCGGCGGCGATTGCCGCCAACATCGTGGAGGACGCGACGATCGCCGCGAACGAGGCGCAGGCCGATGCCCTGTGGCGTCTGCGCGAAGGCATTTCCGAAGCCGAACGGATCGATGGGGTTGCCGCCAAGCATGATGTGTCGGTGCCCGTGTCGGCGATGCCCGAATTCATCCGTTCCGCCCGTATCGACGTGGAACAGGCCTTTCCCGGCGTACGGGTGATCGCATTCGGCCATCTTGGCGACGGCAATGTCCATTTCAATGTCCGTGCGCCCGCCGGGGCTGATGGCGTGGCCTGGCTCGCCGGTCCGGGCGCTGCGGCCAGCCGCATGGTTCACGATCTCGCGACGGCGGCTGGCGGCTCGATTTCGGCCGAACATGGCATCGGGCAGACCAAGCTGGCCGAATATGCGCGGCTGGCTGGTCCCGTCCGTCTGGCGGCGCAGCGCGCGATCAAGGCGGCGCTCGATCCCCGTGGAATCATGAACCCCGGCAAACTGATTCCGCGTTAGCCTGTCTCAACTTCAATCTGTTGGATTGCAGGCCACCCAATCTTGCCTCGCGTCCAACAGGGCCATAGACGGACTGCTGGAGAGGCCGCGAATCCTTTGCGGGCTCTGATAACAGGTTCGGGAGATACCCTTCATGGCGAGCGCACCGCCGAGCGGCCTGCCGCTTTTCTACAATGAACTTCAGCCGCTTTCGAGCAGCGTCCATGGCGATTACATCATGCGCCGCCAGGAATCCGCGCCGTTTCTGGCGAAGGCCCATGCCGTGCCGTTGACGGTCGAAGAATTTGGCCTTGCCCAGCGCCATTTCCCGATCGTCTTCTCGGCGGGCCCGAATCCAGTGCCGCTGGCGCTGATGGGCCTCAACGAAGGCGTCAACATGTATGTCGACGACGAAGGCAAGCTGACCAGCGACGTCTATGTCCCGGCCTATGTTCGCCGCTATCCCTTCATGCTCGCCAAGCTCCAGCAGAACAGCGATGAACTGTCGCTGTGCTTCGATCCGACCGCGGATGTCGTCGGTCAGGGCGGCGAGGGCGACGCGCTCTTCGCCGATGGCCAGCCGTCCGACGCGACGAAGGCGATCCTGGGCTTTTGCGAACAGTTCGAACAGGCGGGCCAGCGTACGGCGGCCTTCATGAAGGAACTGGGCGATCTCAAGCTGCTGATCGACGGCGAAGTCGCGATCCAGCCGGAAGGTGCGGCGCAGCCCTTCATCTATCGCGGTTTCCAGATGATCTCCGAAGATAAGCTGCGCGAACTGCGCGGCGATCAGGCACGCAAGCTGATCCAGTCGGGGTTGCTCGCACTGGTCTATGCGCACCTCTTCTCGCTGTCGCTGATCCGGGATCTGTTTGCGCGGCAGATGCAGGCGGGCAGGGTGCCGGTCCAGCAGCCTGAACTGCAGGCCTGAACCGTGCGCGTGGCGGGGACGTTGAAGCGTTCCCGTCGCACCGCGAAAAACTTGTATAACCATATTGAAATCGGGGGTGCCGGGGCATATCTTCCGGCTAGTGCGCGGGCGTGTCCCCCTTTCACGACTGCGCATGAACGCATCTACGGATGCGTTTCCTCCCTGAACCTTGGCCACCTCGTGCCGCAATGCACGAGGTGGTTTTTTATTGGGCGGTTCTGATCTGGTTTATTCCGCCGCGCGACGAAGCGGCGCGGATAATTCTTCCGCCATCGCTGACACCATATTGCCGATCAGGGTGCGGATGCGCGGCAGGCCTTCTCCGGGATCGCGCAATCCCGGCGCCAGATAAAGCGATCGGTCGACTTCGACTTGAATGGCGAAAATGCCGTGCTTGCGTCTGGCTTGGCGGTCCAGCGTGTGGCCGCCGGCATAAGGGCTATTGCGCGCGCAGACCAAACCTGCGGCTTCCACCAGCGATGTCAGGCGATCCATCAGCAAGGCCGGGGCCGTCGCGCCATAACGGTCGCCCAGCACGATGTGGGGCGGGCGGGCGGCGCTATGGGGCGGTAGCGGTGGCATCGAATGGCAATCGATCAGCAGCGCGGTGCCGAAACGGGCCTGGGCCTCGTCCAGGGCGGTCGCGATGGCGCTATGCCAGGGGCGGTGGTGTTCGTTGACCCGTATGGCGAGTTCTTCCGCACTCAGCCGTCGATTCCAGATTTCTCCGACATCGGCCAGCCGGCGCGGTATCAGGCCCAGCCCGCCGCGCATCTTCGCGCTGGCGATCAGGCTGTGGGTGCGGGGCGGGGGATCGATCATGCCCGGATCGATTTCGCGCTCGTCCCGGTTGAGGTCGATCCAGGATCGCGCGCGCCTTGCCAGAAATGCGGTCGCGCCGGCGGCCACGGCGTCGTCGACAAGCAGATCGGCATGGCGATCCTCCAGCGATTCCAGTCGCTCAAGCGGCGCCCGCGCCATCGCCAAAAGCGTTGGTGGATAGTCGCGGCCAGCATGCGGAACCGCCAGCACGACGGGCAGCGTGGGACGGGCCGGACCATGGCGCACGAAGCTGGGCGGCTGATCTGTAGGGAAGGGCGGGGCAGCGGCCATCTGTTTTAACCTAGTGCAGGCAGCCCGCGCGGCGCAATCTTCGTGTCCGGTTGTGATTGGCCGTACTGGAAAATTTTAACGGCTGGGCGCATAAACAGCCGGGGCACCGCCGGCACAACGGCTGGGCGATGGGGACCGTGATGATTCGAATATTGCTGGCTGAAGATGACGATTCGATGCGCGAATATCTTGCGCGCGCGCTCGAACGGTCCGGCTATGCGGTTATGGCGGTCGATCGCGGTACGGCGGCGTTGCCGTTGCTGGATGCGCATACATTCGATCTCCTGCTCACCGATATCGTCATGCCGGAAATGGATGGTATCGAACTCGCGCAGCGCGCCGCCGTGATCGCACCGGCCATGCGGGTGATGTTCATCACCGGCTTTGCCGCGGTCGCGCTAAAGGGCGGGGCGGCGCTGCCCAATGCCAAGGTTTTATCAAAGCCCTTCCACCTGCGTGATCTGGTGATGGAAGTGGATCGCATGTTCGAAGTCGGCAGCGCGACGGGAATTTGACGCGAATGCGAGAAAATTCGCTGGGGTGGGTTGCACAGCTACCAACCCTTCGCTAGTTGGGCGCCACGGCGGGCGTGTAGCTCAGTGGTAGAGCACTGTGTTGACATCGCAGGGGTCGCAAGTTCAATCCTTGCCACGCCCACCACTTAAAAACCCCGTCAATCCAATGGGTTGACGGGGTTTTTCTATAGCCGTCTACGGCGACCATCCTCGCCCACTTGCGTGAGGTTTGCGTGTAAGGGGTGTTCGCATAGGCGTTCCAACTCATCCCAAAGGGCTGCGATACAGGACCGGACGGACGCGAGATAAGCCGGTCGAAAGGTAGTGTACCTGGCGGTGGTCCGCTTAACGGGGCTGTGTCCCAACGCGATCTCGAGCTCGGCCATGTCGACGCGCTTCTCTGCGATGATTGTGGCTACCGAATATCGAATCAGCTTTGGGCCCCAACCGCTAGGGATGTCCATGTCACGGGCCATGCCTTGCCAAGCCTTTTTGACCGATGCGACCGGAACCTGTTCAATCCATTCATCGCCATCGCTGCTGCGACGTATCACCTCCCGGCACACAAATTTGTTGTCGGTTTCCCGGAGCCAGCGGTCCAACATTGCAGGGATGGGTAGCGCGGCTCGACGTTTGCGGGTCTGGATGCGACCAGAAGGATTGAGATCGAATATCATCTGATTTGCACGCCATTGTTTGCGAGCGGGCAGCACCGACATGTCCATGATCGCATCAGGGCGATCGAGCGTGGAAATTGCTGCTATAAGGTATCGCCTGAGCGGCAAGAGACGTGCGGGATGTCCTGCGTACTTCCCGCCGCCGGCTGCGGTATAGTCCAACATCCTGGCGAGCATTTCCTCGGATAGCCTGAAATCCCGTGGCGCCGTGACCTGATCTCGCGTGAGGTGTTTGAGGACGGGGGCGGACGGCAAAAATCTGGGCACTGCATGATTTAGGGCCGCTTTGAGCTGGATTACGCTCTCCTCGACCGTTGATGCCGTCCGTGGGCGCTCGGAATGTGTCCAACCACCCTCGGATGCTCGCTTTTTCGTCAGGATCGGGTCTGCTACGCCCCAAGCCCGGAATCGGGCTATGACCCTATCGTCGAGATCGGAAGGCAGAATGGGGTCCGACATTCGCCCTTGCTCCACTTCATGATCGAGGAACCGGGAAAATAATTTCAGCCTCGATCGGATTGCATCGGCGCTCGCGCGATTTGAACCCACGGACAGCCAATAATCTGTCATCGCTTGGCTGACTATGTAGGGGGTATCTTCCACTGCCCGCCCAGGTTTGGACTGCGCCAGAAAAAAATACGTCCAGCGCCTGAGTGGCTAACTGAACATCTGGCGTGCCAGTGCTCTTGCGTTTGATCCGACCTGCGTTGCGGTCATACCAACAGATGTGCAATTTCGAACTGGCAGGCTTGCCGCCTTTGCCCTTGACGTAATCGAGGTAATATTCGCCTCTGGCGTAGAGACCGCCTTGGATCGCCATTCAGCATTTTCTTTTTGTACCTGATTTCGGGCGTCGCCAAGCAGTGCGATTGCGCCTGAGAGCGTCAGGAGATCGAGGTCTTCGGGCGTAAGTCTAATGCCGCGTCGATGCTGGATCGCGTTCGATATCTTGCGATCCAGGTTGATGATCGCAGTCCCGAAGGGGCTGGGTGCCTGCCGGCTGGCAGAAAATGCCGGACCCTCGATCGTCATCGGGCGCTCCGCGAGCGGACAGCGGATCTGCCACTGCTGGATTGAGGCGCGGGGGCCGGTGCCAGTTTCCGGTGCCGCGGGTGATGTTCAGTGCCGGCATCGCGAAGCGCCGCTGCGTTAATCTGATAGGAAGTTGCCCTGATCCACCTACGATCCCCGAAGTGCTCTAACTTACTTGTTATCTTCAATTTTCATTCCCCTAAGGTGATTACACATCACCCTAGGGAAGCTTGTTCTACTGAGCTGAGAAGCCGCCGGTATCGGCGGAACCCACATTGCCTCGGATCGTGTACGAGAACGCTCAGGCCGCCTCTGCGGCCCGTTTCTGTCGATAGTGAGCTCGAGCCGGTTCGAGGTCGATTAAAGAAAAATTCGGCTTGAGATCTTCTATTTCTTCCATTCCTATAAGATTTCGTAGGTGCCATGAAAGTGTAAATCTTGTCTTTGAAAGTTATACATCATCATCTCCTATGACATGTTAGAGTGCAGGATTGATTGGCTTTTGGCGTATAAATTATTCCACTACAGAATGTCTTGTGAATTTTCCGTCTGATTCCGATAATTGTGTTGATTTTTCAATGAGATCAATGACTGCTGGCCAGGTTGTTTTTGGGTCTAGGGGAATTTTCTTCACATTCTTTTCGACGTCGCCCGATTTTTGAGATCTTTCAAAAATGTTTGGAAATTCTTCTGAAATATCCACAAAGCCGCCGTCCATGACGCGCCGCAGCGCGCGGGCGCGCAGGTCCGCTCCCATCGAGTTGGCTTTGGCAGTTGTGAGGTACAAAATGTCGCGCGGCAGGATGTTCGGATAGCGCGTAAGGGCTTGATCGATATTGTCCGTTGGACCGGCTGTCCGGAGTTCGAGGACGGCGCGTGGCGTTGTGGACCACATCGCCGATCCACGCAGTCGCTCGATCGCCGCGTCCTCGTGCTTCTTTCTGGCGTCCTTCGGGGTATGGCCGATGATCGCCCAAAAAACCCGCTGACGCCGCGGCATTCGGTTAACATGAAACAGGAAGTTCGACGTGGCTTCCGAATGCGCCATTTCGAACCCCGCCATTGATACTGCGGAATCTAGGATAACGCCGACAAACCGGTCGTCAGGGCGGCCGGCAGCGTCGGCCTCCGCGTTCCAATCGTCGATGAATCTTTCAATATGCGTCATCATTGAGGTGGGCTGCCACCCGCCGTCGGCTCCGCGTCCGAAGAGTGCCGGATTCGATTCTGGGAATTCCTTCGACGACATCGACAGGAACGGCATCACATGGATGCGATTGCACAGGTCTTCGACGTCAATATCTGCGTCATCGTACGCTACGCTCATTCCGCGGGCGATCGCACCAATGCGTTGGAAAAGGTGTTCGCGCAAATCTTCCGCTGACAACACGAGGATCTGGCCCTTGGCCCTTATCTTGGCACCGAGCCATCTTTTGGGGCGATTTTCGTCTCGAGCAGCGACATGGGCTGCTAGCCAGAGCAGGAACTGCGTTTTGCCGGTGCTACCGGTCCCAAAAACAACCGTTGCGCCAGTCGCGGGAAGAAGACCATCGACGGCCCAGTCCATGGCGTGGCTCTCGTTCGCCGCAGCCAAAGCGGAGTAGCCACCCGCGCGAGCACGCACGGTCCAACTTTCGTCATTCATTTACGCCTCCTTGATCCGGATTACGTCTCCTGGATCGGGACGCGCGCACGGAGGCGGAGGTTAATCGTCTGATACCGGAAAAAATTTCTCCTGTAAAAAATATTTACGATTCATTATCAAGTTGTTAACGATTTCTTAATATTTCCGCCCCCACAGATTAATGGGAATTAGAAAGGGGGATGAGAGGTCGAGCCCCGCTGAAGGGGCTCGACCTCTCATCCCCCTTTCTAATTCCCTCCTGGTTTTCGTCTGTTAGGGCGGCAAATCGCGGACGACGGAATGCTCGCGGCAGCGATGCTACGTCGATTTTCCAATCGCGCGCCGATTTCCGCAAATTACCCATGCCGCTGTGAGGTAGGTCCAGAACTTCTAAGTTCTGGCCTTGGGCTGTTTTGCGGTGACTTTCGGGGCCGAAAGATACCGAGAAGGGGAAAGAGCTAGGATTGAAAAGGTCAGGGTAGGTTTTGACCCTGAAGGAAAAAGAGATTGAGCCGAGTAGCTTTTTACCGCGTGTCGACCCATGACCAATCGATGGATGCGCAGCGCGCGATGATGGATGGACCGTTCGATCGAGAATTTTTGGATCACGCAATTAGCGGATCGACCATGGCGCAGCATCGTCCTGGCTTTTCCGCGATGCCGGAATATGTGCGGGAAGGCGATACACTATATGTGTACGCGGTCGACCGCCTCGGTCGCGACGCGATCGACGTCCAGACGAACGTAAGAGCCCTTCTCAGCAAAGGGGTTATTCTGCACGTTCGAGGACTTGGGCCCATCGGCCGCGGTGTGGGCGAACTCATCATTGCCGTACTTGCGCAAATGGCTGCAATGGAACGAGACCGGATCAAGGAAAGGACCGAGGCTGGCAGGAGGGTGGCCATTCGATCCCTGCAGCAATTTGGGAAAACGCATCGTGGCAAGGAGAGCCTCGGTCGGCCCCGAGCATGCGATCCGGCAGAAGTGCGTGAATGGCGAGCGGCGAATAACGCGAGTGTCGCTATCACTTCTCGGCATTTCGGGATATCGGCGTCAACGGTGAAGCGCTATTGCCGATGCAAGGAACAAGGTTCAGCGCCAGACGGGCGGGGATAGTTCTCCGGCCGGACGATGACCCGGTTTTCGAAGGCTCCATCCGATCGCTAAACACCTCGAGCGTGGTGGCGACGGGCGGCCTGCGGTGCATCAGGATGGCCGCTGTTGGCCTTTTACGGACGGGCATGTTCAGGATCTAGGCAGCGAGATAGCTGCGCCTCCAGGGAGCAGGCTGACGCCGACAGCATCCGCCGACATTGCCGTCGTTCAACGGTCAAAACGCATTCCCGGAAGCGGACATCGCCTATCAGGCGGGGCATCGGCACCGTGCATCAGGTTTTGCTGCCATACCCGCGTGGGGAACTGTTATTTTCCCCTGCGGAATTCGGAGGGGCGTTGACCGGTCCAACCCATGAAGGCGCGACGGAAGGTGCGTGCGTCGTGAAAGCCCGTGCGCCGCGCAATTGCCGGAATATTCAGCGCGGCCTCGCCAAGGAGATGCTGCGCCATTTTCTGCTGCCACGCGGATCGCAGAGAGAGAAAGGATGTTCCTTCTTCCTTCAGACGGCGATGGAGTGTCGAGGGGCTGAGCTGCAGATGTTGGGCGGTGGCGATCCGATCGGGGACGGGGGCTTGCGCCAACTCGCATTCAAGGAACAAGGCGCTGACACGGCCTGATATCGGCGCGCGCTTGCGCACGGAAAACAGTGGGTCGTGGGCGATAAGCTCCACGGCTTCCATCGCAAGAAGCGGCGGAGCGGAGATGCCTTCATCGAGCGCGCCGATTGCGAACTGAAGATAAGTTCGTCTGCGGCTGCATAAAATGGGGATGTTCAGGGCCAACAGGCACGGATCGTTGATCGTCTCCTCCCCATGGGTGAGGCCGATTTCGACGATTTTCGATTTCGTCCCGCCAAGCCAGGTCAATACGTTCACAAGGAAGATCAGGCCCGCAGCTGTGAGACTGAGGGGCGGGTCCTGCAATGTCGACGACAGATCGACGGCCAGCCGATCGCGATCGCCCTCATGGGTAAGGGTGATGCCAATACCGTTCTGGGCGATCGCAGCATTGAACTGGACGATCCGCTCCACCGCTTCGCGCAAGGTTGTGGAAGGCGCGAGCGCCGTGACGAGTATGGCGATGACGTCCCTGCGGGCGGTGAACGCGACCGGGACTTCCCGTCCGATCGCTTCTGCAAGCAAGATCGCCGCAGCCCCATAAATGCGGGCGAAGTGGTGCCGCGGAAGCGCCAGAACCGCCTCGCCCGATACGATTTCCGCCAGTGGCAGGTCGCGTTCGGCTGCCGCCAACAGGCCGAACCGAGCATCATCGCGCACCGCCAGATCGCGCAGCAGCGGCGCCAGCATACGACTTGGAATGACATCCCCAGCGGGGCGCACATCCATGGTGTTCGATTGTGTGGCCGCCATCACCTGACAAATTATGTCCCCCTTCTGGCAAAATTCAAGCGCTAGCCGCGCAATCGCGCGACGGCCATTCTTCAGCCTCGAAAGCAGCAAGCATCGATCAGGGCGGCAAGGTGGTCGCGGCGGGGACGAGAATGAAGCCTGAACCTTTTGCGATCCATGCCGAGCAAGCGATGCTCGACGAGCTTGGGCGACGTCTGCAGGCGACCCGCTGGGCCGACGATATCGCCAATGACGATTGGTCTTCTGGAACGAACGCATCCTATCTTCGCGAACTGGCCGATTACTGGCTTAATCACTTCGATTGGCGGGCGCAGGAAAGGACCATCAACGCCTATCCCCATTTCCGCATCCTGCTGGATGGGATGCCGATCCATTTCATCCATCAGAAAGGTGTGGGCGATCATGCGATGCCGCTGATCCTGACGCATGGCTGGCCCTGGACGTTTTGGGATTTCGCGAAGGTGATCGGTCCGCTGACGGATCCAGCGGCACATGGCGGCGATCCGGCGGACGCCTTTGACGTGATTGTGCCGTCCTTGCCGGGGTTCGGCTATTCAAGTCCCCTCCGTCAATCCGGCGTCGACGCCCGCGTGACGGCTGATCGGTGGCGCAAGCTGATGGTCGAGATATTGGGCTATCCCCGCTTTGCGGCCCATGGCGGCGATTGGGGGGCGTTCGTGACCGCCCAATTGGGGCACAAATATCCGGGCGACGTGCTGGGCATCCACATGATCGGCGGGGCGCCGCTCGATTGCTTCGGAAAACCATTGCCCGACGCCTCGTCCTATGCGGTGGACGAAGCTGGCTGGCACGCCAAAACCCAGGCCTTCTTTGCGACGGAAAGCGGCTATTCGGCGGAACAGAGCACCAAGCCGCAAAGCCTTGCTTATGGCCTGCACGACTCGCCCGTCGGTCTTGCGGCATGGCTGGTCGAAAAGCGCCGCGGCTGGAGCGATTGCGACGGCGATATCGCGCGACGTTTCACCAAGGACGAGTTGCTCACGTCGATCATGATTTACTGGCTGACCGGCACGATCGGCACGTCGGCGCGATATTATTACGAAAATCGCAAAGCAGGCTGGCAGCCGTCGCATGATGGCACCCGCATGGTTGATGTGCCGACGGGCTGCCTCAAGCTCGAGGCGGATGTGTGCCATTGGCCACGCAGCCTGATGGAAGCCAATTTCAATTTGCAGCGCTGGACCCGTTCAGCCGAGGGCGGCCATTTCGCGCCCGCCGAAGTGCCCGATCTGGTTATCGCCGAAATTCGAGATTTCTTCCGACCCTTGCGCCGCACCCAGCAGGAGGATCAGTGATGAAAGTGCGTCGGCCCGCACTGGATTTTGCGAAATCCCTGCCGCTGTGGATGAAGGATCGCGAGTTCTGCCACATTCTGAACGCATCTTCGGTCGTGATCATGCAGCTCGAACCCTATCTGAACAAGGTCATGCTGCGCGCGCGGACAATGCTGCCGTCCGACGATCCGCTCCAGCCCGATCTCAAGACGTTCGTCCAGCAGGAAACCGCCCATTGCCAGCTCCATGCCCGCTACAATCGTGCGCTGTACGAGGCCGGCTATGATCGCCTGAAATCGTTCGAGGCGGCCATCGGGGCCGATTATGAGCGTTTTCTCGACACAAAATCGATGCGGTTCAACCTCGGTTACTGTCAGGGTTTCGAATGCCTTGGGCCGCTATATGCGGAGCTGATCTTCGAAGGCCTCGACGATCTGTATGAAGGGGGTGACCAACAGGTCATCCATCTGTGGAAATGGCACCTGGCGGAAGAATATGAACACCGCATGGTCGCCCACGACACCTATTATCGCCTTGGGGGAAACTGGCTGCACCGGCTGTACAGCACCTTCACCACATTGCGGCATCTCAAGAAATATAGCGGGATGATCGCGGCGCATATGCTCAAGGTCGATCGGGCGGGCATGTCGCCCGACGCGGTGCGCCAATCGCGACGGGCAGCCAAGCGCGCGCGGCGGCGCCTGGCCTGGTTCCTCCTGCCGCGCTTCCTGCCACTCCTTTCGCCTTTCTATACGCCGGCGCGCCACCGGTCGCCTGATGGACTACACAGCTATCTGGGTGAGGCGTTGCCAATATGAAGGAATGAACCCGGATCGTCGCCGGCGGGATCTGCGGTTCTTCCAGCTTTTTCGGCTGACGTACATGATGGGACCGAATTTTTCAGGGACGCCCGCCCGACTTCCGCAAGCGCCGACATTTCGGCCATCCAGCGCGGGGTGGAAAGGCAAATCTAGAAAGGAAAGGCTGCCTGGATCGCGATGATGGCCACCGCGAAAGTGATGAGGTTGAGCGGCAACCCGACACGGACAAAGTCCATATAGCGGTAGCCTGCCATCTGGTAGACGATGACATTGGTCTGATAGCCAAAAGGGGTCGCGAACGCTGCGCTGGCGGCCATCATGACGGCGATCAGGAAGGGACGCGGGCTGACGCCCAGACTGTCGGCCAGCGCGACGGCGACCGGAGTCACCAGCACGGCAACCGTGGCATTGGAGAGTAGTTCGGTCAGGACCATAGTGACGCCGTAGAGCACGATCAGCGCGACAAGCGGGCTAAGCCCCTCGACACTGGTGATGAGCAGGCCCGAAGCCTGCGACGCCAGCCCGCTCTGGTCCATGGCGATGCCAAGGACGACCATTCCGGCGATCAGGATGAGGATTTCCGGCTTGAGGCCAGCGTAAGCCTCGTCCGGGCTGATCACGCGCAGAAGAATGAGCAAAACGGCCCCGGCCAGCGCGGTCGCGGCGATCGGGGCAATGTTTAGCGCCGCAAGCGCGATGACGCCCACGAATATTCCGGCCGCCAGTGCGGCTTTGCGCGGATGCAGCGCGCGCGGCTCTGCGAACAGAGAGGCGTCTCCAACCTGCGCGCTGTGAATCGCGTGCGGGTCGATCACCTTGGGCAGTATCTGCGTTTCCTCTTCAGGCCGGGCGAGCATGCGCCCGCTTACCAGCAGGAGGTAGAGGCCGCCGGCGATCGCCACGGGCAGCCCCACGGGCGTGATCTCGAAGAAGCCGAAACGGGGTTGTCCGGCGACACGCGCCATATCGTCGACAAGCAGGTTGGTGGAGGTGCCGATCAGCGTGCAACAGCCGGTCAGAACGGTGATGTAGGAAAGCGGCATCAGATAGCGCTTTGGCGACTGGCCCAGCGACTGCGCGATATCGCGGATGACAGGGGCGCCCAGCACAACGATGGGGGTCGAGTTGAGAAAGCACGAGGCACAGCCGATCATGCTCAGGAGCAGCCAGATCCCTTTCGAACCCATCCGCTTGCACAGGTTGACACCCAATGCGATCGCGCGGTCCAGCAGTCCGCTCAGTTCCAGCGCATAAGCAATGACGAAGAGCGAGGCGAGCGCCATGATCGCCGGGCTGGCGAAAGCGCTCTGCACCTCGACAGGTCTTACAACGCCCGTAATCAGCAGAAAGGCGGCGCCGCTCAGCGCCACCACGTCGGCGCGTACCTTGTCCCAGATGAGCGCGGCAATGACCATCGCCAGAACCAGGAGGGTAAGAAGTTGATCGAGCGTCATTGCATCCCTGCCTCGGTCCATGGCCGCCGTCTGTCAACGAAAGACGCGCCAACGGTCTTCGGGGTGGGAGAGCAGCAGATGCTTTGCTAGGACGGGTTTATGCAGGAGCCGACCCCACATTCCAGTCGATTGGCCATGGCCGGCGGCCTTGCCGCGCTGCTGCTGGTGGGTGGCGGCGGTTTCCTGATCGGTCGCACCACGGCTCCCGAACCTGCGCCTGCAGTGTCGGCCATTCCGACGCCCCAACCCGCACCGCCGCCTCCGCCAGCAGCCATCGCGCCGCCCACTCTGGAACGAGCCGGATTACTCGACCTTGTCGCCGATGCAGTGGACGCTGTGAGCGCTTCGCGTCCGCTGCCAGAGGCGGTACAGGCAGCGGCGGGCCGGCGCTTCGACCTCGCGCTGCCTTTCGGCTGCGAGGGGCCGGTCGAGGGCGAGCGCACAGCGCCGTTCGGATGGCAGTATGACGAGGCGAAGACCACCCTGCGCGTGTGGATCAATCCCGTGCGGTGGGAACGCGCGACATGGGGATCGGCCGAGACCGGGGAAGGCAAAGCCGCGTTCGAAGGCTTCTGGATCGCCAAGCCCTGGTCGACGGCGACGGATTGTCCCGCCACCGCGCTTTCCGGCGCGATCAATACCGCTCCGTCGGGTCAAACCCAAAGCGAATTGGCGATCGCGCGCCTTGTTGAAGCCGATGCAGGCAAGAGCGCGCGCAGGCTCGACATCGTCAAGCGGATGGAGCCGGGCGATTTCGATCCCGCACGCGGATTTACCTTGCGGATCATTGGCCGCCTGCAATCAGCCGAGGCGGGCAGGCCAGTGCGATGTTTGCAGCCCACGGAACAGCACCAACGACCACAGTGCATGATCATCGGCGACTTCGCCGAGTTGCGCGTCGAAAATCCAAAAACGGGCGATCTGCTGGGTGTTTGGCCGATGAGTGAAACGAGCCAGCGCGATTGAGGCAAGGCGGCATCAGACCGATGCGTAGCTTTCCTAACGCCGGTCGCGCCATTCGTTTTCGATAGGGTGAGCGCGGCCCAGCAGCGACTGGAATTTGGACCGCTTCGGCCGCAGACCTTTGCCGATTCCCTTCGTTCAATTCACGCTGAGATTTTGGGAATGGCAGTCGGTTGCGGCCAACCGCCGTCCGATCCGGAAGCGGAGAAGGGCGTGCGGCCCCTCAACTGCTCGTTGGGTCCTGTTGCAGAGATGTGGGCCCCGGATTTGTTATCCCGAGCGCCTCGCGCACCCGATCGAGGGCGATCGCCACGGGTTCCTGTTCGCCCATGAGTGCGAAGCTGCCATTGAGGGCGAACGCGCAATGGCCGTGGACTGTCGCAATCAGCGAGCGGGCGAGACGGGGAGCCTGGTCCCGGCAGGTTGCGGGCAGCACCCTGGCGATTTCGCTGACGACGATCTCAGTAAGCTCGGCGCGCTGTTCACCATCGGCGACCGGCATCGGCTCGTCGGGCGGTAGCCGATGATCGTAGATCGCCATCCAGAGGTTGGCGTTCGACGCGGCATAATTGAAATAGCCTTCTACAAGTGCGCGAATGCGATCCCCGGCAATATCGTCCAAGCGATCCCGCAGGAACGCGGCCCACAGGGCGAACGTCCGCGTGTTGATCGCCAGGATCAGCCGATCATAATTGCCAAACACATTGTAGATCGTGCCCACCGAATAGCCGATCCGCTTGGCGACCTCGCGCGCGGAGAAGCGCGCAAAGCCCACTTCCGCCATGTGCTTGTGGCCTTCCAGGACAATGAGCCGCTGAAGCTCCTCCCGGCTGTGATCGGATCGGCGTGCCATGATCTGAAGGTAGGGCAGAAATTGATCACTGTCCAATTATTTTATTGAACGATGATCAATTAAGTGGCAAGCCGCAATCATCGGCAGGATGAGTGGGCGTCTGGGATAAGCGCGAGGCAAGCGGCTGCTGTCGATGCGCCAGATAACAACACCTTAAGGCCTGCCGGTTACGATGTCCGCGAACGATGGGGATAAGACTGCATGTCTGCACCGGAACTGTCACTGCTCGGCAAGCGCCGATTCGCGCCACTGTTCGTCGTTCAGTTCCTGGGGGCTTTCAACGACAATCTTCTGAAGTTCGCGCTGCTCTTTCTGGCCAACTTCGGCCTTTATGCCGCACAGCCCGACAAGGCCGAGATGTTGGCGACAATCGCAACCGGCCTGTTCATCCTTCCTTATTTTCTCTTCTCCGCGCTTGCCGGCCAAATCGCCGACTCCTGGGACAAAGCGAAATTGGTGCGGCTGGTGAAGGCGGCGGAGATCGGCATCATGGTCTTGGCGCTCGGTGGCTTCTGGATGGAGTCGGTCCCAGCGCTGCTGTTGGCGCTGTTTCTGATGGGGCTGCATTCCACGATCTTCGGCCCGGTCAAATATTCGATCCTGCCCCAGCATCTTGGCGCCAACGAGATCATGGGCGGCACCGGCCTGATCGAGGCCGGCACCTTCCTTGCCATTTGTCCGGCGTCAGCACCCATGGCACAGATTAGGGGTTGAGATTTAAGGAGGGTTTGGGCTTCGTCGTAGTGACGAAGGAACGCAGATGAAGCCCAAACCCTCCTTGCGAAAATCGCCGACGAAGGCCTCTGCCGAAGCCGTGGTGAAAGACATTCGCCGACAGACGCGGCGGCATTTCTCAGCCGAAGACAAGATCCGCATCGTGCTTGACGGACTGCGCGGCGAGGACAGCATCGCCGAGCTGTGCCGGCTCGAAGGCATTGCCCAGAGCCTCTACTACACCTGGTCGAAGGAGTTCATGGAAGCCGGCAAGCGCCGTCTTGCCGGTGACACCGCCCGCAGTGCAACGACGGGCGAGGTTCAGGACCTGCGCCGCGAAGCCCGTGCCCTGAAGGAATGCGTGGCCGACCTGACGCTCGAGAACCGTCTTCTGAAAAAAAGCATGATTGCGGATGGGGGCGACGACGAATGAGCTATCCCGCATCCGAGAAGCTGGAGATCATCCGGATCGTCGAGCAGTCGCACCTGCCGGCCAAGCGCACGCTGGACAAACTCGGCATTCCCCGCCGGACGTTCTACCGCTGGTACGACCGCTATCTCGAGGGCGGGCCGGAGGCGCTGGAGGATCGCCCCTCGGCGCCGAGCCGGGTGTGGAACCGCATCACCGAGGATATCCGCGCGCAGATCGTCGAGATGGCGCTTGATGCAACCGAGCT
Organism: Sphingomonas sp. KC8; assembly: GCF_002151445.1. GTDB lineage: Bacteria > Pseudomonadota > Alphaproteobacteria > Sphingomonadales > Sphingomonadaceae > Sphingomonas_E. The sequence goes on from NZ_CP016306.1 coordinate 3,930,747, forward strand.
TTCCCCTCGCGAACTGGCGGTGCGCTTCACCGACGAGAAGCGTTACTTTGTGTCGGAAGCCACGGTTTACCGCCTCTTGAAAGCGCACGACCTGATCACCAGTCCGGCCTACACCGTGATCAAGGCCGCCGACCAGTTCCACACGAAGACCACCCGGCCAAACGAGATGTGGCAGACAGACTTCACCTACTTCAAGATCATCGGGTGGGGCTGGATGTACCTCTCGACCGTGCTCGACGACTTCTCGCGCTACATCATTGCCTGGAAGCTGTGCACCAACATGCGCGCCGAGGACGTCATCGACACGCTCGACCTCGCCCTAGCGGCTTCCGGCTGCGATCATGCCACGGTGCTGCACAAGCCGCGGCTGCTCAGCGACAACGGCCCCAGCTATATCGCCGGTGAACTGGCCGAGTACATCCAGGCCAACAAGATGAGCCATGTGCGTGGTGCCCCATGCCATCCGCAGACCCAGGGCAAGATCGAGCGCTGGCACCAGACCTTGAAGAACCGCATCCTGCTGGAAAACTACTTCCTGCCCGGCGACCTCGAGGCCCAGATCGAGGCCTTCGTCGAACACTACAACCACCGACGTTACCATGAGAGCCTGGCCAACGTGACACCCGTCGACGCCTACTTCGGCAGGGCTGCGGCCATCCTCAAACAACGCGAAAGGATCAAGCGACAGACGATCGAATATCGACGCTTGCAGCACCGCAAGCTCGCCGCCTAACATCAAACCCCAGACGAGGCCCGCACTCCGCTATTTTACGCCGCGATCTGTGCCAAATGTTTCGACGACGGACAGTCTCATGATGCCCGAACCCGCTGAAGCCTTGCGCGTGTTCAGCAAGCTGCGCGGGTTGGGCGTTGAAATCTCTATCGACGACTTCGGCACCGGATATTCCAATTTGCGGTACTTGGAGCGTTTCCCGCTCACGGAGATCAAGATCGATCGCAGTTTCGTACGCGATGTCGAGCACAGCTCAGCCAAGCAGGTGATCGTCGAGACTATCATCAAGCTGAGCAAGGCGCTGAACATCCGCGTTGTCGCCGAAGGGATCGAGACCGAGGCGGAGTTCTCCTTCATGAGGTCGCTAGGCTGTTCGGTCGGCCAAGGTTATCTCTTTTCGCGCCCGCTTGATGCCAGCGCTTTTGACGATTTTATTGAGAACCACGCTATCTCGAGTGGAATATCTCAGCGCAGCAACCTTCTGACCTAGCTTGATGAAATTGTTCCCAGATTAAGGCAGGTCGTCCAAAATCTAGGGGTTCCGAGCGGTACACTCGACTACATTGGCATCGACAAAGCTGCGGTCCAATGTCTATTTCCGGCTGTCTGAAACCTGCCGGTCGTTCATTTGCGCGTTGCGCATCCGATTTCTCTCAGGATGACTGGTCTGCCATGCCGACCTGGACGGCATCGAGGCCAAGCCACCTCGCCATCCGATCGAGTTCAATCATGAGGCGTTCCAGCGCGTCCGCAGGCGCGTCCGGTTCGAGGGTGATGCGATGCGCAAGCAGCACGCCGGTCTGGCGGTCTGCCTTGAGATCGACGCGGGCGACCAGCGCTTCATTCATCAAGAAAGGCAGGACGTAATAGCCATGGGTACGCTTGTCTTGTGGGGCGTAGATTTCGAGGCGGTAGCGGAACCCGAACAGGCGCTCGGTGCGACTGCGCTCCCAGATCAGAGGGTCGAATGGTGCGAGCAACGCCGCACCATTCACGCGACGCGGCAGGCGGGCGTCGCGATGCATCCAGGCCTTCTGGCTCCAGCCTTCGACCCGCACGGGGATGAGAATAGCCGCCTCGGCCAACGCAGTGATCGCATGATCCGCCTCTTCGGGTTTCAGGCGAAAATAATCGCGCAAGTCCGCGACCGTCGCGACGCCGAGCGCACGAGCACTGCGTTCGATCAATGTGCGCTGTGCGCTTGCGGCGTCCGGTGTTGCGAGGTCGAGAACGGCTTTGGGCAACACGCGTTCGGGTAGATCATACACACGCGCAAAACTGCTGCGGCGCGTGGCCGTGGTGATCTGGCCCGACCAGAACAGCCATTCGAGAGCGTGCTTGGTGTGGCTCCATTCCCACCAACCGCTTTTGCTCGATCCGTTCTCGAAATCAGCCGCTGTCATCGGTCCTTCCGCGATGATCCGGTCTAGCACGGCCTGTGCTTCAGGCCGGCGTTCAGTCGCGAAGCGCTTCAGGGCCGGATAACCGATCTCGCCCCGCTCGGCGCGCGCCATCCGCCAGCGCAGCAGCGGATGAAGATCGAGCGGCAGAAGCGAGGCTTCGTGCGCCCAATATTCAAACATGCGGCGCTGCTGTTTGGCGCCCCAGGCATCCAGTTCAAGCAGCGTTCGATCATAGCCGCCGAGCCGCGAGAAGGCGGGAAGATAGTGCGCACGAGCCAGAACGTTGACGCTGTCGATCTGGAACAGTCCCAGGCGATCAAGCGATCTGCAAAGATGTGCGCGGGTCGGCTTTTCGGGCAGACGAGCACCGAACCCCTGCGCAGCGAGCGCGATCCGGCGTGCTTCGTCGAGAGAAAGGGTGGTCGTCACTGACGCTTGCCTGGCGATGCCTGTGCGGCGCGTCAATCGCTTTGGCCATCAGCCAATCGGCGCCCGCGCGTCGGCTCCCGCCGACAAAGCGATCATTCTGCGCACCCAGCTCCTTCTTCGGGAGCGGACATAAGACGGGTCGGTTTGTGGCCGTTGTTTCATAACGGGCAAGACGATCCCGCCCGTCGACGTTGCGACGGGCGGTTTTGAACATCCGATGCTCAATGCTGCGGCTGGGTAGCGTCGTCAGATTTATTGGCTGTCGCCGCCCCGGAGCCGGTGACCGAACCCGTGCCGCTGGCCCCGGCCGTAACCGATCTGGCATTACCAAGAGCGCCCTGCGTCGTGCCGGTCGCGGCAGCGGTTGCCTGGCCAGCGATGCTACCGGCAGCATCGGTCCCGACCCCCCGGAGCGCGACGTTCGCGCTGCGATCGATCGACTGGCTGGCGCTGGCCGAACCGCTGCTGTTCAGGAGGGGGCCAGCTGGGCCCGAAGCGGAGGTCGCGCTGCTCACCGTCCCGGCAAGCGTGCCTGCCAGGCCGGCATCCGCGCCGGCGGAACCGGAGCGCGCGTCAATCGAATTGCTGGCGTGCGCATTACCAGAGCCGCTTACCGAACCGGTCAGCTTCTGCGTTGCTGAGCCGAGCGACCCCACCGAGCCGCCGAGCGAACCCGCGCCATTGAGTGCGCCGGAGGCAGCCCCACTCACACTGCCGACCGGACCGCCGCCACCGCCGAGCAGTTGTGCCTGTGCCGGGAGAGTTGTTATGGCGATGGCGAAGCTGGCCGAAAGGATGGTGCGTTTCATGGTTTTTCTCCTTGATTGGCGGGCCGATTTTCTGGGCCGTCATCAGGAGAACGATGGCGGATAGCGGGTTCATCCCGAACAGCGTCATTTTTTCGCGCCGACATCTGCGGGGACAATCCTGCACGGCCGGCAGACGATGCCGCGCCCCACTTTACCGTGGCCAGGGCTGGCTTCGCGTTCGACCACCGCAGCATCACCGCCCGCGGCCGCAAAACGCGCGGCGACCAGCGGTGCTGCAAAGGATGTGCCGCGCACCGCCGCATAGCCCTTGCCGGGAAGAGCTACCGCCATGTCCGCGCCGGGTGCCGCGAAATCGAGATGCACCGCACGCCCCGCCTCCGTCAGCGCGCGACCGCGTGCATCGACACCGGTCACCGCGATCACGTCGGGATAGGAGGCCGGATAGGATGGCGGGGCGGCCGGCCCATCATTGCCGACCGCTGCGACGATGCGCATGCCGCGGCGATTGGCTGACTGGACGGCCCACTCGATCAGGCGGTTGGGCGGCCCGACCAGACTGATATTCACTACGCGCGCCCCCCGCCCGGCGAGCCAGCCGATCGCGCGCGCGATGGCATCGGCCGACCCCGCAGCCGGATTGCCGCCATACACATCGGCGGCGAGGAGCGTACGACCAATGGCAGCGCCCCGAAAACGTCCATCCTGCCCGACAAGCAGCGAAGCGACCGCCGTGCCGTGGCCGCTTGCACGTGGCGCACCGTTGACGAAACCGCGCTGTTCGATTTTCGCCACGGTCAGGGACGGGTGCGCGGCGATACCCCCATCGATCATTCCAATCGCCGGCTGGTTGGCGGGTGCCCTGCCCAAAGCCAGCGCTGCCGCCGATCCCGCACCCAGTGCAGCGCCGGCGGGTTCGAAGATGTGATTGAGGTCAAACTGCCCCTCAGGAGCAAGCTTGCGCAGGCGCTGGAGCGCTTCGCGGCTATCATCGCCCTTGGGCGTGCCGAGCACGACCAGATCGAGGTCGAGACCTTCGATGTGTTCCCGACGCAATATTGCGAAGCCCGCGGTTTGGATTCTGGCCAGCATTTCCGGCGTGGGATCGAGGGTGATGACTTCGTTCCGGCGGATGGGATTGCCCATATCGTCGGCGTCGAGCGTGGCGCGATTGGCGCGGATCAACGCTTGTAGCCGCGCGCGACGCAGATCCCGGAGCGAGCGTGGATTTAAGTCCGACACCATCTGATCGATTTCCAGCCGGCTGACGACGCCACCCACGGCGGCCGGTGTCTGGTGCAGCACCGATGGCAATGCACCGCCGATCACCTGACCGGGAAGGTTCCCGATCGGTGCCGACAATAATTGCGCGTCGACCGCGCCGCCCAGCAGCAGCGCCGCCACCATTGTCGTTCCCGCTATCCGCCTTCGCATCATCGCTTCCTTTTATTTTTCTCCGTCGAAGGATTAAACGACGCAGACTGATCGTTTCATTCGCATGGATGAAAGGAATTTTCTTGGACGCGTTCGAGGACGGGTTGGTGGCGCTCCTGCCAAGGATTCGTCGCTTCGCACACGGCCTGTCGGGCAATCGCACGGATGCCGACGATCTGGCCCAGATCGCGATCGAACGCGCGCTGAAGGCGCGGGACCAGTGGCAGCCGGGGACACGGCTCGATTCCTGGCTCTATCGAATCGCCCGCAACGCATGGATCGATACGGCGCGCGTACAGGGACGCAACGCGAAGCGCTGGGCTCCGGCCGAGGCGGGAGAACAGGTGGGGCATGACCCGCGGCCAGGCATTGAAGCGAAGCTCGAGCTCGATCAGATCATGACCGCGATGACCCAGCTACCCGACGACCAGCGCGAGGCCGTCGCACTCGTGTTGATCGAAGGGCTTGGATATCGCGAAGCGGCGGACTTGCTGGACATACCGGTTGGGACATTATCCAGCCGGCTGGTTCGCGGGCGCAACGCGCTGATGGCCTTGATCGGGGAAGGATGAAGCGATGATCGACGACGAAACGCTCTACGCCTATCTCGACGGCGAACTGTCACCGGCTGAAACCGTGCGTGTCGAAGACGCGCTTGCGAGCGATCCGTCGCTGGCCGGGAAACTGGCGCAGCAACGCGCTTTGCGTGAACGGCTTGGCAGAGCGTTCGGCCCGATCGCCGGGGAGCCGGTGCCGGTAGCGCTGGTTGCCGCCGCCCAGCCGACACGGATAATCGCCCTGGCCGAAGCGCGCGCGGACCGGCAGGGGAGGCGATTGCCGCAATGGGCGGCAATCGCCGCAACGCTGATCGCCGGGCTGGCGGGTGGCTACGCCTTCAACTCCGTTTCCAATCCATCGATCGTCGAGCGTGGCGGCGAACTGATTGCGGCTGGCCCCGTCGCCGAGGCGCTGGACAATCAGCTGGCGAGCGCGGGACCGGCGGCAGGCCCTGTGCAGGTGCGCCTGAGCTTCCGCGATGGAGACGGCGCCATCTGTCGCAGCTTTGCGTCGTCCGCCGCATCGGGTGTCGCCTGCCGTGAAGACAAGGAATGGGCAGTGCGCGCGATGTTCACGGGGCAGAGCCGCCAGATGGGCACCTATCGCACCGCCGGCAGCGATGATCCGGCATTGATGGCGTATGTAGACAGTATCCGCGCTGGCGATCCGTTTGACGCACAAGCGGAGGCGAAGGCGAAGGCAAACGACTGGGGTCGCTAACGCCGCCATAGCCGCCGTTCGATGTGCCTGGAGCGTTCCCTAAAATGCCGGACGCCCGTTCATTGGGCGTGGAGCGGCTCCTCGTCGGAACGAGGAGCCGCTATGAGAGATTTCGGTACGCTCCGCAAGGCTCAGGGCGTCATCTATATCGACGCCGAGATATTTGACGATGTTCTCGATCTTGCTGTGACCGAGCAGGATTTGAACGGCTCACAGATTGCCGGTGACTTTGTAGATCATCGAGGCCTTGGTCCGGCGCAGCGAATGCGCTCCATATTCTGCGCCGTTCAAACCGGCAGCAACGACCCATTCGTCGACCAGACGTGCATATTGGCGCGTGCTGAGATGGCCGGTGTAGTCGACCCGGCTTGGGAACAGGTAATCGCCAGCCCGACCACGACTCTGCTCCAGCCATGCTGACAGGCTTATCCGGGCATTGGTCATCAGCTCGAACTGGACAGTGGTCTGGGAGCCGGATCGTGATGCATCCCCATGGTCAGCCCATCGGGGCGTGAAGCAGGGACCGGGCCGTAAACGCCGACATAGAGCATCTTCCAGAGCATTTTTCAGCCAGATGGTTCCATTGGACTGGAAGATGCTCTGACCGAACGGTCAGCCCGATCCCATCAATTGATGATCGTTTGGCGATATTTATGATCTATATGCGAAATTTCCGACCATCTATGGCCGTGACGCCGCACGCCTGCTTCACTAGGAAAAAGCCGTCCGAGAAAGGTGGACGCCGCGCGGACATCGGCTGATTTCTGCGCGCGCAGAGCATGGAGGGGCATTTTGGAAAAGATAATCTACATACTCTGGAAACCGGATTCCCAGCCCATCGAACAGTTCAATGCCGTGTTGCTTGAAAGCGTTCGGGACAGGTTGCTTTCCCTCCCGGTAGACCGGCTCCAGATCAACATCGTCGATGAGGCGGTTGCCGCTGGTGCGCCCCTGCGCGCCGAGCCGGTGCAGCCGGCCCCAGCCGCCATGATCGCCTTCTGGTTGAACGCTGCCCATGACAGGCAGCCGGTGGAAGCCATATTGAGCAGCATCGCCCCGCGTATCGCAGGGTATGCCGTGGCGGAATCGACCGTGCTGCCCAACACCGACGCACCGGCCGCCGATGGCCGTGTGCGCGGTTTTTCGCAACTGGCCTTCCTGTTCAAGCTGCCCGGCATAACCCGCGAGGGCTATATGGAAATCTGGATGCGGGATCAGACCTGGGTCGGCGTGGAAACACAGGATACATTCTATTATTGCCAGAATATCGTGACCCGCGTGCTGACCCCCGGGGCTCCGCCATGGGACGGGATAGTGGAGGAATGCTATCCGATCGAAGCGATGACGGATCCGCTTGTCTTCTGGAAGGCTAACGGGTCCGAAGAGGTGTACAAGGCCAATTATGCCCGAGAAATGGCCAATGTCGCGCGCTTCCTCGATCTGCCCAACGTTTCCGTCATGATCACCAGCGCCTACCGCCCCGGCGGATGGACGGACCCCGCCGCGCTGCGGGATATCCGCGGATGAGCACACCCATGGACCTGACCGGCAAGGTCGCCCTGGTCACGGGCGCAAGCAGCGGCATCGGCCAGGCAACCGCCGAATATCTGGCCGAGCGCGGCGCAAGCGTCGCCGTTGTCGCCCGCACCGTCGCACGCGGGCGCGAGACAGCTGAACGGATCATGGCTGCCGGACGGACCGCCATTTTCATTCATGCCGATGTGGAAGAACCAGAAGCGATCGCTGCGATGGTGAAGCAGACCGTCGATCATTTCGGTCGCCTGGACATCGCCTTCAACAATGCTGGGATGACCGGCACCGTTGCGCCTTTCCACGAACAGTCCCTGTCCGATTGGGACCAGGTTATCCGTACCAATCTCAGTTCCATATTCCTGAGCATGAAGCATGAAATCACCGCCATGCTGAAATGCGGCGGGGGTTCGATCGTGAACAATTGTTCGGGTGCGGGCGTGATGGCCGCACCCGGCCTTCCCCATTATACGGCCGCAAAGCACGGCGTATTGGGGCTGACCAAGGCTGCGGCAAAGGAATATGCGCCCCACGGCATTCGCGTGAATGCAATCTGCCCCGGCTTTATCGAAACACCGCAGCTTGGCCGGTATATCGACAGCCCGGAAGCACGCACTGCCGTCGAGGCCGGGATCCCCGTCGGCCATATGGGGCAGCCGATCGATATTGCCCGCGCCGTCGCCTTTCTGTCGTCAGCCGAAGGCGCCTATATTTCCGGCGACACGATGTTCGTCGACGGCGCCGTCATGTGCCGCTGATGCCCATTGCACGCAATCATATCCCACCCCGTGAACCGGCAAATGCCGGCCGGTTACCCTATCGAATTCCGATAGTTACGCGGCGTATGCCCCGTGACGCGACGAAAGCTGTGGGAAAAGGCAGCCGCGGTGGAAAAACCGAGCCTGGTGGCGATTTCGCCGATCGGAAGATCTGTTTCCGAAAGCAAGGTCTTCGCCTTGGACATGCGGATATGCTCGGCATATTTGGCCACGCTCTTGCCGGTGCTCTGCCGAAAGGCGCGCATCAGATGGCTGCCACTCAACCCGCACGAAGCGGCCAGGTCCGCTATACTGGGCGGAGATGCGCTGTTTGCGATATGATCGGAAATACGCCGCAATTGACTGGCTGGCAAACCGCCCTTGCGGCTTGCGGCCCGGGTCCGCACGGCCTGGAAATAGCGGGCGAGATCAGCCAGAATGAGCTGGCCGAGGCTGGTCGCCAAAGCCACGCTGTTCGCGTCAGGCCGCTCGCATTCCTCGGCCAGGCGGATCATTGCATATTCAACCCTCGGATCGTCTATGTGAAGACAGGCCTCAAGCTCGGCATCCGACCAGCTTTCGCCGGGCTGCTTCAGATTGTCGGTTTGCGCAAAACGGCAACGAACACTGGTGAATTCACCCCCGGCATGCCGAAATTCAAACGGCAGGCCCGCCGGACGCAGTATAAGCGCTCCAAGGCGCGCAAAATGGCTATGCGAACCAGAAGAGTAGCGCCCCGCACTGACCGGCAGCAGCGGCGACAGGCCCAAACTCAAAATCGTTTCGCTTTCGCATGTGATGCGGTCCTCGCTCCGCAGCGGTGGATAATCGCAGAGTTCAACGATCATCCCGGGCACTTCAAGGCGCGCCTTTACGACGCGATCGTCATCACGCGCTTCAAGAATACCGGGGAGCGGCAATAGCGGCATAGTCATTTTCCATCGCTATCCGACCTGCTGCCAACTCGGCAACGGGATTATGATCTGTCCTCGCCCGTTCGGCCAAACAGTTACGCAAATGCGAAAACTATTGTGCATTTTATCGGAAAACGCGCAATTTTTATTGATTTTCATACGCAAATTGCCATTCAGGTGCGCATCTAAGCAATTACCATAAGCAAGATACTCTAAGTGGAAAACGCAATGGACGAAGTCGCAAGACGCACTTTTCTGGGGGCGGCAGGCCTTGCATTCGGAGGGCTGAACCTCGCCCAGAATGCATCAGCTCGCAGCTTGCCCGCGACGCCGAAAAATGGCTCAACCTATCTCAAAATCTGGCAGGATTTTTGCCAGGAGCTTTCCGGTATCGGGCAAATTCTGGAACGCCCCACCGTGCCGCGCAATGGCCTGGATCAGGCCGAGGGCATCCGCTACCTGACACGCCTGATGCGTGCCGCGTTGGAAATGACCATGGAATCCGCTGATCCGGATTTTCCGCGCTTTTTCCAATTGTCGAATGAAACTATCAAGATCGGCGCGGACAATCCGGACAATATCTATCTCAACAGTGTGGTTGCGGGTGATCGCAGCTACCGGATCACGGGCACGCGCGGCACTGTTCCGTATCTGAGCTTTGGTACGAAGGCCAATCGCTACAGCATCAATGGTGAAATGGCGACCACGGGCGAATTCGACGCCAAGGATCTGGTGCTGAACGCTGATGGCAGCTTCGAACTGATCGTCAGCCGCGAACGCACGGGCAAGAATTGGCTACCACTGGCGGCAGATTCCACCATGCTGCTCGTCCGGCAGACATTCCTGGACAAGCAGGCTGAAACGCCGGCGCAACTTTCTATCGAAGCGATCGGCGGACCGGCTGTTCCGCAACCATTGACCGAGGAACAGCTGGTGCGCGCCCTCAGCACCGCCACGGGCTTTGTCGCGGGAACAGCCAAAACCTTCGCGGAATGGACAGAATTGTTCATGACGAAGCCCAACCAGTTGCTGCCCTGGGATCAATCCTTCTTCCAGCGCGGTGGCGGCGATCCCAATATCCACTATCTCCACGGCTATTGGGAATTGAAGCCGGATCAGGCCTGGATCCTGCGCACACCTGTTCCGGAATCCCGTTTCTGGAATTTCCAGGTCGATAACTGGTGGATGGAATCGCTCGATTATCGCACCCGGCCCAACGTCTGGACCAATCCCAAAAAGGCCAGGCTGGAAAAGGATGGTTCGCTCATCCTTGTCGTCTCGCCACGCGATCTGGGCTTTGGCACGTGGATAGACACCGCTGGCCATACCAATGGCACAGCGCTGCTTCGTTGGGTCAATGCCGAAGCACATCCGGTACCAAAAACTGAAATCATCTCGATCTGATTTCCGGTATCGCGACCGCGACATGCCTGATGTGCAGTCGTTTCCTAGTATTTTGTAAAACAACAAACATGAAAGATAATATGCGTCCTTCTATTTCCACGCACCTTTTGTCACGCCACAAGCTTGCAATCTCATATCTGGCCCTTTCCATTGCGACGGCCTGGTCGGCTCCCGCCATGGCGCAGGACGTTCCTGCCGTGGCGCAGGACGACAGCGGCCTCGAAGAAATCGTCGTTACCGCTCAGCGCAAATCGGAATCGGTTCAGGATACGCCGATTTCCATCATGGCGTTCAGCAGCACCGCGTTGGAAAACAAGTCGATCACCGGCCTTTCCGATCTGCAGACCCAGGTGCCCAACCTGCAGCTGACCCCGTTCCCCAACAACGCCACGTCGCCCCGCATCTATATTCGCGGTATCGGCAACAATAGCGACCAGCTGACGCAGGACCCCAGCGTCGCGGTGTATGTGGATGGCGTTTACATGGCGCGCAGCCAGGGTCTAGCGACCGAAGTTGCCGATCTGGAGCGCATCGAGGTGCTGCGCGGTCCCCAGGGGTCGCTGTATGGCCGCAACGCGGCCGGCGGCGCGATCAACTTCATCACCGCTGCGCCCAAATTGGGCGAATGGGGCGCGAAGCAGAGCCTTACCCTGGGCAATCTGGATCATTTCCGCACGCGTACGATGATCAACATTCCCCTGGGCGACACCGTGGCCGCCCAGCTTTCCTACTTCCGCAGCCAGCGCAATGGCGTCACGCGCAATATCGGCACCGGCGTCGATCGCTTCGGCGATCAGGATCGCACAGCTTACCGCGCAGCGCTGCGCTGGCAGGCCTCGAACGCCCTGGAATTCCGTTATACGTACGATCGCACCGAAATCGGTGACACGCCGGCTCTTGCAACCGCGGTTGCCTTCTACCCGCAGCAAACGCCGCGTCCCAGTGAGGGCTCGCCCTTCGTGGACGATCTGAAGGCCAACGATATTGTGTCGCAGGGCCACAGCCTGACGGCCAGTTGGGATGTCTCCGACAATGCCCAGCTGAAATCGATCACCGCCTATCGCAAGCTATCCAGCTTCACCAACCAGAACTTCCTGGCTGGTTACTTCGGCCCCTATGCCGCCTCGAAATTGTCTTTTGATCAGTCACAAGAGCAGTTTTCGCAGGAACTGCAACTGGTGGGCAAGCTGGGTGACCGGTTCGATTATGCTGCCGGCCTTTACTATTTCACGGAAAATTCCGACGGTTTCGATACCGCCCTGCAATTGGGCTTCCGCACCATTGATCGTTGGATCACGGCCAAGAACAAGGCTTATGCCGTTTACGCGCAAGGCACCTATACGCCCGATCTACTCGAGGATCGTCTGCACCTTACATTGGGCGGCCGCTGGTCGCGCGATGAACGTACGGCGAGCTATCAGCGCAATGTCTATCAAAATGGAACGCAGACGGTTGCCAACCCGCTGACCCGCGGACATCGTGCGTATAAGGATTTCAGCCCGAGCGGCACCATCTCGCTGGACATCAACAAGGATGTGAACAGCTATGTGCGCATCGCCAGCGGTTACAAGACGGGTGGCTATAATATTGGGGCCAGCTCTCCCCAGCGCTTCAGCGAAGGCTTTGCGCCCGAAAATGTCGTTTCCTATGAATGGGGTGTGAAATCTGATCTTTTGGATCGCCGCCTGCGTATTAACGCAGCGCTGTTCCATATGGATTACCGCGATATCCAGGTGAACGTGCCCGATCCGCAGCAGGTTACGCTGCTCGATGTAATCAACGCGGGCAAGGCGCGCATCCGCGGTCTCGAACTGGATATTACGATGCGGCCCACCTCGGCGCTCACCGTCGGGTTCAACTATGGCTATCTCGACGCCAAGTTCGTTGAAATTCTCAATGACCAGGGCGCCGACATCACCGATGGCTACGCCTTCGTCAGCGCGCCGAAACATGTGATTTCGACCAATCTGGAATATCGCTTCCCTGAAACGTCGATCGGGGAATTCAACTTCGTTCTGGATTACGGCTATCAGAGCAAGCATTTTGCGCAGCCCAACGATCGCCGTTATATCACCGGCGATTATGGGCTGCTGAATGCACGTCTCAATCTTAGCAAAATTCCGGTTCCGGTTGGTGAACTTCGTCTCAGCCTGTGGGGACGCAATCTTACCAACAAGGATTATTATATCTCGCACGGCAATCTGTTTGCACCGGGTGCGCTCTATGGTGAGCCGCGCACCTATGGCATCGATCTGAGTTTCTCTTTCTAATTCAGATCGTTCAGGAGGAAGGCGTAGCGTGTTTCAAGATTGTTTGATCTTGGCACTATGCCTTCCTTCGCTACCCGCCTTTTCCAAATGGGCGATAATCTCGACACCGATCCTGCTTGGCGGCGAAGTTAAGCTATTTTCGGTGACCCCAATTGTCAGCATGCGTTGCTGCCAGTCGCCAATCAGGATTGCGGCACTATCGTGATCGCGGAATGGGCCATGCCAGCATTAACCGGTACTACGGCTAACCTGAGATAAATCGAGGCGGCAGTCGCCGACAAAGGGGGCATCGGGCTAGACTCGGGAGCTACCTGAAAGCCGCCCTTCGTTCATGGTCGCAAAAATAGCGTCGGATTGCTGACCCGCGTAATCAGTTTTGCCGGTCGCGGCGATTCTGGCGGACGCTCGCTCTGGATCAATTCTACTGCTCTTGCGTACAGCCCAGCGAGCTGTTCGTGGACGAAGCGCGCCTCGACGGATTTTGCTGCACCCGCACGAATGAGCGAAATCTGGTGGCGGTGATAGAGGTAATTATAGTCCAACGGCTGGCTCCTTCGCGCTGTAAGCGGGAGCACATCCTGGCCCTCAGCCGTCGGCGCTTACTGATCGCAAGCCGACGATGATCGTTCATAACACAGATGCGAGACTTCATGGCGGGAAATCGGGGTTTGTCGCCCGTGTCGCTCGCTCAAGCGCCGGGGGCGTTCTTGATTTTCGCTACCCGTCCCCCATCTAGAGCTGGTTGGCGCTCGCTTGTACGGAGTGCCAGATCGCAATAGGCAGCGCTGGCTCCCCGCTTGTGAAAGCGACGATTTCGTCGCGGCCCAGCGTGAGGAAAGCTGCCCATGACATTCCGTCCCTTGCATGATCGCGTGCTCGTACGTCGTATCGACGCCGCCGAGAAATCGGCGGGTGGCATCATCATTCCCGACACCGCCAAGGAGAAACCCCAGGAGGGCGAGATCGTCGCCGCCGGTACGGGCATTCGCGCCGAAGACGGCTCGATCACGCCGCTCGACGTTAAGGCTGGTGACCGGGTTCTGTTCGGAAAATGGTCGGGGTCGGAAGTGAAGGTCGATGGAGAAGACCTCATCATCATGAAGGAATGCGACGTTCTCGGCATCGTCGGCTGATCCCACGGAGCAGTCCCAGTACATACCGAACAGAAGGAATTGCAGACCATGCCGGCCAAGGATGTCAAATTCGCCCGCGAGGCCCGAGAGGGCATCGTGCGTGGTGTCGATATTATCGCCAATGCGGTCCGTGTGACCCTCGGCCCCAAGGGCCGCAATGTCGTCATCGACAAGGGCTACGGCGCTCCGCGCATCACCAAGGACGGCGTCACCGTCGCCAAGGAGATCGAACTCAAGGACAAGTTCGAGAATATGGGTGCGCAGATGCTGCGTGCTGTCGCTTCGCGGACGCACGACCATGCCGGCGACGGCACTACGACTGCGACCGTGCTTGCCCAGGCGATCGTGCGCGAGGGCATGAAATCCGTATCAGCCGGGATCAACCCGATGGACCTGAAGCGCGGCATCGACCTCGCCGTCATCAAGGTTGTCGACGACCTCAAGGCACGCTCTAAGCCTGTCGCCAACAATGAGGAAATCGCCCAAGTCGGCATCGTTTCGGCGAATGGCGACGAGATCGTTGGCCGCAGGATCGCTGAAGCGATGGAAAAGGTGGGCAAGGAAGGCGTCATCACCGTTGAGGAAGCCAGCGGCGTGGAGTTCGAGTTCGATGTGGTCGATGGCATGCAGTTCGATCGCGGTTATCTCAGCCCTTACTTCATTACCAATTCCGAGAAGATGACGGTCGAACTACAGGATCCCTACATCCTGATCTGCGAGAAGAAGCTCTCAAACCTCCAGGCGCTGTTGCCGATCCTCGAAGCGGTGGCGCAATCGGGCCGTCCGCTGTTTATCATTGCCGAGGACATCGAGGGGGAGGCGCTCGCGACGCTGGTCGTCAACAAGCTGCGCGGCGGCCTGAAGGTTGCGGCGGTCAAGGCACCCGGCTTCGGTGATCGCCGCAAGGCGATGCTGGAAGACATCGCGATCCTGACGGCAGGCCAGGCCATCTCGGAAGAGCTGGGCACAAAACTTGAGAATGTGACCCTCGACATGCTCGGCACCGCCAAGCGCGTGACCATCGACAAGGACAACACCACCATCGTTGATGGAGCCGGCTCTCCGGATACGATCAAGGGTCGGGTCGATGTGATCCATGCGCAGATCGAGAACAGCACCAGCGATTATGACAAGGAGAAGCTCCAGGAGCGCTTGGCCAAGCTTGCTGGTGGCGTCGCCATCATCAAGGTCGGCGGCTCGACCGAGGTCGAGGTCCGGGAGCGCAAGGATCGCGTCGACGACGCACTGCATGCAACCCGTGCGGCGGTCGAGGAAGGCATCGTCGCGGGTGGAGGCACCGCATTGCTCTATGCGTCCAGGACGCTCGACGACCTCAAGGGGATCAACGACGATCAGACGCGCGGCATTGATATCGTCCGCAAGGCACTGCAGGCACCGCTCCGCCAGATCGTCGAAAATGCGGGGCACGATGGCGGCGTGATCGCGGGTCGGCTGATCGACGGCAACGACCAGAATTTGGGCTTCAACGCCCAGACCGAGCAATATGAGGATCTGGTCCGTTCAGGCGTGATCGATCCCACCAAGGTCGTCCGATCCGCATTGCAGGATGCGGCGTCAGTCGCAGGATTGCTGATCACGACCGAGGCCGCGGTGGCTGAATGCGGGGACGACAAGACCCTGGCGCCCGCCACCTACGGCGGTGGCATGGCCTTCTAGCTGCCATGCACACAGGCTGGACGGCGATTTTGCTGGTCCGGGTCGATCCACCGAGGAGCAGCAGATGAGCATTTCTTCTTCGCCGACTGCAACCGAAGCAGCCGAACTGATGTCGAGCCTCGGTATCACCCGCGTCCCTGCGGATCGGTACCACTACAAGACCTGGCGCTATTCTAACCTGGGCGACGCCGTCGCCCAGGCGAGGAGAGATGCGTCGCTCTCGCCGCCGAACCTCAATCAGTCGAAGGAACACGCATGAGCATGAGCCAGCGCAGAGGCAGCAAGGAAGCCCGGAAACCCAAGAAGCTGAAACCGCCCAGGGCCAACGCTTCGCAGCCGTCGGTGAAGGGCGTCGCCCCAAACGTGATCAAGGGCTGACGTCCGCATCCCCATTCTACTGACCGTGAAAGGGAAGCTCATGCGCCCATCGTCCACCTTGTGTCGCGCGCAGGAAAAACTCCAGCTTGGCGGTGCGGCCGGCACCTCTCTTACAAATGTGCGGCTGATTGCCGAGAAGGCGGCCGCCAGTTGGAGAAAGGAAGCCTTCGCCGCCGACAGGCGCGAGCAGCGCGCCGAGCGCCAAGCCTTGGCAGCGACGAGTTCGGCGGACGACGAGCGCCGGTCGGATGCTCAGGAAAACCGACTGTTCAGCGAGAATCCGGATCGCGACTCCGGACACGCCTGATTTTGGCCGGCCGTAAAGCCAACTTTCGTTGATCACCCTGCCTTCCAGCTCTGATTGAGATCCAGGGTGCGCTGTCCGGCTCGCCCTCTTGACCTTCAAGCCAGCGCATTTTTGCCAACTACCTGAGCCGACGAGATGATTGGGTCCGAGCTCGGTAATTATCCCGACGCCATTTCTGACATTCTTACGACAGATAACTGCTTCTGAGGTTGCAGCATGGCGGACTCGGGCATCCGTCGCGCGGTGGGGTTTGTAGCCGCAATCGCCCACATTGCGGTGGACCGCCGCCCGAAAGCCGCCATGATATCGGCTGTCCGATCAGGTTCGACGCGCCCGGGCTTGCCATGGCAGGCCCGGGAGTTTCTCCATCTCGCAGCCGCACACGGAACATCGGCTGACAAAGTAGCCGCGGTCCCAGTGAGGTGGTCCCGGTTTCCTGGACAGGGTGTTAAGCGAATCCCGACGTGAGGAACGGACGGGAATGAAGACGACAAGGAAGCGGTACAGCGCGGATTTCAAGGCGAAGGTGGCGCTGGAAGCGATCCGGGGTGACCTGACGCTGGCGGAGTTAGCCGCCAAGCATGGCATCCATCACACGATGATCGCGGCGTGGAAGCGGCAGGCGGTCGAGGGCATGGCAGCAACCTTCTCGGGCGCTGGCGAAACGGCCAAGGCTGCCACGGAGGCGGATTTGGACAAGCTGCATGCCAAGATCGGGCAGCTCGTCATCGAGCGAGATTTTTTAGCGAAAGCCTCCGGTCGATGAGCGTGGCACGGAGGCGAACGATGGTCGATCCCGCTCACCACCGCCTGTCAATCGCGGCCCAGTGCCGTCTGCTGTCGATCAGCCGGTCGTCCTATTATTACGCGCCGGTGCCCGAGACCGAGGAGACATTGGCGCTGATGCGGGTGATCGATGCGGCGTTCCTCGACATGCCCTGGTACGGCAGCCGCCAGATGGTCCGGCACTTGCGCCGGAATGGGCATGACGCTGGTCGACGTCGGGTGCGGCGGCTGATGGCGAAGATGGGCTTGTCGCCGATCTACCAGCGGCCCCGGACCAGCGATCCCCACCCGCAGCATCGGGTTTATCCTTATCTGCTGCGGAAACTGGCGATCGAGCGGCCGAACCATGTCTGGTGCGCCGACGTGACCTACATCCCGATGCGACGCGGCTTTCTGTATCTGGTCGCCGTCATGGACTGGGCGACGCGCAAGGTGTTGGCCTGGCGGCTGTCGAACACGATGGATGCCAGCTTCTGCGTCGCGGCGCTTGAAGATGCCTTGGCCCGCTTCGGCAGGCCCGAGATCTTCAACACCGACCAGGGCAGCCAGTTCACCAGTCTCGCCTTCACCAGCGTGCTGCGGGATGCGGAGGTACGCATCAGCATGGATGGACGCGGTCGCTGGATGGACAATGTGTTCATCGAGCGCCTTTGGCGCTCCCTGAAGTACGAATGTGTCTATCTCCATGCCTTTGAGACCGGCTCGGAGCTGAAGGCTGGTCTCGGGCGGTGGATCACCTATTACAACACCCAGCGACCGCACTCGGGCTTGGCCGGGCGAACCCCGGCAGAGGCCTATTGGCGGATCGGAGCTTCAGATCATGGGGGGCATGCCCCCCATGATCTGAAGACCAGAATGGCGGCATGAACGACAACCGGGATTAGCTTAACTCAGCCGTCAAACTGTCCAAGAAGGCGGGACCACCTCACAGTGATTGTAGGCCACGTCTGCCACATGAGCGCCAAAGAGCTTGTGAAAGATCATACCGGCACTCCATCGGGCAGTGTGCCTCTCACGAGAACTGCGCCAGACGCAGCCCTTGCATGGTTGCCCATAGCTTCGTTCCCTGGATCCTCATCAAGATCGTCCTCAAGCTGGAATTCCAGTGCTATCGCTGCGTCGGCCTCGCTCAGGCTGCATCGGGAACCTGCCTCGCGCTCTTCGGCATCTTCGGCCTGGCGGCCCCATGCTGCAGCCGCCGCGAGCGCAACCTTGCGGACATTCTGTAGGCTCGCATTCACCGCAATCTGGCGATGACGCGCCTCCTGTTGTCTGCACATCATCGCGGAATTGAACATCATTGGCCTTCCGGATCGCGGCGATCTGCGCGCGCTGTTCGCATCCACATCGGTATAGATCTCCACGGCGAAGTGCCTGCGACTCCATCTGGTGACAGTGCGGCCGGATCTGTTGAAAGCTCGTGTGGATTGACCATGCTTGAGGGCATTGCCTCCGTGGTTGCCATCCGGGCTTCGCGATCCCTTTCCAGGGCCACGGCGAGCTCGACCGGATCAACCGGATGATGCTCGATCCTGGCTCCGGTTTGAACGCGCAGCGTCGTGGCAACACGGCGATAGACCGTCCGGCTCGCGGTTTCGATCACTTCCTCATCGGTCTCGAGATGATATTTTCCGGCAGGCAGATTCAAACCCGCAACCCTGAATGGCGCGTCGAATTGCAGCGTCGTCGACGTGGTACGAATGGTCATGAAGAAATCGCCCGATTACGGGCGGGATCGGCTGCTGTGAAATACATCGCTCAATCTCCCGGTTTGCAAGCGGGAGCACGATGGTCTCTCTGTCACGATTTGCCTGCGGCACAATAGGAGTGATGAACCCTTGTAGCACATCAGAGGCAACGTCACATGTATTTTCCGCGATCATTCCGTGGAGGCGAAGGGGCGGGCTAGACTTTGCGCCAGCCGGGCCTCTCATCGTTCAATTGGTCGAGAGCGTTGCAGGCCTGAGGGCATTCCCCTGGCGGAGCTGCTGCTCGATAAGTGACACGCCGTTACCCGCCACCTGTTTCAACGGCTGATCGGCGCCATCCTGAGCATAGCCCTTGTAGCTCGGCCACGCCGACTGCGTCGGGTAAAGATTGTCGAACGAGCCTTTCGGCGTCTGTCCGTCGTCGAAACATTTGGCACAGATCGCGGCGTAAAATAGCGGAGTGCGGGCCTCGTCTGGGGTTTGATGTTAGGCGGCGAGCTTGCGGTGCTGCAAGCGTCGATATTCGATCGTCTGTCGCTTGATCCTTTCGCGTTGTTTGAGGATGGCCGCAGCCCTGCCGAAGTAGGCGTCGACGGGTGTCACGTTGGCCAGGCTCTCATGGTAACGTCGGTGGTTGTAGTGTTCGACGAAGGCCTCGATCTGGGCCTCGAGGTCGCCGGGCAGGAAGTAGTTTTCCAGCAGGATGCGGTTCTTCAAGGTCTGGTGCCAGCGCTCGATCTTGCCCTGGGTCTGCGGATGGCATGGGGCACCACGCACATGGCTCATCTTGTTGGCCTGGATGTACTCGGCCAGTTCACCGGCGATATAGCTGGGGCCGTTGTCGCTGAGCAGCCGCGGCTTGTGCAGCACCGTGGCATGATCGCAGCCGGAAGCCGCTAGGGCGAGGTCGAGCGTGTCGATGACGTCCTCGGCGCGCATGTTGGTGCACAGCTTCCAGGCAATGATGTAGCGCGAGAAGTCGTCGAGCACGGTCGAGAGGTACATCCAGCCCCACCCGATGATCTTGAAGTAGGTGAAGTCTGTCTGCCACATCTCGTTTGGCCGGGTGGTCTTCGTGTGGAACTGGTCGGCGGCCTTGATCACGGTGTAGGCCGGACTGGTGATCAGGTCGTGCGCTTTCAAGAGGCGGTAAACCGTGGCTTCCGACACAAAGTAACGCTTCTCGTCGGTGAAGCGCACCGCCAGTTCGCGAGGGGAAAGCTCGGTTGCATCAAGCGCCATCTCGACGATCTGCGCGCGGATATCCTCGGTGATGCGGTTCCACACCCGGCTCGGCGCCGAGGGGCGATCCTCCAGCGCCTCCGGCCCGCCCTCGAGATAGCGGTCGTACCAGCGGTAGAACGTCCGGCGGGGAATGCCGAGTTTGTCCAGCGTGCGCTTGGCCGGCAGGTGCGACTGCTCGACGATCCGGATGATCTCCAGCTTCTCGGATGCGGGATAGCTCATTCGTCGTCGCCCCCATCCGCAATCATGCTTTTTTTCAGAAGACGGTTCTCGAGCGTCAGGTCGGCCACGCATTCCTTCAGGGCACGGGCTTCGCGGCGCAGGTCCTGAACCTCGCCCGTCGTTGCACTGCGGGCGGTGTCACCGGCAAGACGGCGCTTGCCGGCTTCCATGAACTCCTTCGACCAGGTGTAGTAGAGGCTCTGGGCAATGCCTTCGAGCCGGCACAGCTCGGCGATGCTGTCCTCGCCGCGCAGTCCGTCAAGCACGATGCGGATCTTGTCTTCGGCTGAGAAATGCCGCCGCGTCTGTCGGCGAATGTCTTTCACCACGGCTTCGGCAGAGGCCTTCGTCGGCGATTTTCGCAAGGAGGGTTTGGGCTTCATCTGCGTTCCTTCGTCACTACGACGAAGCCCAAACCCTCCTTAAATCTCAACCCCTAATCTGTGCCATGGGTGCTGACGCCGGACATCGGCGTCTTTTCCAGCATTCTGAGCATGGACGCGCGATCGATGGACTGGTTTGGCGATCTTGCGCTGGTCGTTGCTCAGTGATGGACTTGTAACGGTTTTGCGCCGGTCACCTGAGCGTTTTAGGGCGTAGACTCATTACTCAGCGCACCAGATGCGAGCGCATATGAGTTAGACGGCGGCGAGGTAGTTTTCGGGACACTTGTCGTAGCGGATGGCGATGCCTCGGAAGTGTTTGATGCGATTGAAGAAGCGTTCGACGAGATTGCGCTGGCGATAGACCCAGCCCGAAAAGACGAAGCGCTGCCTGCGGTTGGATCGTGCCGGGATGTTGGCCCAGACATTCTTGCGGGCGGCAGCCTCCCAGATGGCGTTGCTGTCGTAGCCTTTGTCGCCGAGTAGTGTCGCGCCTTGAGGCGCCGGCTGGAAGCCCTTAATGGCAGATCGCCCGCCTACGCCAAAAAAGCCTTTATGTGACATGCTGAAGGAGTTATGACATACGGTAAGACATGTGGCTCAATCGGAAAGTGGAACTGAAAAAGGTCGGATATGACGATTCAGGTGAATATCACGCCGAATGGCAGGATGAGCCTGCCTGCCGATCTGCGAAAGCGGCTGGGCCTGGCTGGTGGCGGTGCCTTGCTTGTCGAGGAAACCCCGGATGGCGTCATTTTGCGTACCGTCGCGCAGTCCATCGACCATGCTCGCGCCCTGGCCCGCAAATATACTGCGAACAAGCCGGAAGCATCGGTCGACGTCTTCCTTGCCAATCGGCGCGCGGAAAGCGGCGAATGACGTCCATTATCCTCGATGCTTCAGCCTTGCTTGCCATGCTGCGCGATGAGCCTGGAGGCGACAAGGTGGCGGACGTACTCATCGACTCGCATATGTGCGTGGTCAACCTCGCGGAAGTGACAGGCCATTTCGTGCACAATGACATGCCGCCTCGTGAAGTGGACGCCATGTTGCACCCATTGCCTGTCACCTTTGTTGCGGCGGATGCTGAACTCGCTAGGGTTGCAGGGCATTTACGCGCCGCGACGTCCGAGGCGGGCTTGTCGCTCGGCGATCGTTTCTGTCTGGCGCTGGCCATGCGCGAGGGATGGCCAGCATGGACCGCTGACAGGCAATGGGCCTCCGTTGCCGCGAAGATCGGCGTCGATGTCGTGGTTATCCGATAGTTGCTGAAACCCGCGGGACTGTCAGTAATTTTATGCGCGAGGCCGATTATCGTCATCAGATGACAAACCTTTCGCCGAAGATCACGGCGAACTGGGTCTTTGCCTCGGTCCATTCGCGCGGCGGCCGTTTCTGCGATCGTGACATGGAAAGCCAGCAGACCCGCGCGGCCGCGCTTAACCTCGTCACCGCCGCGATGAATCTATTTAACCGCCGCTATCTCGGTCGCGCCGTCGGAGGAAGCCCTATCGATCGAGTTATGCTGTCCCGGCTCTCACCCCTGGACTGGGACCGCATCAATCTTACCGGCGATTATGTCTGGTCAGATTGACTCGACCTCGACACCAATGGCTTGTGCCACTGCTCATCAAGCCGCTACCGTGAGTCTGTGGCCGAAGAATGCACAGGGGCCTTATCGGATATACAGAGGAGGGCTGCGGGCATGGACTTAGCGACCAAGACCGACCCCGAGATCGGGACCTGGATCAGGAACCACGAGGCACAGGGTAAAACCGATGCGCCTCTCTATCTCCAGCTTCTTGAGGAACGCACCCGACGGGCGCAGGCGACGCACAAGCTCGATTTTGACCGGTCCCTGGCGCACCTCAAGCAGGCAGCTATCGATCAGGTCTGCACGACATATGGGGCGTTGGCGGCGGCCAGTGGTGTCGACTGGTCGCAAGCCCGTCATCAGATGAATGGTGCTAACGGACACCTCGATCGCCTGCTCGATATTTGCCATGCTCGCAGGCTGCCCTTGCTGACGGCGATTTGCGTCAACCAAGCAAGCCTTGCTGATGGCGAATTGGGAGATGATGCGCTTGCGGGGTTTGTTACCGGCGCGAGGCGGCTGGGGCTTTCCGTCGCGGATGCGCGGGCCTTTCATCATGAAAGCCGTGACAAATGCTGGAGATGGGGACGGGAGCTTGGGCATCTGTGAATCAGCTGTCTCCCCTGCCGACGTTTGCGTTGCTGACGCTGATCGGCACGAACAATCGATCAAAATCAACGATTGTCGGGTCAGGATTGGGATCCGATTTACGCCCTGAACCCTAAACTGGGATTTTCCAGCTCAACACGGACCAGTTCCCGGAGGAAGTGGCACTATCCACCCTCTACAAACAACGCTACAAGGCGCTGGTTGATATAATAATTATTACGACCGATGCGCTGCTTGATCAACAAGCCACCCTCCACAAGCTCATCTAGATATTTTGTCGCAGTAGGGCGGGATATGCTCAGTTCATTTTGAACATAGTCGATCCGCGTGTAAGGATGACGGAACAGGTTGTTGAGTAAGTCCTGCGAATAGATCTTGTTATGATCTGTCCTTATGCGCTGCTTATATTCGGCCATCAGGGCACGCATAGCTTCGATCATGGCCAATGTTCCCTGCGCCGTTTCGGCAACGCCGCGGAGCATGTAGAGAAGCCATGGCTCCCATTCTCCAGTGTCACGCACGGATTGTAGCAGGCGGTAATATTCACCCTTCCGGCTGGTGATGAACCGGCTGAGGTACAGGATCGGGATTTCCAGCAGGCCTGTGCGTGTCAGGTACAGCACGTTGATAATTCGCCCAAGCCGACCATTGCCATCGGGGAAGGGGTGGATACTTTCGAACTGATGATGGATGATCGCCATCTTGACCAGCGGGTCGAGATCGCTTTCCTCGTCGCGGTTTATGAAATTCTCGAGCGCCGCCATGTGCGCGCGCACCGCATCAGCCTCCTGCGGTGGGATATAGACCATTTCGCCTGTCTGGTCGTTCTTCAGCGCGGTGCCGGGCGTTGACCGAAATTCGCTTTCGCTGCGCTTGAGCATCTGAAACATGGCGATGATCATGTTGTTGGTCAGCAGGCCATCCAGTTTCCGCTGTTCCATGAAGCCGTGGCGCAACGCATCGGCATAGCGTGCCACCTCCTTCGCAGCCGGGGAGGATGGGTTTTCGGGAAACGCGTTTGCCTGAAACAGTTCGTCCTGCGTCGTGACAATGTTTTCAATCTCGGAACTCGCCTTGGCTTCCTGCAACGCGAGGGTATCGATCAGAATGCCCTGATTGGGAATGGACGCCGCGCGCCCCTTCAATTCGGCCAGATGGCGGTGGGCCTGCGCTAGCGCACGGAGAACGGCGGGCGTCTCCAGTGCGTCTGGCGGGGGCAAGACAGGAATCGCGTAACTAGCTTTGAGCATGTGATTTTATTCTCGTGAAACGTTATGCGGAATATTTTGCACATTGGGTCGGACGTGTAAAGAAAATCGCATTTTGTTTCCACGTTAGGCTAACATGTAAAAATTATCGCATTCGCAGCCGGGGATGCCGGCATCGGCGGGCGGCTGGCAAGTGGCTCGCGTCAATCGCCGAGCTTAGTCCACCGCCACGGTTACCTCCGAGCGGTCCCTTGCCACGGGAGCGTGAACCAGCGCTGGCATTGGGCGTTCATCAATTTCGCACGGCCTCGTCGTATCCATCCGGCAGGTCCCGCCTTGTGTGAATCGGATCCCAATACTGACCCTAACGATCATTGGTTTTATTGGATTATTCACGCCGACCGGCATCCAATGTCGACGCTGACTCACAGCGCGGAACCTAAGATCGGTATAATCCCCTAGTTACATACACTCCCATCACCTCTAGCATTCCATTTCAACTGGGTCCGGTCTGGATCGAAAATAGGAGGATGTGTTGAAATCGATACTCCTGCATATCCATGACGATCACGCACAGGATGCGCGACTTGCCGCCGCGCTCGACCTTGCCCGAGCTTCCCAGGGACATATCAGTTGTGTCCAGGTCACCCCTTTCAACGCCTATGTTGCCGGTGATCCCTTTGGCGGCTTCTACGCATCCACGACGCTGCTAGGAGCCCTGCGCGCACAAGAGGAAGAAGAGCGGGCGCGGATCGAACGACGCCTTAAGACCGAGGACATCACCTGGGATTGGCACCATGCCGATGGGGAACCGGCACATGCGCTGGTTAATCGCGGACGCCTTGCGGATGTCGTCATCCTCAGTCGCGCAGATAAGGGACGAAGCGACAAGCCGGGGCCACTACCGATCGCTGCTGATGTGGCCGTTCACGCGCGTGCACCGATATTGGTCGTACCTCCGGACTCCGACCGTTTCCGAGCCAATGGTCCAGTCGTTATTGCATGGAACGGCTCCCTCGAAGCGGCGCACAGCCTACGCTTAACCCTTTCACTCCTGCACATGGCAAGCGATGTGCACATCGTATCCGTTCCCGACGACGACATCGACTTTCCTTCTACGGATGCAAGCCGGTATCTTGCCCGGCACGGTATTTCGTCCGAACTGCACGAATGGCCCCGAAAGGGACGTGCCGTTGCCCAGACGCTCTCAGATGCCGCGCTCGAGCTTGGGGCATCCTGTCTCGTGATGGGCGCCTATGGCCATTCGCGCCTCCGCGAGACGGTGCTGGGCGGAGTGACACGCGAGTTGCTTGCCCAGACGACAGTACCGCTGCTGCTGGCGCATTAGCCAGCCTTGCGACGAAACAAGGCGCTGCGGCAACCGGAGAGACGACATGGCACTGAAAGATATCCTGCTGCAATTGACATCCTATCCGAGGCGAACGCCGAAGAATGTCATCACCGCTGCGGCCGAATTGGCAACATTGTTTGAGGCTCGGCTATCGGGCGCGGTATGCCGGATCGAGATGCCCGATCCGTCGAACTTCATGGCACGCAAGCTCACAGATATCACCCAGGTCATCGCAGTCGAAAATGACAAGAGCTGGGCGGCGGCGGACGCGCTGATCGAGGAATTTCGGGCCACAGCAACTGAGTCGGGCCAGACGGCCGACACGATTCTACTGCCTTGCCGCGCGACGCTACAATCGACCGAGCTTATCCGGCATGCGCGCTTGCACGATCTGACGATCATGCCGATGAGCGCGGATGCCGCCACCCAGTTCACCGCGCAGGATCTGATCTTCGGAAGCGGGCGGCCTGTCTTGCTGATGCCCGAAAATGTGAGGCCGCTGCCATCGCTTGAGATAGTAGTCGTCGCTTGGGACGGTAGTCGGGCAGCGTCTCGTGCGGTCGCGGATGCATTGCCGTTCCTCCGGCGGTCGAGGATCGTCCGGCTCGTCACAGTGACGGGCGAAAAGCCTTTGGGCCCGGGCAGTACGATCGACGCATTACGGGATCATCTCAGCCTCCATGGCATTTCCGCCATTCCCGATACCGAGGCGGCCGATGGCTCGGGTGCAGGCGAAGCACTCGTTCGCTATTGCGGCCAACACGGTGCCGATTTGCTTGTCATGGGTGCCTACGGCCATTCGCGCGTCCGTGATTTCATTGCCGGCGGCGCAACGAAAAGCCTCCTGGCGACCACTCCCCTCCCCGTACTGCTCTCACATTGATCCTCCGGGCTGTCCGTCGTCAGAACATTTGGCGCAGATCGCGGCGTAGATTAGCGGAGTGCGGGCCTCGTCTGGGGATTGATGTTAGGCGGCGAGCTTGCGGTGCTGCAAGCGCCGATGTTCGATGGTCTGTCGCTTGAGCCTTTCGCGCTGCTTGATGATGGCCGGCGCCCTGCCGAAGTAGGCGTCGGCGGGCGTCACGTTGGCCAGGCTCTCATGGTAACGCTGGTGGTTGTAGTGCTCGACGAAGGCCTCGATCTGGGCCTCGAGGTCGCCAGGCAGGAAGTAGTTTTCCAGCAGGATGCGGTTCTTCAGGGTCTGGTGCCAGCGCTCGATTTTGCCCTGGGTCTGGGGATGACACGGGGCTCCGCGTACGTGGCTCATCTTCCGGACTTCGATGTATTCGGCCAGCTCACCGGCGATGTAGCTGGGGCCATTGTCGCTGAGCAGCCGGGGCTTGTGCAGCACCGTGGCGCTGTCGCAGCCGGAAGCTGCCAGGGCGAGGTCCAGCGTGTCGGTCACGTCCTCGGCCCGCATGTTGGTGCACAGCTTCCAGGCGATGATATAGCGCGAGAAGTCGTCGAGCACGGTCGACAGGTACATCCAACCCCACCCGATAATCTTGAAGTAGGTGAAGTCGGTCTGCCACATCTCGTTCGGGCGGGTGGTCTTCGTGTGGAACTGGTCGGCCGCCTTGATCACAACGTAAGCCGGGCTGGTGATCAGGTCGTGGGCCTTGAGCAGCCGGTAAACCGTGGCTTCCGATACGAAGTAGCGCTGCTCGTCGGTGAAGCGCACGGCCAGCTCCCGGGGGCTCAGCTCGGACTGTTCCAGCGCCAGCTCGATGATCTGGTCGTAGATCTTGGCCGGGATGCGGTTCCACACCCGGATCGGCACCGATGGCCGATCTTCCAACGCTTCCGGCCCACCTTCAAGGTAGCGATCATACCAACGATAGAACGTCCGGCGGGGAATGCCGAGCTGGTCCAGCGTGCGCTTGGCCGGCAGGTGCGACTGTTCGACGATCCTGATGATCTCGAGCTTCTCGGATGCGGGATACCTCATTCTTCGCCTTCCCCATCCGCGATCATGCTTTTTTTGAGCAGCCGGTTCTCGAGCGTCAGGTCGGCCACGCATTCCTTCAGGGCCCGGGCTTCGCGGCGCAGATCCTGCACCTCGCCGGTGGTCGCAGCACGAGCGGTGTCGCCGGCCAGGCGTCGCTTGCCGGCTTCCATGAACTCCTTCGACCAGGTGTAGTACAGGCTCTGGGCGATCCCTTCCTTGCGGCACAGCTCGGCAATGCTGTCCTCGCCGCGCAGGCCATCCAGCACGATCCGGATCTTGTCCTCAGCCGAGAAGTGCCGACGGGTCTGCCGCCGGATGCTCTTCACCACCTGCTCCGCAGGGGCCTTCGACGACAATTTTGAATGGGAGGATCTGGGCTTCATCTGCGTTCCTTCGTCACTGCGACGAAGCCCAGATCCTCCTCAAATCACAACCTCAAATCTGTGCCATTGGTGCTGACGGCGGACAGCGGCCGTATTGCTTGGCCAGTGCGATAATGTCCTCGGTGAGCCGCACCTCATCATCCGCCCCGCGCGGCACCTTGCGATGCGTCGACCGATGTTGCCCGAGCACCCGGCATATACGCCGCTCGGACACTGGCAACTCCCGCCGCAACTGATCGATACAGCGTCGCCGCCGCGCGGGGCTCAGAAGTTTCCCCGAGCGGCCTCCTGAAGGATCAGCTTGTCCAGCGTCAGGTCCGAGATCGCCCGGCGAAGCCGCAGATTCTCCTTCTCCAGATCCTTCATCCGCCGCGCCTGGTCGGTCTTCAGACCGCCATATTCCTTGCGCCAGCGGTAGTAGGTTTGCTCGGTGACCGCGATGCGCCGGCAGGCTTCGGCCGTCGTTCCACCCTGCGCCAGCACGATCTCAACTTCACGCAGCTTGCCGATGATCTCTTCCGGCTTGTGCTTCTTGCTCGGCATTCGTCGTCCCTTTCGTGATCCAGACTATCATAGTCGATGGACCACTCAGACGGAGGCAGATCATTACCCCCGGTGCCGTCGTTCAAGGCGACGGTACGATCCTTTATCCTGTCTGAAACCGGCGCGCGACAGCCCTACATATAGAGGATGATTAACTCGTTTATCACCGATGGACGATCGTTTCCCACAATATGAATGCAGGTTTCGAGCGTGAGCTGAGTGCCGGCTTTGACCTGTCCAACCGCGCGAACCCGGCTGCGGGCGTGGATAGGGCTGCCCGCGGGCACCGGTGTCGGAAAACGCAGCTTGTTCGATCCGTAATTCACCATGTTGGTGAAACCAGTCACCTCCCATTCGGCGGCGGTTCTAAGCCGGGTGGCCAGCACCTGCACCAGCGAGCCGTGCGCGATGGTGGTGCCAAACGGCCCTTCCTTGCGCGCGCGATCGGGATCGGTGTGGATCCAGTAATCATCGCCGGAAAGCACCGCGAACTGATCGATCAGCTCCTGCGTGACGACAAACGGTTCGCTCCACCCCGAATATTCATCGTGGATCAGTGACCGCATCGCATCGAGATCACGAAAATCGACCTGTCGCTTGCCTGTCGTCGTGGCCGACACCACCGGCGACGCGGCGGTCGTGTTGAGATCGATATTTTTGTCATGTGCAGTGTAGCGCAGCAGCGTCGTCTTGCCCGGCGCGACATCGTGAAACACCGGCTTTACCCGCATGCCCACATGGATTTCCCCTGTCTCAAGGCCGACCAGCGTGGTGTTCAGGTGGGGGCCTTCGTCTAGCCGCACCACGGCGAGCTGCTGGAGCATTTCGTCGGCGAATTCGGGCAGGGTGGGAATATGGGCGGTCGTGTAGGTGAGTAGCGTGCCTTCGCCGGAAATCGTCCGCCAGTTCAGGTCCAGTGAAAAACAGCGAGGGCAATGTCGGCGCGGGAAGAATATCCAGTGGCTGCAATCGGCGCATTGCTGGATGTCGATACGGTGTGCCTGCAGTGACGCCCAAAAGGGTCGCGAGGTTTCGGTCGGGACAGGTAGCGGCTTCCCGGTCATCATGGTCAGGCTCCCTGCAAGATGAGTGCGGTCTGCTCGCTCATGACGCCGCCTGTTCCCGAAACATAGGCCAGGTCGTTGCGCGCCAGCTGGCGCACCCCGCAACGCCCCTGGATCTGGTGGACCGCCTCGATCAGTTGCGACATGCCGCCGGCCGTGCCGGCCTGGCCAAAGCCTAGCTGGCCGCCATGCGTGTTCATCGGGAAATTGCCTTTGTAGGTGAGATCGTTTTCCAGCACGAACCGCATGCCGCTGCCCTTTGGGCAAAAACCGGCATCCTCCAGGCTCAGCAGCACGGTGATCGTGTAGCAGTCATAGATCTGGGCCATGTGCATGTCCCCCGGTTGGAAACCCGACATCTCGAATGCCTTGCGCGATGCCGGCCCGATCGGGGTGTGCAGCATATCATCCGCATAAGTGGGTGATTTGCTCTGGATATGTTCACCAAAGCCGCGGATCACGGCGGAGCGGCTGGCGTTCCGGCGCTTCAGATTCTTGCGCGCGACGATGAAGGCCGCGCCGCCCGCAACTGGCATGACGATCTCCAGCACATGCAGGGGCGTGGCCACCATGCGGCTGTTGAGAACATCGTCAATGGTGAGCGGTTGGCCGTAGAAGATCGCATCGGGGTTGGCGCAGGCATTGGTGCGCTGGTCCACCACGATCTTGGCCATGGCGCGTGGATCATAGCCATATTGTGCGGCATAACGCTGTGCGATCATGGCGTAGCCGGTGTTCTGCGCGATATGCCCGTAAGGAATGTCGAATTCCGCCTCGGGTGCGCCATAAGCGGTGCTGTGGCCGCCGAAGCGTGCGCTCATGCCAGGGGAAGGGGCGGTGCCGGGGGCCACGGGCGCTAGCCGCATCGGGATCACACAGAGCACCGCCTCGCACAGGCCCAGTTCGATCACGGCTGCGGCGCGCCACGCCATGCCGACGGCGCTGGCGCCGCCCAGATCGATGACTTCTCCGAAATTCAGCTTGATACCCAGATGTTCGCCGACCATCGCGGGAACGAACTGGCGGGCCTCGTTGAAATAGCTGCCAGTGACGATCAGCCCGTCCAGCACCTTCGCGTCGATGCCGGCATCCAGCACGGCCAGCCGGGCCAGATCGGCCACCTGATCGAGATGAAAGGCTTGGGGCGCGGTGGCGTAGCGTTCCGGGCGATACTGGGCGCTGCCGATGATCGCAGCGTCACCTTTGATACCCATGCCTGCATTCCTCCCCGCGCAATCATTATACGCACGATATTCCCGATCGCCGTCAGCCGGATATACGGAGTTTCGCGGATCGGATCCTGAAGGCAGTCGCCACCGTCCGGGCCTATTGCAGGCCGATCCCCAGCGGGGATTGCCGATCCATCAGCCGCCGCATGGCGCCCGGATCGGTCAGCAGGTCGGCGATGGTATAGGAATCGAACACCGCCAGCATCGCCTGCATGCCCTGGGCCAGTACCCCGGTCAGCCCGCAGGCTGGAGACAGGACACAGCCCGAACAGTCGGCGAGCTGGAAACCCTCCTCGGTATGGCGCACCACTTCGCCCACGCTGATTTCCGCCGCCGGCCGGGCGAGGCGCATGCCCCCCGCGCGGCCGCGCACGGTTTCAACGAAGCCCGCATGTGCGAGCGCGTTGACTACCTTCATCAAATGGTTGTGCGACACGTCATAACTGCGCGCGATTTCACCAATCGAGCACAGGCGTTCGTCGTGCAGCGCCAGATGGATCAGGACACGCAGCGAATAATCGGTATATCGCGTGAGTCGCACGCGCGTCTCCCCAAAGTGGCGCCCTGGGCAGCCTTATACCTGTATTACTAAATCATGTTAAGGGCATCATCTGCCGACGGCGAGCCCTTATAACGGGCGATCCTCATCGATCAGAATGCGTTCGGCGGCGCCTGCCACATCTTCATACTGGCCGCTGCGCAACGCCCAGAAGAACAAGGCCAGCCCCAGCGCGCCGAGGGCGAGCGAGATCGGGATCAGATACCACAGGATGTTCATGCCGAGCCCGCTCGGAGCCGTAAGGCATTCGCGACGACCAGGATCGAAGACCCGGACATGGCAAGCGCGGCGACCAACGGTGTGACAAGGCCGGCGATCGCGACGGGCAGCGCGACGAGATTGTAGAGTATAGCCAAGGCGAAATTCTGCCGGATCAACTGGTCCGCACGCGTCGCCACGCTGATCGCATAGGGGATCGCGCCGAGATTGGATTGCAGGAACACGAAATCGGCTGCCTGCCGGCCGACATCAGCGGCGCTGCCGGGGGCGATGGAGACATGGGCTGCAACCAGTGCGGGCGCGTCGTTGAGGCCGTCGCCGACCATCAGCACTTTGTGCCGGGCGGCGGCGAGAGCTTCGAGATGCGCGGTTTTCCCGTCGGGCAGGAGGCGTGCCTGCACCCGGTCGATCCCGACCGCCGCCGCCACTGTGGCGACCGATGCTGGCGTATCACCGGACAGGATTTCCAGCGCATAGCCGCGATCCCGCAGGCCGCCGATCGCCATCGCCGCACCCTCGCGCAATTCGTCGTCGAAGACGAAAGCTGCGGCCAGCCGCCCATTGCGGGTCAGCGCGGTGCCGCCGGCCGGTGCGGATTGCGTGTCGGCCAGCGCCCATTCGCTGCGGCCGAGCCGCCAGACATCCGTGCCGATCCGGGCTTCAAGCCCTTGGCCGGGCTGTTCGACGACACTATCGAACGCAATGTCGGCACGGTTGCTCGTTGCCGCCAGGGTCTGGGCATAAGGGTGACGGGAATTGGCGGCGATGCTGGCGGCGATGGCGAGGTGCGCGGCATCGCTCGTCGCATCGCGGCGCAATGTCGGCTGGCCGGATGTCAGGGTGCCGGTCTTGTCGAACAAGATCGTATCAATCTCGACGAGCCGCTCCATCGCCGATCCGTCCCGTACCATGATTCCGCGTTCATAAAGCACGCGCGCCGCCACCACCTGCACCATCGGTACGGCCAGCCCCAGCGCGCATGGGCAGGTGATGATAAGGACCGCGACAGCGATGGTGATCGCGCGGTGCCAGTCGCCCGTCGCCAGCAGCCAGCCGAGGAAACTCAGGAACGCAGCACTATGCACCACCGGCGCATAAAGCGCGGCGGCCCGGTCGGCGATCCGGCGATAGTGCGAACGTCCGCCTTCGGCGGCTTCCATCAGCCGGATCATTTCGGCGAGGAAGCTGTCCTTCGCCGCCGCCGTCGCCGAAATCGTCAACGGACCCGTGAGGTTGAGCGTGCCGGCGCGAAGCGTGCTGCCGGCTATCACTGGTTCCGGCGCGCTTTCGCCGGTCGCGAGCGATGCATCGATATCGGAACGCCCCGTCAGCACGACAGCGTCAACCGGTATCCGATCGCCCGGGGGGACGAAGATGGCCATGCCGGGCGCGATTTCGGCGACCGGCAGATAACGACGCGCGCCATCGGGATCGATCACGGTTGCCCCATAAGCGGCCAGACGCCCCAGGCCCTTCACCGCCGTTCGGGCTTTCTCGCGCATCAAATGGTCGAGTGTCCGGCCGATCAACAGGAAGAACAGGAGCGATACGGCCGCGTCGAAATAGGCATGGGGCTGGTGGTGGACCGTATCGTAAAGGCTCATCGCGAAGGCGAGCAGCACGCCGATGGAGATCGGCACATCCATGTTGGTGCGGCCGTGTCGCAGCGCGCTCCACGCGGACTGGAAGAAGATGCGCCCGGAATAAGCCAGCGTCGGCATCGCGATCGCAGCGGACAGCCAGTGGAACAGATCGCGCGTCCCGCCCGCAGCCCCCGACCAGACGGAAATCGACAGCCCCATGATGTTCATGGCGGCGAAACCGGAAACAGCGAGCGCGCGGATCATCCGATCGAGTTGGGGGTCGCGGGCGTCTTCGCGCGCTTCGTACAGGCAGGCGTCATAGCCCAGCGCCGCCAGCGCCTCGCCAACCGGGGGCGGTCCCTTATCTTCGTGCCAGTCCACCGCCAGGCGTTTGGTCGACAGGTTGACGCGTGCGCGCGCAACGCCGGGCAGACGCGCCACGGCGGCCTCGATCTTGCCGATGCAACCGCCGCAGCGAATGCCCGGCACCGAAACATCGGATTGCCGGACGCCGACATCGACCAGGCGGCTCGCGAGCAGCAGTTCGTCGGCCGAGAGCCGTGGCAGGGCGGACGCGCCGCTCACCGCATCACCGGATCGCGCGATATGCGTGCCATGTCGCATGGCCGAGCCAGGGGAAGACGATGATCAGCCCGACGAAACCCGTCGCAACCGACAGGACGAACAGCGCGAGCACCAGCGCCCCCCAGACGAGCATCGTCGGCAGATTGTTCCACACCAGGGCCCAGCTCGTTCCCATCGCGGTCAGCGCGTCGATGCGCTCGTCCAGCATCATCGGGATCGAGAAAGCGGATATCGCGAAGGAAAAGGCCGCGAACAGGCCGCCAACCAGCGTGCCGACCACCAGCATGGAAATACCCGTCGGCGTGGTGAACAGCATGGCCGCGATATGATCCAGCCCCGGAAAGGCGCGGACGCCGAAGAACAGGGCATAAAGGATGACGGCCGCGCGCATCCACAGCAGCATCACCCCGCAGAGTAGCGCGCCGGTGAACAGAATCTGCCCGCCGGCGCGCGCGTGGGGGGCGATCATGTGGCGCAGCGAAACGGGCTCGCCGCGCTCCAGTGCGCGGCTCTTGTCATAAAGCCCGATCGCCAGCGCCGGGGCGAAGACCAGGAAACCGGCGATCGCCGGGAACAGGGCATAATCCCATGCCAGCCAGATCAGCCCGGCCATGATGGCGAGCGACAGGCCAAAGACGAACAGGCCATAGAGCAGGCTGGGGACCGGATCGGTCGTCAGATCGCGCCAACCCGCGCGCAGCCAGCCCAACGCCGCCCCCGGCACCAGATCGCGGGCATAGGGCCGATCGGCCGGCAGCGGCGGAACAACGGGCGGGATAGTGGTCATCATCGTCTCCCGTTCATTTCAGCAGGACGGTTTGGCCGCGCCGAACACGCCGGGGGCCGATCTGGCCCCATCGGCCCTGGCGTGCGGAACGCATTCGGGCTGCGACGCGGATGCGACATAAACCAAATGCGCGTTGGCGAGCGTCACCACCGCCAGCGCGATGCCCGCGAGCATCAGGAAGAACAGGCGCGAGCGCGGCAACCTCACGGCGTCTTGACCTTGTCGAGCAGATAGACCGTCAGGATCTTGCGATCGACTGGGTTCAGGCGGTGCTCCCACGCCGGCATTTCGCCCTGTCGGCCATCGTTGATCGTGGTGTAGATATCCGCGATATCGCCGCCGTAGAGCCACGCCTGGTCGGTCAGATCGGGCGCCCCCATTATCTGATTCCCGCGCCCCTGTTCGCCATGGCAGGCGACGCAGTTGGCCGCGAACACCTCGCGCCCCTTCGCCACCGATGCCGCCTTGCCCTTCGCCCAAGCCGGGTCCGACAGCGTCTTCACATAATCGGCGACGGCTAGCACGGCGTCATTGTCGAGGATGCCGTCCTTGCCGAAGGCGAGCATCTGGCTGACCTGGCTGGTCTTGCTCGCCGGGCTGTTGACGCCGACCGCGATCGTATGGGCGATTGCATCGGGGGTGCCGCCCCACAGCCATTCCTGATCGGTCAGGTTGGGAAAGCCCGGATTGCCCGTTGCATCCATGCCGTGGCAGGCGGCGCAATTGTCGCCGAACAGCCGGTGCCCGTCCTCGCGGACATAGGCCATCAGCACGGCATCGGCGCGGATCTGATCGGGGCGCATCGCCGCGATCTGCTTCGTCCAGCGCGACCGTGCGTCCGCCGCCGCGTCCACGCGCTTGGCCACCAGCTGCTTCTGGTCATTGTCGAGCAGCCCCCTGGTGTAGGTCTTGCCCAGCGGCCAAGCCGGCATCAGCACCCAATAGCCGATCGAAAAGATCACGGTCACGATGAGGAAGAACCATACTGTTCGCGGGACCGGGGTGTTGAGTTCCTTGATCCCGTTCCATTCATGGCCGGTCGTCATGTGCCCGCTATGGGGATCGCGCTCGCCTACCGCCACGGCTTGTCCTCGTCGTCGATGATATCGCGCGCCGCCTTGTCGAACCGCACCCGGTTCGCCGGCCAGCAGGCATAGATGAGCGCGGCGGCCGCCATCGCGATCAGGTAGAATAGCCCGAACGACTTGGCGAAACCGACCAGCGTATGATGATCGACAGGCATGGCCGGCCTATTTTCCCGCCGCCTGCGGCGCATGCGCGGCATTGCTGAGATTGCCCAGTATCTGGAGATAGGCGACCAGCGCGTCCATTTCCGAAACCGTCCGTTTATCGCCATCGAAGGATCGAATCTGCGTAGCCGCGCCATAGCGTTCGGCAAGCCCCGCCGTATCGTCATCGGGCGATGCCTGCGCCACGGCATCGGCCGTCGCATTGGCGATCATGGCGTCGCTATATGGCACGCCGACCTTGCGCAGCGCGCGCAGATCATCGCCAAGATGGCGGGTTTGCAGCGCGGTTTCGCTCAACCACGAATAACGCGGCATGATCGACTGGGGGACAACATGGCGCGGATTCTTCAGATGCGCGGTGTGCCACTGGTCCGAATATTTGCCGCCGATGCGGGCGAGATCGGGGCCGGTGCGCTTCGATCCCCACAGCATCGGGTGGTCATATTTGGATTCGACCGCCAGCGAATAAGGGCCGTAGCGTTCCACCTCGTCCTGCAATGTGCGGATCATCTGCGAATGGCAGGCGTAGCAGCCTTCGCGGATATAGATGTTGCGTCCGGCCAGTTCGAGCGGGGTGTAAACCCGCATGTTCGGATCGCTTTCCACCGTGTCGTCGATCGTGAACAAGGGGGCGATCTCGATCAGGCCGCCGATGCTGGCGACGATCATGATCGCCACCGCCAGCGCGATCGACTTGCGTTCGATGCGGTAATGGGTTCCGAACATCGGCGCTTATTCCGCAGGCTGGAGGGTGGCGGGAAGGGGGGTATCGCCCGCCGGCGCGGGGGGTGCCGATGGGCGGCGGATCGTCATCCAGATATTATAGCAGCCGACGATGGCCCCGATCAGGAACAGCAGCCCGCCGAACGCGCGCGCGACATAATAAGGGTGCATCGCCACCATCGAATCCAGGAACGAATAGGTCAGCGTGCCGCTGTCATTATAGGTGCGCCACATCAGGCCCTGGATGATGCCCGAATTCCACATCGCGAAGACGTAGATCAGCGTTCCCGCCAGCGCGAGCCAGAAATGGACCTCGACCAGAGCGGGCGAATGCATGCGCTCGCGCTTCCACAGCCACGGCACGACGGCGTAGATCGACCCGAAGGTGATGAGTGCGACCCAGCCCATCGCGCCGGCATGGACATGGCCGATCGTCCAGTCGGTATAATGCGACAGCGAGTTGACCGAACGGATCGCCATGAACGATCCCTCGAACGTCGAAAGCCCGTAAAAGATCGCGGCCATCATCATGAAGCGCAAGGTGGCGTCGTCGCGCACCTTGTCCCACGCGCCGTTGAGCGTCAGCAGCGCGTTGGCCGCGGCGATCCACGACGGCACCAGCAGCATGACCGAAAACGTCATGCCCAGCGTCTGAACCCATTGCGGCAGCGCCGTATAGTGCAGGTGGTGCGAGCCCGCCCACATGTAGAAGAAGGTGATCCCCCAGAAGCCGATGATCGACATCCGGTAGGAATAGATCGGCCGTTCCGCGCGCTTGGGCAGATAATAATACATCATGCCAAGGAAGCCGGCGGTGAGGAAGAAGGCGACTGCGTTGTGGCCGTACCACCATTGCGTCATCGCATCCTGCACGCCCGAAAACAGCGAATAGCTCTTCACCCCGCCAAGCGACGCCGGCACCGCCAGATTGTTGACGATATGGAGGATCGCGACGACGAGGATGAAAGCGAGATAATACCAGTTGGCGACGTAGATATGCGGTTCCTTGCGCCGCGCGAGCGTACGCAGATAGAGCAGCAGATACGTTACCCAGACGATGACGAGCCAGATATCGGCATACCATTCGGGTTCGGCATATTCCTTCGACTGGGTGATCCCCATGAAATAGCCGGAAACGGCGAGGATGCAGAACAGATTGTAGCCGAGCAGTACGAACCACGGGCTGAACTGGCCGGGCAGCCGCGCGCGCGACGTGCGCTGCATGACATGGAAGGAGGTGGCGATCAGCGCGTTGCCGCCGAAGCCGAAGATGACGCCCGTGGTATGCGCGGGACGCAGCCGTCCGAAGCTGGACCAGGCCGCGTCGAACGTCAGGTCGGGAAAGGCGAGCAGCCAGGCCACCCAGTCACCGATGAACATGCCGAACACGGCCCAGATCATGGCGATGATGATGCCGGCCTTGCTGGGATCGTCATAATAGCTGTCGAGCCGCGCCGCTGCGGGTTCCGGGGCATAATAGCCCTTCAGCAGCAGGCACAGGGTGCCAAGGCTGGCCAGCAGCACGATGAAGCCATGTATCTGCATCGGATCCGCGCGGGACGCCCCGGCCGCCACCATTGCCAAACCGATGAAAGCGAGGATGGCGGTTACCGCCATGCCCCACTGCCGTTCCCTGATTGTCAGCCCTGAAACCACCCCTGGCGTTCCTCGTTGTGACCCTTTGGCGTTGTCCTATCAATAAAAGAGTATTTTTATACTTCAATTTTGCGCCGGTGGGATGGGGGAGGGCATCGATCTGGCAAGGCCCGATTTTTCGCGCGAGCCTGTCTCCACCCGGCCCTTGTTAAGGGTACGATTTCGTTGTGCGACGAGGGCGTCGATCGGCCCGCCGCAATAAGATGCATTTTTATTGCATCTTTCTTCGATGGATTATACATGCATCCATAATACATGATCGGAGCATGAGTCGTGGACGGTGTTTCAAGGATCGACGAAGCAGGTCTCGCGCGTCTGGTGGATGCGTTCTACGCCCGCGTCCGGGCCGATGCGGCGCTTGGGCCGATCTTCAACCAGGCAATCGATGACTGGCCGGAACATCTCGACAAGCTCGCGGCCTTCTGGTCGTCGGTGATGTTGACCAGCGGCCGCTACAAGGGCCAGCCGGTCCCCGCGCATGTGAAGCACAAGGATCGGATCAACCCGGCCTTGTTCGATCGCTGGCTTGGCCTGTGGAAGCAGACCACCGAAGAACTGATGGAGCCGGAGGCAGCCGGTGCGCTTCAGGCCAAGGCCGCGCGGATCGCCGAAAGCCTGCAACTCGCCATGTTCTTCCGGCTCGATCGGGCCGCACCCGCGTCCGCGTCCATGGAGCATGCCCATCATGGCTGACATTCGTCCCTACCGCTCCACCCCGGTGTTCGATCAGGATACGCTGCCCGCGGCGCTCCGCCAGCGGCACGACACCAAGGCCGGCGTCTGGGGGCTGATCCGGGTGATCGAAGGCGAACTCCGGTTCACCTGCCTCGATCCGCTGTCGGAAACGGTGCTCGTTCCGGGCAGGCCGGGGCTGGTGTTGCCGCAACAACCGCATTTTGTGACGCCGCTCGGCACCATGAAGATGCAGGTCGATTTTTACGATCAGCCACCCGGCGAATGATCTTTTTCGTCCTAATATTCCCCTCATACCCACGTCACAGGAGATTTTGATGTCGCAACCGCTGAGTGACCAGACCATCGCGCTCGTCAAGGCGACGGTTCCCGCGCTGGAAGCCCATGGGCTGACGATCGTCCACGAAATGTATTCGCGGATGTTCCAAAACCCGGAAATCCGTGACCTGTTCAACCAGTCGCACCATGGCGAAGCCAGCTCGCAGCCGCGCGCGCTGACCGGCGCGATCCTCGCTTATGCCAATAATATCGACAATCTTGGCGCGCTGGCCCCGGCGGTGGAACGGATCGCGCAGAAGCATGTCGGCCTGCAAATCCTACCCGAACATTATCCCCATGTCGCCGAAGCCCTGCTCGGCGCGATCAAGGCGGTGCTGGGCGATGCCGCGACCGACGAAATCCTTGGCGCCTGGGGCGAGGCCTATTGGTTCCTGGCCAATATCCTGATCGCGCGCGAAAACCGCATCTACACCGACCAGAAGGACACCGTCGGCGGCTGGAACGGCTGGCGCGATTTCCGGGTGGAAGATGTCGTCCGCGAAAGCAGCGTCATCAGTTCGTTCACCCTGCGCCCGGTCGATGGCGGCCCGGTGATGGCGCACGAACCGGGCCAGTATCTGACCTTCTGGTTCGAGGTTCCCGGCCATCCCGCGGCCAAGCGCAACTATTCGATTTCCTCGGCGCCCAACGGCGCAACCTATCGCATCTCGGTCAAGCGCGAGGCGCACGGCCTGGCATCCGGGTGGCTCCATGGCGAAGCCAAGCCTGGCACTGTGCTCAAGGTGGCCGCGCCCGCCGGCGAATTCTTCCTCGGCCATCATGTCGAACGGCCGGTGGTGCTCTTGTCCGGCGGCGTCGGCCTGACGCCGATGGTGGCGATGCTGGAGGCTTTGGTGGAAAACGGCGCCGATGTGCCCGTCCACTATATTCATGGCACGCATGACCACGATACCCACGCGATGCGCGATCATGTCCGCGCGCTGGCGGCCAGGGGCAAGGCGGTGAAGGTGGTCGATTTCCACCAGACCCCGCACGCCAGCGAGGTTGCTGGCCAGGATTATGACGTGGCGGGCATCATCACCGATGAGTGGCTGGTCGCCAACACGCCCGTCGCCACCGCCGATTATTATATCTGCGGCCCGCGCCCGTTCCTGCGCCATGCGGTGTCCACCCTGTCGCTGGCCGGGGTTCCTTCGGACCGCATCCATTACGAGTTCTTCGGCCCGGCCGACGAACTGCTGGCGGCCTGACGGCGCGGCGGCATGGACGACATCACCATCGCGCGCGCGGTGCATGTCCTTGCGGTCCTGTTGTGGATCGGGGGCGTCGCCTTCGTCACGCTGGTGGTGATGCCGTCCGTCCGCGGCGGATATCCGCCCGAAGAAAGACTTGCGGCATTCCACCAGATCGAGGGGCGTTTCGCCCCGCAGGCCCGGATATGGGTGGTGCTCGCGGGGCTCAGCGGCTTCTGGATGGTCCAGCGCGCGCAGATGTGGGATCGGTTCGCCGATCTCCACTTCTGGTGGATGCACGCGATGGTCGCGCTGTGGGCGTTCTTCGCGGTGATGCTGTTTCTGATCGAACCCTTTTTCCTCCACCGGCGCATGGCCCATTCGGCCCGGCCCGCCGCCGATTTCGCGCGCATGGAACGCCTCCATCGCCTGCTCCTGATACTCGCGGCCGTGACAGTTCTCGGCGCCGTCGTAGGAAGCCACGGGTTTATTTGATCGCGCCTGGCCCGCGCGGCTTGGACGCTCGCAATCCCGGCCGTCCGCAGATGATCGGGTAGAATATATTGCAGTCGTGCATAAAGGCCGACCGTCCAGTCCCCTCCGAAGATGAGCGATGATCGACTGCTCGCAGATCATTCCATTCTGCGTCAGCAATTTTGTCACATCACAGCACGCAGGTCGCCGGCGAGGTCGTGACCGTGTTGGCACCGGGCGAGACGCGATTGCCGCGCCGGATGCGCGGCCGATCGCATCGCCCAACTCACCGCGCTGCTGGGCGAGTTGGTTGCGGCTGACTGCGCGATCAACGCGCCCGCGCCTGCTTCGCCGAGTTTTGCACGCGTGTCCGCGGGGCGGGGCTGCCGGCCACCGTCAGCTAAATTGCCACCACCTGATCCATGACGATGCCGACGCTATGCAAAGGGTCCCGATCGGGGCCCTTTGCATAGCGCTTCGTCCAATTGTTCCCCGTCAGCACCTATGGCGCAGATTTGAGGTTGTGATTTGAGGAGGATTTGGGTCTCGTCGTAGTGACGAAGGAACGAAGATGAGACCTAAATCCTCAAGCCCCAAAAAGCCTGCGGAGCAGGTGGTGAAGGATATCCGGCGTGTCCGTCGTCAGAACATTTGACGCAGATGGCGGCGTAAATTAGCGGAGTGCGGGACTCGTCGGGGGATTGATGTTAGGCGGCGAGTTTGCGGTGCTGCAAGCGCCGATGTTCGATGGTCTGTCGCTTGATCCTTTCACGCCGTTTGATGATGGAAGCTGCCCTGCCGAAGTAGGCGTCAGCGGGCGTTACGTTGTTCAGGCTCTCGTGGTAAGGCTAGTAGTTGTAGTGCTCGACGAAGGCCTCGAACTGGACCTCGAGGTCACCGGGTAGGAAGTTGTTCTCCAGCAGGATGCGGTTTTTCAAGGTCTGGTGCCAGCGCTCGATCTTGCCCTGGGTTTGCGGGTGCATCGGGGCACCGCGCACATGGCTCATGCGCTGGGCTTCGATGTATTCCGCCAGTTCGCCCGCGATGTAGCTCGGCCCATTGTCGCTGAGCAGCCGGGGCTTGTGGCGAACGTGGGCCTGATCGCAGCCTGACGCGGCAAGGGCCATGTCCAGCGTGTCGGTGACATCCTCGGCGCGCATCGTGCTGCACAGCCTCCAGCTGATGATGTAGCGCGAGAAGTCGTCGAGCACGGTCGATAGGTACATCCACCCCCACCCGACGATCTTGAAGTAGGTGAAGTCGGTCTGCCACATCTCGTTCGGCTGCGTGGTCTTGGTGTGGAACTGGTCGGCCGCCTTGATCACAACGTAAGCCGGGCTGGTGATCAGGTCGTGGGCCTTGAGCAGCCTGTAAACCGTGGCTTCCGACACGAAGTAGTGCTGCTCGTCGGTGAAGCGCACGGCCAGTTCCCGGGGGCTCAGTTCGGACGCTTCCAGCGTCAGTTAGATGATCTGATCATGGATGGCAGCCGGGATGCGGTTCCACACCCGGCTCGGTGCCGAAGGCCGATCTTCCAGCGCCTCCGGGCCGCCATCGAGGTAGCGGTCATACCAGCGGCAGAAGGTTCGACGGGGAATGCCCAACTGCTCGAGCGTGCGCCGTGCAGGCAGGTGCGACTGCTCGACAATCCTGATGATCTCGAGTTTTTCGGATGCGGGATACCTCATGCATCGTCGCCCCCATCCGCAATCATGCTTTTTTTTTGAGCAGCCGGTTCTCAAGGATCAGATCAGCAACGCATTCCTTCAGGGCGCTGGCCTCGCGACGCAGATCCTTGACCTCGCACTGGTGGCGGCACGGGCGGTGTCACCGGCCAGCCGGCGCTTGCTGGCCTCCATGAACTCCTTCGACCACACGTAATACATGCTCTGGGCGATGCCCTCCTTGCGGCATAGCTCGGCGATGCTGTCGTCGCCGCGCAGCCCTTCCAGCACGATGCGGATCTTGTCCTCGGCCGAGAAATGCCGCCGCGTCGCCCGCCGGATTGTCCGTCGTCAGAACATTTGACGCAGATCGCGGCGCAGATAAGCCGGTAGGACGGTCCTGATGATGAGGCCTGCGGGATCATTGCTGATGCAGCGGTACAGGGCGCTGCAATGGTGGCTGGTGAGAACGGTCAATGTGCATAGGACAGCTCAGCCCTTCGCGCATCGAGCGCGGCCATGCACAGGGCGATTGCCTCAACCGGGTGATGGGCTGTCTATTGGCCAAGCTCGCCCACCACGGTGGTCCCCTGGGGGCCGGCTTCGATCCAACAACCGGGTGGCACCAACATAGCGGCAGCGCGGCAAGTCGCCGTGTAGAGCAGTGCTCGAACGTGGCTACCGTCGTGCTGCCGCCAGACTCCGGGAGCAATAACGGTCAAGCTGCGCAGCGCCGGAAATACGGCCAGCGCAATCCGTGCATCAATGTCGCGATCGGGTTCGCACGCGCTCTGGCATGCGAAGATGGCGTCCACGAGGCTGTCGTCATGACCAATCGCCCTTACGCGGCACAGGACGCCCGCGGCGTTCATGTCGTACCTTCGACCAGGCGTCCGGGGGCTGCCTCATTCGGGGCGCGGCTTATGGGTGAGCAAACCGGCCGCAGCAGACCATCTCCAATGGCGTAAACCCAACCGTGAAGCGTCAGCGAGGCGTGCCGTGCCCAAGCCTGGAGAACCAAAGGATTAGCCGCGAGTGCCGCCACCTGCGCGCGGATATTGTGCTCGCACAAGCGGTCGGCATTGACCTCCAGTGTACCGCAACCCGTTTGATAGAGGGTGTGCACCGGGGCGAGCCAGGCTCCGATCGCGTCGTCGCTAGCCTGTGTCATCGCGGCTTGAATCCCGCCGCAACCGTAGTGGCCCACGACAATGATGTGCTCGACTTTCAGAACATCGACAGCGAACTGCAAGGCGGCTGCGAAATTGGGATCGGTCAGCACGGTGAGATTGGCGACATTGCGGTGAACGAACATCTCGCCCGGATCGAGATCCACGATTTCCGTGGCGGGCACACGACTATCCGAACAGCCGATCCAGAAATAGCGAGGTCGTTGTTGACCAACGAGCCGTTTGAAGAAGCCGGGATCGGCCAGGGTTTTCGCATCGGCCCACGCACGGTTGCGGGTCAACAAGCCAGAGAGTCGGCCGGCGACGGCATCCTCTCCAGTCTCTCGCGAATTCTTCATTGCCCGGGAGCCTGCAGATCGACCACCCGGAGGTAAGGCTTCAGCGTCTTGTAGCCTTGCGGGAACTGCCGTGATGCCTCCTCGTCCGACAGATTCGGCGATATCACGACCGGCTCGCCTGGCTCCCAGTTGACGGGCGTCGCGATGCTACGGGCGTCTGTCAGTTGAAGGCTGTCGATCGCGCGAAGGATCTCGGCGAAGTTCCGACCGGTCGAAGGAGGATAGGTCAGGATCAGCCGTACCTTGCGCGACGGGTCGATGACGAAGACGGAACGGACTGTGACCGTTGGGTCGCTCTCGGGATGGATCATGTCGTAAAGCGTCGACACCCTGGCGTCGGCATCCGCGATCATCGGGAAGTCGAGTTTAGTCCCTTGGGTTTCGTGAATGTCCAGCTCCCATTTGTGATGGGCTTCGACCGGATCCACCGAGAGGCCAATGGGTTTGACGTTGCGTTTGTCCCATTCGGGCCGGAGCTTGGCAACCTCGCCCAGTTCCGTCGTGCAGACCGGCGTAAAATTCTTGGGATGGCTGAACAGAACACCCCAGCTTCCGCTTAGCCAATCGTGGAAGCTGATGCGACCGTGCGTGCTGTCCTGCTCGAAATCGGGGGCGATCTGCCCGAGCTGAATGGCCATAGGAACTCCTTCATATCGCAGATCTGATGTGGAGATGGGCGAAACATCACACAAACGAATGTTATTATTATTTATCAGAAAAAGTATTGGGT
The DNA here is from genome assembly GCF_002151445.1 of Sphingomonas sp. KC8. GTDB lineage: Bacteria > Pseudomonadota > Alphaproteobacteria > Sphingomonadales > Sphingomonadaceae > Sphingomonas_E. The sequence continues at coordinate 3,975,398 of NZ_CP016306.1, forward strand.
ATAACTTAGCGCCGGGTTCCCGGTCCGAGCCCGACGATCACGAGGAGGGCTATCGGCATGGCGAACAGCACTATCCCATTGCCGTCCCCTTCGGCGACGAAGCCGTTTTGACGGAGCAAATCGACAAAAAGGCGGATCGAGACGAAGGCGATGCTTGCGGCAAAAATCAGATAGAGGCCGGACATGGAGAGAGGGCGCTCTGGTCCACGCGCTTGCCGGTCATCATTGTTGTCGGCATTCACGGCTTCTTTGTCCGTGACGAGGGAGGCGGTTTGCGGCGGCAGGTTTCCTGAAGATTAGGGGCGTCTTCACCCGACGGCTCTCGGGCTTCAGGTGGCCACAGCGAAATGAAGTCAAGCGTAGGGGACACTTCCTGCCAGTGCTGACGCGCTCGGCGATGTGCCGTCTGTTCCCAATCGAGAGAGAGGATCACGCCGATACAGACCGCGAGCACGAAGACCATCACGGCAACAAAGACATCGTCGCCGATCGCACCAGCGTCGTGAAAACTGAAGAGTGCGATGCCTATCCCTAAAACCAGCAAGGCCAGCGCTATACTGACTTTCCAGATTTCGGCTCGGGGCGGCGGCGGTTCGGGCGTGAAGCGGCCTAAAGGTTTCATCTGGAAGTTCGCCCAAACCGTTGGACGCCTTATAGTTGTTGGTGCCTGTCGAGGGCCGTCACACGGGTCCCGCCTTGTGATCCCATCGTCGGCCTGCTACCATGAAGCAAGAAAATGCATATTATGGCAATTTGAGTGCAAGGATGGTGGTTGATGGATATAAATGTTGCGCGCACATTCCTGGAAGTCGTGAAAACCGGCAGTTTTGTGAGTGCCGCGGCAAACCTTCACCTCACGCAGACCGCGGTAAGTGCCCGTATCCGGGTGCTTGAAGACCTGCTCGATCGGCCGGTATTCATCCGTAACAAGGCAGGTGCGAAGCTGACACCGGCGGGCGAGCAGTTTCTGCGTTTTGCAACCACCATGGTGCAGGTCTGGGATCGGGCGCGTCGCGCCGTCGCGCTCCCGCCGGGACGGGAGACCGTGGTGACGGTCGGCGCCGAACTCAGTCTGTGGAGTCCCTTGCTGCGGCACTGGCTGCTCTGGATGCGACGGGAATGTCCAGAAATCGCGGTAAGCACCCACATCGACGCATCCGAACGCCTGATGGAACAGGTCCAGGATGGCTCACTTGACATGGCGGTGCTCTATGCCGCGCCGAGCCGACCGGGGATCATCGCCGAACTATTGTTCGAGGAAAAGCTGGTCTTGGTGCGGACCACGCCAACCAGCAGCCCCCTCGCGCCAGAAGATCATGTCCAGATCGATTGGGGCGAGGAGTTTGCCGCGAGCTATCACGCCGCATTTCCGGATCAGCCCAACGCCGTCGTTTCGATCAGCTATGGTCCGCTCGCGCTCGATTATATCCTGGCGACAGGGGGGAGCGGCTATTTTCGCAAAGGCTTCATTCGCTCCTATCTCGAGGAAGGCCGCCTCGCTCTTGTTCCCGGAAGTCCTGAATTTTCGTACTCGGCCTATGTGGTTCACAGCACAAAGGCCGACCCGGGCGTGATGGACCGCATTCGTGCCGGCCTCAAGGCGGCCGCGGCGATTACCGCATGATGGTGAACGAACCGACCTCGTCCGCCTGCTACGCCAGCGAAGCCGATGACATTTACATGGGCTTCGCCGGTCGCGAGGAGATCCTCGCGGCGCTCAACGGACTGCTGGAAGCCGAACGGGCCGGCGCCCGCATCGCGCTCGCCAGCGCCAAGTCGGCGAGCGATCCCGACTATGCCGAACTTATGCAATCGGTCCGTGCCGACGAAGCGCGTTGGTGCGCGATGCTCTCAAGGCAGATCAGGCGACTGGGCGCAGCGGCATCGCGCAAGACCGGCGCCTTTTGCGAGAAGGCGCTGGCAATCCCTGATCCGCTTGAAAGGCTGGCCTTTCTCAACCGCGGTCAGGCCTGGGTGGTTCGCAAACTGAAAGCGCTGACCCCCAGGATTCGTGACGAGGCATTACATGCCGATCTGCGCGAGATGCTCGAGAGCCATCGCGTCAACATCGATCGCGCCGCGGCGCATCTTGAAGCGGAGCATTGACCTGCGCAGAAATCCGCAAGCTGTACCATTCAGTCCTGTCCGTCGTCAGAACATTCGGCGCAGATGGCGGCGTAAATTAGCGGAGTGCGGGGCTCGTCTGGGGATTGATGTTAGGCGGCGAGCTTGCGGTGTTGCAAGCGCCGATGTTCGATGGTCTGTCGCTTGATCCTTTCACGCTGATTGATGATGGAAGCTGCCCTGCCGAAGTAGGCGTCAGCGGGCGTTACGTTGTTCAGGCTTCGTGGTAACGCTGGTAGTTGTAGTGCTCGACGAAGGCCTCGAACTGGACCTCGAGGTCACCGGGTAGGAAGTTGTTCTCCAGCAGGATGCGGTTTCAGATAGAGCGGCGAACCGGTCTGAACCGCCCCAGAATTGCTGGAGGCTCCACCTACTCAGGAGTTAGAGCCTCCAGCAATTCTGGGGCGGTCCATTCCTGCGCTCCGGCCTGCTTTCACAGGATCCTCTCCGGGCGCTGTTGTCGCGAAGCAACTTCACTCTGCACATAGCGTTGTGCCGGTTAGAATGTCAGAAGACAAATGAATGTTATTTTTGTTTCAGCGCATCATAATTGCATTAAATGACTTGATCACCCCAGTTGTTCGAAGATGCCGGTGAAGACCGGCCGCAAGCGCTGGATTTCCTCGCGATGGACAGCGGACAGGGCGTCGAGCAGGGCATAGGCCTTTGGTGTGAGGCGCAGCAGCGCCCGCCTGCGATCTATAGCTGCCGCCTCGCGCGTAATAAGCGCCAACGCCTCAAGGCGATTGATCAGACCCGTTGCGCTGTGCGGCTTTAATATCAGACGTTCCGCGACATGACCGACGGTGGCTTCATCCGACGGACAGCCCCGGATCGTGAGGAGCGCCTGGTGCTGTTGCGGCGTCAACCCGACTTCGATGGCCTTTTCCTCGCTGAACGCCTGGAAGCGGCGAATGGCATGGCGAAAAGAGGCCAGCGCTACATAGTCGGCATCCCCAAGCAATTTTTCCTTTTGCTCCAAAAGATCCTCACTGATTGAATTACATCGCAGCGCGATATAATCGGCGCGCACTGCTTTTCACAGGATACTGCCGATTCATGTCGCTGACACCCCCACGTTCCGTCGAAGGCCACCAACTCGCTGACCATAGTGTCGATCGCCGCATGGTCATGCTGGCAGTCATGGCCATCGTGGTCGGAACGGGCGGCGCCTTTGGCGCATGGGTGCTGGTCAAACTCATTGCGATCGCCACCAATCTCTTCTGGTTTGGTCGTCTCTCCTCCGATCACTCGGTGATAACCGATGCGTCGGTGGGCTGGCTGGTGGTGGTGATCCCGATCATCGGCAGCCTTATCGTGGGTCTGATGGCGCGCTTCGGATCGGACAAGATCCGCGGCCATGGCATTCCTGAAGCCATCGAGACGATCCTGTTCGGCGAGAGTCGGCTGTCGCTCAAGGTCGCGCTGCTCAAACCCCTGTCCTCGGCGATCTCGATCGGCAGCGGCGGTCCATTCGGCGCGGAAGGGCCGATCATCATGACCGGCGGTGCCATTGGCTCCCTTTTCGCTCAATGCTTCCACCTCAGCGCAGCGGAACGCAAGACGCTGCTCGTGTCGGGCGCGGCTGCCGGTATGACCGCGATCTTCGGTACGCCGCTCGCCGCGATATTGCTGGCCGTCGAAGTGCTCCTGTTCGAGTGGAAGCCGCGCAGCTTCGTCCCCGTGCTCGTCGCAGCCCTCATTTCCTTTGCCCGGCGCCCACTGCTGCTCGGATCCGGGCCGATGTTCCCGATGACAGCGATGGTCCCACAGACAAGCTGGGCGCTGCTCGCTTCCGGCGGGATCGGCCTCGTTGTCGGCCTTGAAGCGGCACTGCTTTCAACTTCCCTTTACCGCATCGAGGATCTCTTCCACCGCCTGCCATTCCACTGGATGTGGTGGCCGGCGATCGGTGCTGTGGTCGTCGGTCTGGGCGGTCTCATCGATGCCCATGTGCTGGGTGCAGGATATGCAAGCATCGAGGCCCTCCTCAACGCCTCTCTATCGCTCCGGGTCGTTGCCGCGCTCCTCGTCGTGAAGGCCATCGTCTGGCTGGTCGCGCTGGGATCTGGTACGTCTGGCGGCGTTCTCGCCCCCCTCCTCATTCTTGGCGGTGCCGCCGGGTTCCTGCTTGGGCAATTCCTGCCAGGTGATCCGGGATTCTGGGCGATGATCGGCATGGCGGGGATCATGAGCGGCGCCATGCGTGCGCCGATGACCGGCGCGATCTTCGCGGTCGAACTCACCGGGCACTTCAGCGCCATCCCATGCACGATCGCGGCTGCGGGCGGCGCCTATGCCGTCAGCGTGCTCTTGATGCGGCGATCGATCCTCACCGAGAAGATCGCGCGGCGCGGCCGGCATATCCTCCAGGAATATACCGTCGATCCCCTTGACATCATCCAGGCGGCTCAGATCATGACGCGCGATCCGGCGACGCTGCCGGGCACGATGACCGTGGAGGCGGCGGTATCCTTCTTCGCAACCAAAGCCGTGCATCGCAGCTATCCGGTGACCGACCCGCAAGGAAGATTGCTGGGTCTCGTCTCTCGCACCGATGTCCTGCGCTGGTAGGGCGACCGCGACGACGATCAAACGCCGCTCATCGACGCCATCTCAGACGCGGCACAGCCCGTTGCCTATCCCGATACGCCCACCGGCGTTGTCGCCGATCTCATCGTCGAATCCGGCATCGGCCGCATTCCGATCATCGAGCCCGGAACCAGGCGCGTGCTCGGCATCCTTTCGCGCCAGGATCTGCTCAAGACCCGCAGCGCAAATCGCCATGCCGAACTTGGTCGCTCACGCCATATCGGAACATAACTCCAACCATGGGCTACCGCAGAATCTGGTCGTAGGCGTACGCTAACGGAAAAATTCCCAGAAAACGGGGTTCAGGCCGCATGTCACATATGCGCTCTTTTACGGAGCAGGCCGATGATCGCGCCGAAATTCATGAAACTAGGTCATGTTGACAAAGTGGATTCCCAAACGGGCTGATCTCTGATTCAAAGCTGCTCTTTGTGGGGAGCGGCGATGGCGCGTGGCGATCTGACGGACGAGGAATGGGCGGTGATCGCGGGCCTTTTGCCCTCGGAGCGCGGTCGCAAGTCGCGGCCTGCACATGACAATCGGCGGTACCTGAACGGCATGCTGCATGTCCTGCGGGTGGGCTGCCCCTGGCGCGACATGCACGAGCGCTACGGCAAGTGGAACTCGGTCTATGTCCGGTTCCGGCGCTGGGCCGAGCAGGGCATCTGGGATGCAATGTTGGCGACGCTGGTCGAGTTCGGGCTGACGGACGACTGGCAGCACATGATCGACAGCACCACGGTTCGCGGCCATGGCTCGGCAGCGGGCGCTAAAGGGGGACTGATAAGGAGGCTTTTGGTCGATCACGCGGCGGCTTTACGTGCAAAGTCCACGCCCGCTGTGACAATCAGGGACGCCCTCTCGGCTTCATCCTGACCGGCGGCGAGGCATCGGACTACGGGGCGGTTGAGGCACTCATGGCCTTGCCGGTCGCCACGCCCAAAGCGCTGCTGGCCGACAAGGGCTGATGGTGATGGCGTCCGCCACAGCCTGCTGATGCGCGGTATCCTGCCGAATATCCCGCCCAAGTCCAATCGCCGCGAACCGATTGCCTGCGATTTTCGCCGTTACCGGGACCGCAATCGCATCGAGCGCATGTTCGGCTTTCTCAAGCACTAGCGCCGCATCGCCACCCGCTACGACAAAACCGCTCTCTCCTTCACCAGCTTCCTCAATCTCGCCGCCATCCGCAGGTGGCTACCCAACTTTGTCAACATGACCTAATGCTCCATAGCCCGTCACTTAATCTGTGTCTGACAGAGGTCGAGGCTTGTCGTACGTTTACGACCAGATTCTGCGATGGCCCCTAGGTGTTGCGCTTGGCGGCTGGGGGCTGCAAAGCTTTCGAATCCAAGGCGCACGCTATTCCGAGGCTCGTGGGCGATGGATCAAGACGGTCGCGACCGTGAGCGATAGATTGGTTATGAGGCGTTGGCTTTCCCGAACGGGACATTTTTGATAGAATTCCTTCTCTGCGCCTTCGAATTTCCCGATCGGGAAAATTTCCTCTTGAAATGACGAGGGCGCTCCAATATTTCCCGATCGGGAAAGTGAGGGTCTATGCTCGAAATGGCGACGATCGGGCAGATCGTTCGGGATGAACGCAAGGAACTGGGACTGCGCCAGGATGAACTGGCCGCAGCGAGCGGGGTAGGGCTGCGTTTCATCGTTGAACTGGAGCGGGGTAAAGCGACCGCACAGATCGGCAAAGTCATCACGGTGCTTGCCGCGCTGGGCTGCGAGCTTCAGATTCGGCGTCCCGACGGGATTGTGATTGCAGGCCAGCCTGCATGAGCGGCGATATTCTTGATCGCCTGACTGTCTGGTCGGAACAGCGGATTGCTGGCGAACTTGCCATTGATCGCGGCGGAGCGATGCATTTCACTTACGCTCTTGCATGGCTTGAGAATCCATCCGCGCGCGCGCTGTCTCACGCGCTGCCGAAGCAGGAGGAAGCTTTCGGTGACGCGCTGTGCAAGGCCGTCTTTGGTGGGCTACTGCCGGAAGAGGGGCAGCGCACGGCGATCGCGCGGGCACTTGGGGTATCGCCCGACAATCCCTTCCGTCTGTTGGCGGCGCTGGGCGGCGACGTCGCCGGCGCGCTGGCGTTTCTGCCCGATGGGGAAGCGCCTCCGCCTGCGCCGGAAGGCGAGCCCGCGGACCCGCTGGCCGAGGACGCTCTGGCTGATTTGATCGGCCGCTTGCCCCGCGTGCCGATGCTGGCTGGGGAAGGGGGGCCAGGCTCAGCCTAGCCGGCGCACAAGGCAAGCTGCCGGTGGTCCTGATCGATGGAGCCATCGCCGTCCCGCGGGTCGGTGAAGCATCGACCCATCTCATCAAGCCGGAGCCCGACCGTTTTCCCGGCCTTGCTGCCAATGAAGCCTTCTGTCTGGCGCTGGCACGGGCGTTGGGGCTCGATGCGGCCATGGCGGCGTGGCACGAGGCCGATGGCAAGCCTTATCTGCTGGTCACGCGCTATGATCGCCTTCACCGGGACGCACAGACCATCCGGTTGCATCAAGAGGATTTCGCACAGGCGTTGGGCGTGCCGTCGAACCGGAAATATGCCAGCGAAGGCGGGCCGACGTTTCGCGATGGTTTCGCCTTGGTGCGGCAAGCGACCACGCGGCCGGCACGCGAGGTGCTCAAGCTTGCCGACGCTGCGCTGTTTAATGTGATCATCGGCAATGCCGATGCCCACGCCAAGAATTACAGCTTGCTGCGTCGGGCTGATGGCGAGGTCGTCCTGGCGCCGCTCTATGATCTGGTGGCGACCCACATATGGCCGGAACTATCGGCCAAGCTCGCTATGCGATTTGGGCGTGCGGCAACGCTCGAGGACGTGGATGCCGAGAGCTTCGAGCGCTTCGCCGCCGATGCGGGACTTGGTCTGCCGTTTTTGCGCCGCCGCGCAGCGGCGCTCGCGGCCCGGGTCCAGGAGGTCATTGCAGAGGGCGTCACCGTGCCGGGGCTCCAGGATGGAGATTGCCTCGACGAGCTTCCGGCCATCGTCCTCGACCGCGCTGCTCGGTTCACACTGAAAGCGCGAGTGTGATTTTATCAAGTGAGTGATATTAAATGAAATGTTCTCGCCAATTAGAAAAGACACAATCCCCGCTAGTTAGAAATGACACACGCTCGATGGCAGCAGGGACTGCGTGGAGCCATCCCAACAGCGCAACGCAGTCCCTGCTGACGCGCTGACCATCGAGGGGAGGGCGCCCATGGACCCGCTGCTCAGCAGCGAGCCCGGTCACAGGTCACTGAAGCATGACGGACAGCTTTCCGCCCTAGCACGAAGAATCCTGACGGTCAGGACACGCCGACATTGCGGACGGACCGCTTTTTAGCCACTTCTTCAGGGAGAAAAGGGGGGGGGGCATGATGGGGCCTAAAGAATTCGCTGAGGCATGTCGGCAGGAGCGCGATGCGATGCTGGCCCTTTACGCTGATGCCGGCGGTGGATCAGCAGTGGGAGAGCGCCTTCGTGCTGCGGGGTTGAGCGAAAACCAGACCAAGGAAGTGTTTGCCGCTCTCAATGGCGCTCTAACGGATGCTTTCTACACTGTCTTGTTGGCACTTGATGGATCGGCCGCGCTGGGCGGCCAGCAGCAGACCTTTCAACTTGCTGATCAGCACGGCACGCCAATCGCATCCGGAGACGGCCGCCTTGAATCCGCGGCTTGGGTAGCGCTTCAACAAGACCAGGATTGACCGCTTCCCCGACAATGCCGCCGAAGGGCGATCAGGCGACGCACCCTGATTCCCGACCGACGGCTTTCCGAAACCTGACAGGCCGCCTTCCGCGTTTTCCGCCGAATTCCTGTCTGTCAGGACACGACGACTATGCGGACGCGTCTCGCAACGGCAGTTCACGACCCACCGCGGGATTTGAAAATTAAATCTCGGGACCACGTGGCTCGGTAAAATCGGACCATTCCGGCCCCTCGCCACAATCCCCCTCGGTGCAACGCAATAGCCGAGACATCAATGCGCGCACCCGCTGCGCTTCCATGCATGGCGCGTCATGTGTTGGGCGAAATATCGTGATTGGTTGCGGGGACATCTCAGTGACCAATCGAAGATACTCTTCTAGCGCACCCCATTGAACCGGATGTCCGTTCCATTGCGGCGTGCCGTCACTTGCCATTGTCACAATGTTGGCTCCGGCGTGTCCTGCTTGTGTATAAGGTTGCCTGACCCAACTTGGATCTGGTCCCGAACACGCCGGAGGCGAGATTTCCGAGCAAGCGCCCGCCATTAGGAAGATTGCGGCGATCACAGCGGTTAACCTGAAAACTCTCATGCCGTGATACTCGCACGCAGTAAGCGGCCTTTCAACGTCCGCTTCCCCCGACTAAGCCGACCAACGCGGACATCGAGGCGATGCCCGAAACCGGTCATCGTTCTGAATCTGAACGTGCGGCAGGTTATGGGCAGCCAAAATGGCGCCCTGGATGGCGGCTTCGTCGGGGGGAGCGGCCGTTGCCATCGGCCTCCGTAACGTCCGGCTTGGGTGGTTAGCTGCCAGACAGGTTTGCGTTCGTTTCGATGGAAAGCAGACACGAACGGCGATAAGCTGGGCGATATGAGAGTAACAAAGGACGGTGATTTCTTCCGGGGCAGCCACATCCCAGGCCCGACGCATAACTTCTTGAGGATGCGAGTTCAGGCCGCGCACCTCGGTGGCTACGAAGTTCGGATCTTACCACCGGTTGGCGAGTGCTGTCATGGCGACTCTATCAATGCCGAAGAGGCCCGCGTGATCGGCCCCCACCGAGTGGTCCGGTTTGATTGTTAGTGCATTGTTGCTTCCGCCGCCATTGCTGACGGTAGGTGGAGCGAAGCGGAACCGGACGGCGGCAATGGCGGTGTCGCACTTTCCGGGGCCGGCGGCCGATAGCCGAGGCTGCTGTGCGGGCGAACGGTGTTGTAATGCCGCCGCCAGGCCTCGATCAGCACCTTGGCCTCGGCGAGGCTGTAGAAGATCTCGCCGTTGAGCAGTTCGTCGCGGAGCGACCCATTGAAGCTTTCGTTATAACCATTCTCCCACGGTGAACCGGGCGCGATATACAAGGTCTTCACGCCGATCTGGGCGAGCCATGTCTGCACGGCAGTGGCGATAAACTCGGCGCCATTGTCCGACCGGATATGAGCCGGTGGTCCCCGCGCGATGAACAGGTCAGCGAGAGCCGCCAGCACATCTTCATGCTTGAGCTGGCGTGCCACGATAAGCGCGAGGCACTCCCGGCTGGCCTCGTCGATAATGGTGAGGATCCGGAACTTGCGCCCGTCATGCGTACGGCCCTCGACGAAGTCGTAGGCCCAGACATGCCCTGGATATTCCGGCCTGAGCCGGATACACGAGCCGTCGTTCAGCCATAACCGGCCCCGCTTTGGCTGGCGCTGTGGCACCTTCAACCCCTCCTTGCGCCAAATCCGCTCAACGCGTTTGCGGTTCACCGTCCAGCCGGCATCGCGCAGCAATGCGGTCACCCGGCGATAGCCGTAGCGGCCGTATTGCTTGGCCAGTGCGATAATGTCCTCGGTGAGCCGCACCTCATCATCCGCCCCGCGCGGCACCTTGCGATGCGTCGACCGATGTTGCCCGAGCACCCGGCATATACGCCGCTCGGACACTGGCAACTCCCGCCGCAACTGATCGATACAGCGTCGCCGCCGCGCGGGGCTCAGAAGTTTCCCCGAGCGGCCTCCTGAAGGATCAGCTTGTCCAGCGTCAGGTCCGAGATCGCCCGGCGAAGCCGCAGATTCTCCTTCTCCAGATCCTTCATCCGCCGCGCCTGGTCGGTCTTCAGACCGCCATATTCCTTGCGCCAGCGGTAGTAGGTTTGCTCGGTGACCGCGATGCGCCGGCAGGCTTCGGCCGTCGTTCCACCCTGCGCCAGCACGATCTCAACTTCACGCAGCTTGCCGATGATCTCTTCCGGCTTGTGCTTCTTGCTCGGCATTCGTCGTCCCTTTCGTGATCCAGACTATCATAGTCGATGGACCACTCAGACGGAGGCAGATCACGATGGCGATGCCGGATATCGCATTCTGCCGGCTGATGGCTTTGCCGCATGGCGCGATGCCCAGCCCGACCACGATCCCCACGGGGACGCCGGTTATGACGATCCGGTGCTGCAACTCTACACGTCGGGCACGACGGGCAATCCCAAGGGCGCGATGCTTGCCAACCGCAGCCTGCTTTCGCTGCGGGCCGACTATCCCGCCGAACAGATGCCCGAATGGAATCGATGGGGTCCGCACGATGTCAGCCTGATCGCGATGCCCAATTTCCATATCAGCGGATCGGGCTGGGGGCTTTGGACCCTGCAACATGGCGCCAAGGGTGTCGTCGTACGCGAATTCGATCCGCATCAGGTGCTGGACCTGATGACCCGCCATCGCATCACCAAGATCATGATGGTGCCGACGGCGATGCGCATCGTGTGCGATCATCCGGATGCCGCAGGTACGGATTTCAGTTTCCTTAAATATATTTGCTACGGCGGATCGGCGATCCCGCTCGATCTGCTGCGCCAGGCGATTTCGGTGTTCGGCTGCGGCTTTGCCCAGATGTATGGGATGACGGAAACAGCGGGAACGATTGTCGGCTTGCCGCCGGAAGATCATGACCCTGCCGGCAACCAACGGATGCGGGGCGTGGGCGTGCCGCTGCCGGGCGTCGAGGTCCGAATCGTCGACGAGGGCGGCAACGAACTGCCGCGCGGGCAGGTGGGCGAGATCGTGACGCGATCCGGCGCCAACATGTCCGGCTATTTCGGCAATGCCGCGGCGACCGCCGAGACGATCGATCGCGAGGGCTGGTTGCGGACCGGCGATGCCGGTTCGATGGACGAGGACGGTTACATCTACCTTGCCGACCGGATGAAGGACATGATCATCACCGGCGGCGAAAACGTCTATCCAGCAGAGGTGGAAAACGCGTTGTACAGCCATCCACAGGTGAGCGACGTTGCGGTGATCGGCGTGCCCGACCCGAAATGGGGGGAGGCCGTAAAGGCGATCGTTGTGCCTGCGCCTGGCGAGCGGCCCGAGCCGGCGGAACTGATCGCATGGGCGCGTGCCCGGATCGCGGGATACAAGGCGCCCAAGTCGATCGATTTCCGTGAGACGTTGCCGCGTAATCCGTCCGGCAAGATTCTCCGCCGCCTGTTGCGCGACGAATATCGCTGACCTCGCTGTTTCAGCAGGTCCCAGCCGCAGCGCGACCGCATAGCGTGGCGGCGCAGACCATAGCGGAGAGGCGCATGACAGCGAATTTTACAGGGCCGCTTGAGGATCGCGTGGCGATCCGCGAAGTGATCGAAACCTATGCCGATGCGGTCAACCGCTTCGACGAGGAATTGTGGGCGTCGCTCTGGGTTGAGGACAGCCATTGGGATCTGTCGCATTATCCGGAACTCGGCATCGTCAACGGCAAGCGGGCGATCGTCGATCTGTGGCGGAGCGCGATGCCTGCTTATCCGCAACTCAGTTTCATGGTGACGATCGGCGCTATCCGGGTCGATGGCGATGCAGCCGAGGCGCGGGCCTATATTTCCGAGGTCTATGCCGAACCCGGCACCGAAAGGGATAAACGGGCACGGGCCTGTTACAATGACAGGCTGGTCCGGCGCGACGGCCGCTGGTTCCTGCAGAGCCGCGTGTTCAACATCATCCACCAGACCTGAACCGGCGCCATTCTTCTCAACCTTCCCCTAAAGCAGGATCATGCCATGATCGTCGTCACCGGACAGATATTCACCGACCCGAAAACCCTGCCTGCGTTATTCGCGCGACTTCAGGCGCTGTGCGAACCATCCCGCGCGGAGGATGGTTGCCTGTTCTATCATATGGGCCTGGAGGATGCGGAAAAGGGCATCATCATGGCGATGGAAGGCTGGCGCGACATGGAAGCGTTGCAGACCCATCTCGCGCTGCCGGCGATCGCCAGCCTGCTGGCCGACTTTGACGGCAAATATACCAATCAGGTGACGATCCACGAGGTCACATCCTCGCAGAAATTCTGAACGGGCCTCCCGGGGGTCAGACTCCCGGGAGACCGGCTGTCGATCCCCCGTCGATCACCATTTCCGCGCCGGTGACAAATCTTGCGTCATCGGACGCGAGGTAGACGAGCAGGGCGACGATTTCCTCGGTGCGGCCCAGCCGCCCCATCGGCGCAATATTTTCCAGCATCGAACGGGCGGCTGCGGGATCCGGCGCGCCCGAAATGGCCCCCAATATCAGCGGCGTTTCGATCACCCCCGGATGGATCGTGTTGCAGCGAATATTGAGCCGTGCCTTGGCGCAATGCACCGCCACGGATTTGGCGAGCAGGCGAATCGCGCCCTTGGTCGTTGAATAGGTCACGTCGCCGGCAAGCGCGAGGATGCCGTTGATCGAACTGTTGAGGATGATCGACCCGCCCGGGCCTTCCGGGTTCGTCTTCATCAGGGCAATCGCGTTCTGGCAGGTCAGCATCGAACCGGTCAGGTTGATGTCGACAATCTTGCGCCATGCGCCAATGTCCACGGTTTCAATGTCGCTGTCGCCCGCGTTGATCCCGGCATTGGCGAAGGCGATGTCGAGCCGGCCGAACGTGTTGCGGATCGCCTGCGAGACACCGGCCCAGCCTTCTGCATCCTGCACCGCGTGCTGCACGAACAGTGCCCCGGTTTCCGCGGCGATCTTGTCGCCCGCGGCCTGGTTGTTGCCGGTGAAGGCAACCTTGGCACCTTCTGCGATCAGGCCGCGTACGGCGGCCTCGCCAATGCCGTTGGTGCCACCAGTGATGAGCGCCGCCTTGCCAGCCAGTTTGCCTGCCATATCCTCTTTCCTTCTTGCACAGTCAGCGAGCGGTCATGCCGCCGTCGATCACCAGTTCCGATCCGGTCATGAAGCTCGCGCCCGGCGAGCACAAATAGACGATGCCGGCGGCGATCTCGTCGGGTTCGCCCATCCGGCCGATCGCATGTCCGGCGGAAACGGTTGCACGCGCGGTCTGTTCGTCCGCGAACAGGCCGGCTTCGACATAGCGGGCGTAGATCGTGTCCATCATGCTGGTGTCGATTCCGCCGGGGTGGACCGAATTTACGCGGATTGGCCAGCCCAGCATGGCATATTCGGCCGCCGCGCTTTTCGTGAAGAGGCGAACGGCGCCCTTGCTGGTGCAATAGGCCGCCATATAGGCCGATCCCTTCAACCCGCCGACCGACGACAGATTGACGATGGATGCCCCTCCCTTGCGATCGGCGCCACTGCGGCGGAGCAGTTCGGCAGCGGCCTTGGTGCCCAGGAAAACACCTTCGACATTCACCGCCTGGCATTTGCGCCATTCTGCCAGGCTCGTTTCGGCAATGCTGTTGGTGACGGAGATTCCGGCATTGTTGACGAGTGCATCCAGCCGGCCGTGACGGGCGGCGATATCGGCGATCAGCGTTGTCCACGCGGCTTCATCGGTCACGTCGAGACGATGATATTCGGCGGCGGCGTCTATTGTGGCTTCGGCTGCGATGTCGCTTGCGATCACGGTCGATCCTGCGTCGCGCAGCGCTTTTACCGTTGCACGGCCGATGCCGCCGGTTGCGCCCGTGACAAGCGCGACGGTGCCGGAAAGGTCGAAGGGGGACATATCTGATCTCCTGATCAACGTGCGGTCCAGCCGCCGTCGACGACGACTTCGCTGCCCGTCATGTAACTGGAATCATCACTTGCGAGGAAGGCGACGACCCGACCGATCTCGATCGGCTGCGCGAGCCGCTTCACCGGGGTTGTCTGCGCCATCGCGTCGATCAGCTGCTGCGCGGTGACAGTCCCGTCGCGGGCGGCCCAGCGTTCCATTCCCTTGTGAAGGAGCGGTGTTTCGACGAAGCCGGGATGAACGCTGTTGACGCGGATCGGGACCCCTGCGTCGGCGAACTCCAGTGCGTTTGATTTGGTGAACAGCCGCACCGCGCCCTTGGACGCATTGTAGGCCGAAACCTCACCCATGCCGACGAGACCCATGATCGAGCTTATGTTGATGATGCTCGATCCATAAGGCGTGCTGTCGCCCGTCTTGGCAAGCAATGGCTGGAAGGTCTTGGTGCCGAGGAAAACCGTGTCGATGTTGAGTGTCATCAGTCGGCGCCAATCTTCCAGTGCCAGGTCCTGAACCTTGCCGGTCAGGTCCGCGCCGACATTGTTCACCAGAATGTCGAGGCGGCCGAACATCGCCTCCACACGGGCGCGTGCATTCTGCCAGTTCGCATCGTCGGTGGCATCGAGCTGCATGTAGATGGCGCCCGGAATTGCGGCGAGAACCGTCCTTGGTTCCGCGCTGTCCGGGGCATCGAGATCGGTGATGATCGTCGTCGCGCCATCGGCGACGAGGCATTCGGCGATGGCGCGGCCAATGCCGCGCAGCGCGCCCGATACCAGGGCAATCCGCCCGTCCAGCCTTTTGCCGCTCGTCATCCTCAATCCCTTTTTGCTATTCCGCATTGATCCAGCGGCTGGGTGCGGTTTTCCCGCGCAGTCGTTCCTGTCACACCTGCTGATTGTGACAGGGTGACGGGGCGGTCGTCTCGGCGCATTCATCCTGACGCGAGCCGACCTGCGCCTAGTGCGAAAGAGAGGGCCGCATTGGGATTGGAAGTCGCCGCGCGGGGATAGGCAGGCCGCCAGGCTACCCGCGGCGCTACGAAAGGGCGTAAGATGATCATAGGCAGTTCGCGCACCTACCTGCACTCGGCATGTAGCGCGCTGGCTATTACGCTGGGCCTCGTCGCCCCTGTGCAGGCGCAGGAAGCGTCATCCGGGCCGCAAGCGCAGGGTGCATCGGCAGCACCGGGCGCCACCACTGCCAGCCCAGTCGGTGGCCTTGAGGATATCGTCGTGACGGCGCGCAAGCGATCCGAAAGCGTTCAGGAGATTCCGGTCGCGGTAACCGCGCTTCCGGCCAAGCTGATCGAGGAACAGGATCTTACGAGTCTGGAAAAGGTGGCGGCCCGCACGCCCAATTTCACCGTCGGCCGTGCATCGAACGGTTCGGGCGCGCAGCTTACGATGCGCGGCATTGGTTCGTCGTCGACCTCGATCGGTATCGAACAGTCGGTCGCGATCGTCGTGGATGGCGTTTATTATGGCCAGGGCCGTATCATCAACGAAGGGTTTTTCGATCTTTCCCGGCTGGAAATCCTGAAAGGGCCGCAGGCGCTGTTTTTCGGTAAGAATGCGACGGCTGGCGTGATCTCCCTCACGACGGCCGATCCCACCGATGAATTCGAATTCCGTGGCAAGGCGTCCTACGAGTTCAAGGCCCAGCAGGTGCAATTGGAAGCGATCGCATCCGGGCCGCTGTCCGATACGCTGGGGCTTCGCGTCGCGGTGCGCGGATCCAAGATGTATGGCGGCTATTATCGGAACGTCGCCGATCCGGTTGTTTACAACACGTTCGACGTGGTGACCGGCGTGACAACACCGCACACCGCGACGCCGGCGGCGCGTGAAGCACCTGGTGAGAGGGAATTGCTGGGCCGCGTGACGCTGAAATGGACCCCGACCGATCGCCTGACCGCGACCGTGAAGGCATCGGCAGACGTCAACAAGGTCAATAATTCGTCGTGGAACTACGTCGCTTATTCCTGTCCGTCGGGTTTTTCGCAGCTGAACGGATATGAGTGCAAGGAAGATTTCGTAACGCACCAGAATAATATTCCGACGGACATCGCGGCAAATTTCCCATACTCAAAATCCGATGGGTCTCTTTATAATAAGTATCGTTCTTATGCCGTAACGGGATCTATCAACTACGAACTTGATGACGTTACGTTCACGTCGGTAACCAATTATAACTGGAACAATAACCGCTGGGCGTGCGCATGTGATTTCCAGTCGAGTGCTGCCGGAACCTGGGCGACCGAGGATTCGACCTATCACGCCTTCTCATCCGAATTGCGCGCGTTGACCACGTTTGACTGTCCGCCGTCAGCACCAATGGCACAGATTTGAGGTTGTGATTTGAGGAGGATCTGGGCTTCGTCGCAGTGACGAAGGAACGCAGATGAAGCCCAGATCCTCCCATTCAAAATTGTCGTCGAAGGCCCCTGCGGAGCAGGTGGTGAAGAGCATCCGGCGGCAGACCCGTCGGCACTTCTCGGCTGAGGACAAGATCCGGATCGTGCTGGATGGCCTGCGCGGCGAGGACAGCATTGCCGAGCTGTGCCGCAAGGAAGGGATCGCCCAGAGCCTGTACTACACCTGGTCGAAGGAGTTCATGGAAGCCGGCAAGCGACGCCTGGCCGGCGACACCGCTCGTGCTGCGACCACCGGCGAGGTGCAGGATCTGCGCCGCGAAGCCCGGGCCCTGAAGGAATGCGTGGCCGACCTGACGCTCGAGAACCGGCTGCTCAAAAAAAGCATGATCGCGGATGGGGAAGGCGAAGAATGAGGTATCCCGCATCCGAGAAGCTCGAGATCATCAGGATCGTCGAACAGTCGCACCTGCCGGCCAAGCGCACGCTGGACCAGCTCGGCATTCCCCGCCGGACGTTCTATCGTTGGTATGATCGCTACCTTGAAGGTGGGCCGGAAGCGTTGGAAGATCGGCCATCGGTGCCGATCCGGGTGTGGAACCGCATCCCGGCCAAGATCTACGACCAGATCATCGAGCTGGCGCTGGAACAGTCCGAGCTGAGCCCCCGGGAGCTGGCCGTGCGCTTCACCGACGAGCAGCGCTACTTCGTATCGGAAGCCACGGTTTACCGGCTGCTCAAGGCCCACGACCTGATCACCAGCCCGGCTTACGTTGTGATCAAGGCGGCCGACCAGTTCCACACGAAGACCACCCGCCCGAACGAGATGTGGCAGACCGACTTCACCTACTTCAAGATTATCGGGTGGGGTTGGATGTACCTGTCGACCGTGCTCGACGACTTCTCGCGCTATATCATCGCCTGGAAGCTGTGCACCAACATGCGGGCCGAGGACGTGACCGACACGCTGGACCTCGCCCTGGCAGCTTCCGGCTGCGACAGCGCCACGGTGCTGCACAAGCCCCGGCTGCTCAGCGACAATGGCCCCAGCTACATCGCCGGTGAGCTGGCCGAATACATCGAAGTCCGGAAGATGAGCCACGTACGCGGAGCCCCGTGTCATCCCCAGACCCAGGGCAAAATCGAGCGCTGGCACCAGACCCTGAAGAACCGCATCCTGCTGGAAAACTACTTCCTGCCTGGCGACCTCGAGGCCCAGATCGAGGCCTTCGTCGAGCACTACAACCACCAGCGTTACCATGAGAGCCTGGCCAACGTGACGCCCGCCGACGCCTACTTCGGCAGGGCGCCGGCCATCATCAAGCAGCGCGAAAGGCTCAAGCGACAGACCATCGAACATCGGCGCTTGCAGCACCGCAAGCTCGCCGCCTAACATCAATCCCCAGACGAGGCCCGCACTCCGCTAATCTACGCCGCGATCTGCGCCAAATGTTCTGACGACGGACAATGCGTCGTGCCAGCCAGGTTTGGGGGAAGGCCGCTTGAACTTTGATCTGAGCGAGGAGCAGCGCCTGCTCCGCGATCTCATCGAGAAATATGTCGGTGATCGCTATGATGCGGTCAAGCGCCTGCGTTATATAGCTGAGCCTCATGGCTTTTCAGCCGAAGGCTGGCAGTTGATGGCGGAAACCGGCCTTCTCGCTTTCCACTTTCCGGAACAACTGGGCGGCCTTGGCGGTGGCGCCGATACGCTGATCACAGTGATGGAAGCGCTGGGGCGTGGCGTGACGACCGAACCGGTGCTGCCGGTGATCGTGCTTGCCGGCGGTGCGCTCCAGCGCGGCGGCAGTGATGCCCAGCGGGCGATCTGGCTTCCCCGGCTGATCGCGGGCACTGGCTTCGTCGCGCTGGCCCATACCGAACATGAATCGCGTTTCAACGAAACGGCGGTCGCGGCGCGCGCATCCGGCGATGGCGCCATGGTCAAGATCGACGGCACCAAACAGATGGTGCTCGGCGGCCCCTTTGCCGACGCATTCATCGTGTCGGCCCAATCGGATGTCGGAACGGTCGGGCTTTACCTCGTCTCCGCTGACGCCAGTGGAATAGAACGGCGCGATTATCGCATGGCCGATGGTTCGGCCGCCAGCGATCTCGTGCTGCGGCAGGTGGCGGCGGAACCGATGCCCGGCGATCTTGGCGTGCTGGAAGCGGTGCTCGCGGATGCGCGCCTTGCCATTAACGCGGAACTGATCGGCCTGATGGCGATGATGTTCGATGCCACGCTCGATTATGTGAAGACGCGTAACCAGTTCGGCCAGCCGATCGGGCAGTTCCAGGTGATCCAGCATCGCATGGCGGACAATTATGGCCGGCTCGAACTCAGTCGTTCGCATCTTTATAGCGCGGCGGCGACGGGTGATTCCGATCGGGGCATCGCACTGGCCGGGGCAAAGGCGTTCATCAGCGCGCGCGCGATTGAGCTTGGCGAGGATGCGATCCAGTTCCACGGCGGCATCGGTACAACCGAAGAGTTGATGGTCGGGCAGGCCTTCAAGCGGGCGCTGGTGCTCGCCTCGCTGTTTGGCGACAGTGATTGGGAATTACGCCGCTATGCGCGGTTTGTCAGCGATCACCGGCGCTGATGCTCAAGTTCGTCACCCTGCTCAAGCGTCGTCCCGGTATGAGCATTGCGGATTTTCGCGATTATTACGAACGGCACCATGCCCGGATCGGTGTGAAATACCTGTCCGGTTTCGCCCATCGATACATGCGCCGGTACATCGTGCCGATGCCGAACCCGGTGACCGGTGTCGCCGACGAGCCTGACCACGATGTCGTCATGGAGATATGGTTTCCCGATCGTGGCGCGTTCGATGCCGCCATGGAACGGCTTGGCGAACCCGCCATCGCCGCCGAAATCGCAGCCGACGAGGACCATCTGTTCGATCGTGCAATGCACCGCCATTTCTTCGTCGACGAATATGAATCCCCGTTGCGTCCGTAGCCGCCGGGCCAAAGCCGGCGGCTAATCCGCCAGCCGAACCATCGTCTTGCCGACATTGCCGCCGCTGAACAGCTTGCCATAAGCGGTCAGTGTATTTTCCAGTCCGTCGGTCACGTCGAACTCCATGTCGACACGGCCGCCATCGAGCCAGGGGCGCGTCAGCCGGTTGATCTCTTCCCCGCGAAAATAGAAATCGGGGGAGAAAAAGCCGGCAATGGTCAGCCGCTTCATCAAGACGAGATCGAAGGTCTTGGGGCCGCTCCGGTCAGCCTTGTCATAGGTTGCGATCAGCCCGCAGACGGCTACGCGGCCGTTCATCGCCATGTTCGGCAATATCTGGTCGAGCATCGGCCCGCCCACGCAATCGAAATAACAGTCGATCCCGCCGGGGGCGATTGCGCCGAGGCGCGCGGCGACATTTTCGGCCTTATAGTCGATCGCGGCGGCCAGCCCGTAGCGATCGGTCAGCATGGCGCATTTGCCTGCGCCACCGGCGATACCGATGACCCGGCAGCCCATCTGCATGGCGAACTGCGCGGCGAGCAGGCCTGTCGCGCCGGCTGCGGCCGACACCAGCACCGTTTCGCCCGGCCGAACCCGGCCATATTCGTTCAGCCCCACATAGGCGGTCCAGCCATTGGGGCCGAGCACCGCGAAATGCTGCCGCATGTCCACGATCGTATCGAGTTTCCAGATATCGCCAAGATCGGGGATCAGCACCGAATGATCCGCCCACTGGCCATAGGCGCGGACGAGATCGCCGGCCGTATAATCCGGGTGACGTGACGCCACCACACGGCCGAGCACGAAGCCGATCACTTTGCTGCCCAGCGGGGTCGGCGCCATGTAACTGTCTTCCCGCGCCGTCATCCACATGCGCGTTCCAGCGTCGAGCGACAGCCACAGGTTGCGTACCAGCACCTGGCGATCGCCGATCGTCGGCATTGCTTCTTCGACCAGCTTGATCGCAGAAGCAAAGTCGGTTCCTTCGGGATGTGCGGCCAGTTGCCAGTAACGGTTCCCGTTCGTCATTCCTGCTCTCCTTGGGGAGACCATGGCGTGCACGGTGCGTTCCCGGCAGCTATTACAAGCATCAATTGCCCGCGCCCAGGCAAACCGGCAGCGTCGGGGCGAATGATGGTCCGAAAAGGCGGGACGAAGGCGGATGAGCGAGAGCTATCATCGTGTGATCAAGGCGGTAGAGGTGGAAGAACGCGCGATGCTGCCGTTCATCGTGAACCGCTGGCCCGTCTTCGTCAGCCGGGAAGAAGGCCGGGTCCACGTCCTCATCAACCGTTGCAGCCACGCCGCTTCCGCGCTCGCGCCCGAAGGCCGCGTTCGCCGCGGATCGGTGATGTGCCCGCTTCACGGCGCCCGTTTCAAGCTCGATACCGGCGAATGTCTGGGAGGGGCGGGGTATAAGCCGCTGATGATATTCCCGTTCCGCGAAGATGCCGAAGGCTGGATCGAGGTCGCGGTTCCCGATGCCGCGCCCGGTGCGGAACATCTGCCGGTGAAGACGCCGCTGGCATAAGGCGCCGATCGATATCATGGGCCTGGCCCGGATAATGCCGCAGTTACAGCCGATGCGGCCATCGTAGAAACTCACCCCAGTCCAGGCGGCGATCGCGCGCAATTGCGAGATGGTCTCGCAGGCTGACGGCTCCGCCATGGCCTCGTGGCCAGCCAATGCCATCGGCCGTTCGGCGATTCCCGCATCACCCTTTGCCAACGCCCGTGCTGCGGGAATCGCCTGATCGACGGAGAGGCTTAGTCCCACGCATCCCAATCAGAATGTGGTTTGGCAGGTATGATTTATTGGCCTTACCATAAATCTTGACATGGCTTTATGTATCCTGAACAAAGGTAAGGCCAATAAGAATCAAGTGACAGCCGGAAAAGGCGGGGTGGGGATGATGGTGGGACGTAAGGGTGCCTTTGCAGGCACGTTCATGCTGGGTCTGCTAGTGTTTGCGGAGCCGGCTTTGGCGGACGCCGCGCCGCGCCGCGCGTTCGATCTGGCGCAAGGGTGGCGTTTTCAGCAGGGGGCACAGCCGGCGGAGCCGCTGGCGCCGGCCTTTGACGACCATTCCTGGAAACCGGTCAATCTGCCGCATAGCTGGAACCGGCTCGGCGAATATCGCACCGAACGAAGTGCGCAAACCAATAATTTCCAGGGTGTGGGTTGGTATCGGCTGCGTTTTCAATCGCCCGAAAAACTCGACGGCAAGCGGGCCGTGCTTCAGTTCGATGGCGTCGGCACGATCGCGGATGTCTGGTTGAACGGACACTATGTCGGCCGGCACAATGGCGCTTATTCGCGTTTCCGGTTCGATGTCAGCCGGTTCATGGCGGCAAAGGGCGACAATGTCCTGGTCGTCAAAGCCGACAACAGCAAGCCCAAGGCCGGGAGCACGACGGCCAACGTGCTGCCGATCGCGGGCGATTTCTTTCCCTATGGCGGGATTTATCGGGGCGTATCGCTGATCGTCACCGAACCCACCCATATCGATCTGCTCGATCATGCCGGCCCTGGTGTATATGCCTCGGTTGCATCGGTGGATGGCGCCGCGGCCGCGATCGACGTGGTTACCAAGTTGCGCAACGACGAAGGCAAGGCCCGCAACATCAGGGTTGTCGCTTCGATCCGTGACGACAAGGGCGCTGAAGTGGCCTCCGTATCGGCGCCGGCCAGGCTGGATGCGGCCAAGGTGGATAGCGTTCGCCAGTCGCTGACCGTTCCCAATCCGCGGCTGTGGCAGGGCAGGGCCGATCCCTATCTGTACAAGGTGGTGGTGGAACTGCGCGCGGGTACGAAGCTGCTGGATCGGGTGGAGCAGCCGCTGGGCATCCGCACGTTCCGGATGGATCCGGACAAGGGCTTTTTCCTCAACGGCAAGTCGTTGCCGCTGCACGGCGTTTCGCGCCATCAGGATCGACAGGGCAAAGGCTGGGCGCTGTCCGACGCGGATCATGTCGAGGATATGGACCTGATCCAGGAACTGGGCGCAAACACGATCCGCTTCGCCCATTATCAGCATGCGCCCAAATGGTTCGAACTGGCCGATGAGCGCGGCATGGTTGTCTGGGCCGAAATTCCCTACGTCAGCGCGGCATCCTTCACCGGCGGGACACCGACGCCTGAAATCGTCGACAATGCGCGCCAGCAACTGCTGGAACTGGTTCGACAAAATTATAACCATCCGTCGGTGGTGACATGGGGGGTCGGCAACGAGGTCGACAGCTATTCGATCTTCACGCGCAAGCCGGTGAAGGCGCGCGACCTGCTCAAGAATCTGAATGATCTGGCCAAGCAGGAAGATCCAACCCGGCCGACCACATTCGCGGACTGCTGCACGAATTCGCCTTATGGCGGGCCGGCGGACCCCGAACTGCTCTTTGATGTGACGGACGTGGCCGGGGTCAATCGCTACCCCGGCTGGTATGGGTTGAAGCCGACTGACATGGGGCCGCTGCTGGATGAGTTGCATGTCCGCTTTCCGAAGGTGCCGCTGGCGGTGAGCGAATTTGGCGCCGGCGCGGCGCTGACCCAGCATTCGGATAATCCGCTGGGGGGCCATATCAACGCCTTCGGCCGGCCGCACCCGGAAGAGTTCCAGTCCCTGATCCACGAGGAATCGTGGCGGGCGTTGGCCGCGCGGCCTTATCTGTGGGCCAGCTGGGTGTGGAACATGTTCGATTTCGCCAGCGATTTCCGTGTGGAAGGCGACGCAATCGACCTCAACGACAAGGGCCTCGTGACGTACGATCGCAAGACGCGAAAGGATGCCTTCTACTTCTACAAGGCCAATTGGAGCAGCGAACCGGTCGTTCACATCAATGGCCGGCGCTACATCAATCGCGCTTATCCCGTGATCGACGTGCGTGTGTACAGCAATGGCGAAAGCGCGACCCTGAAGGTCGGGGATACGGATCTCGGCACGCGGCCTTGTCCGGAACGGATATGCGTCTGGCAGAATGTGGCGCTCAAACCCGGCGAGAACCGCCTGGTGGCCAGTGCCGATTTCGCAGGAAAACCTGTGACGGACGAAATTGTGCTGAACGGGCCGGATCCTGTTGCCCGGGGCGTCCGGATCAATTCGGGCGATCTGACCGAGCAGACGCTGGCCGGAGGGCTGCAATTCGGTTCGGACCATTTCTTCGCCGGTGGCGAAGCCAGGGTGCTCAATCCAAAGGATATAACCGCCTTTCTCGCAAGTAACGCGTCGAAGGCGAAGATCGTCCATGGGGCGCGGATTGCCGGATTGCATGATGGCTATCGCGAAGGGGCCTTCACATATGACGTGCCGCTGCCGGATGGCACCTGGAACGTGGTGCTGCATTTCTTCGAACCTTCGGCAACGGCGGCCGGGCAGCGCACCTTCCAGGTTTCCGCCAATGGAAAGCGGCTGCTGTCGGGGTTCGATCCGTTCGCTGCCGCAGGCGGCGCGCTCAAGGCGGTGGAACGATCGTTCCCCGTCACGGTGAAGGGCGGTCGCCTGATGCTCGCGTTCGAGCCGGGGGCTGGCCCGGCCATGGTATCGGCCATCGAAATCACGCGGAAATAAGCCGGCAAACGGCACCCGGATACGACCTGATAAATCGGCTTAGGGGGAGGATAAGGATGAAGACGCAATGGATGGCGACGACGGCGCTGATCGCGCTCTCGTTGCCAGCGGGCGGCTATGCCCAAAGCACATCGAAAGCGGCTCCGAGTTCGGAGATCCAGGAAATCATCGTCACCGCTGAAAAACGATCTGCCAATGTGCAGGATGTGCCGGTTGCGCTGACCGTGATTTCCGGTGACGAGATTGCCAAGATCGGCGGCAGCAACTTCACCGATCTCGCCAAGATGGCCCCCAGCATGACGTTTCAGAATGGTGGAAATCCGGCGGTCAGTTCGATCTCGCTGCGTGGGATCGGTACGTTCGCTTATGGCATCGGCGTGGAATCCAGCGTGTTGGTCGTGGTCGACGATATCGCGCTGGCGCAGCAGTCCCAGGCGCTGACCGACCTAGTCGATATCGAGCGGGTAGAGGTTCTGCGCGGGCCGCAAAGTACGTTGTTCGGCAAATCGGCGTCGGCCGGCGTGATCAGCATCACGACCAAGGCGCCGTCAAACCAGTTCACCGCCCATGCCGAACTGAAAATCACCGACGATGACGAACAGCGTTATGCGGCAAGCATTTCCGGCCCGATCAGCAGCACGCTGGCGTTCCGGATCAGTGGTGCGCTGAATCGTTATGACGGCAATGTCCGTAACCTTTTCAACAACCGGATGGAAAATGGCCGGAAAAGCGACAGCATTTTCGCCAAGCTGCGCTGGGAACCATCGGACAGTTTTGATGCAACTCTGTCCGGGCACTACAATAAAACCAAAACGGAATGCTGCGCCGTGCCGTTCCGGTCGCTGTCGCCGCAGGCGCGCTTGCTGCGGATCCCGGCGCTGACCGCAGCGGTCTTCGCCCCCGGCATCGTCGCGAGCACCAGCAATGTCGATGCGATTGCCGACACGCTGGCCAGCCCGACCAGCAAGGATCGTGGTGCTGCACTCAAGATGAACTGGGATGTGGGTGATCATACGCTGACGTCGATCACCGCGATCAATCGCTACACATTCCGGGATTTTGCCGAAACGGATAATTCGGCCGTCGATATTCTCGCAATTCTGACGGGCGGCGCATTGCATGGCGGCGTGTCGCAGATGGGCCAATATGGCACCGACTCTTTCAGCCAGGAGTTTCGCCTGGCATCGCCGGATGGCCCGCTGAAATATGTCGTGGGGGCTTATTATTCCGACAATGATCTGACGCGCGCATTCCAGCGGGGGCCGCTGATCGCGGTAACCAATTTCAACGCGACTTCGGAATCGAAAAGTGCCGCGCTGTTTGGCCAGGCCGAATGGGAATTCCTGGATCGGACCAGCGTGATCGCGGGCCTCCGAGTCAATCGCGAAGAAATCAACTACAAGTTCCGGAACAATATCAATTCTGAAAAATTCGCGCGGTTCGACGATGATACCGCGGTAACCGGCAAGTTCGGCCTGCAGCATCACGCATCGGATGATGTGATGCTGTTCGCCACTTATGCCCGCGGCTACAAGGGGCAGTCCTACGATCTCACCAGCAGTTTCAACGCGGCGATTGCGGCGCTTCAGCCGGTAAAGGCGGAGCATTCGGATAGCTATGAAGCCGGCATGAAGGGCACGTTCCTCGATCGCCGGCTCGTCTTCAATGTCACCGCGTTCGCAACCGACTATCGTAACTTCCAGGCCCAGTCGCTGGAACCCACGCTGGGCGGCGCGTTGCGGCTCGATAATGTCGGGTCGGTAAGGACGCGCGGGGTTGAACTGGAATGGATCGCCAAGCCATCCAGCCAATTCACGCTGAGCGGTGGCGCGGCCTATGTCGATGCCACGATCAAGAAATATCCTCGCGCGCAATGCTATGGGGGGCAGACGCCGGCGCAGGGCTGTGTCGGCGGGGTGCAGGATCTGGCGGGCGCCAGATTGAGCAATGCCCCGAAATGGAAGGCCAATATCGTCGGCGACTACAGCGTCGATCTGCCGGGCCTGCCCTTCGATGCGAATGTCAGCCTGGGCTATACTTGGCAGAGTGCGGTGCAATATCAGCTGTCACAGGATCCGACGACGATCCAGAAGGCCTATGGCATTGCTGACTTCAATATTGGTATAAAGGAACGGGATAACGATCGCTACAGTATCACGTTGTTTGCGCGCAACCTGTTCAACAAGCATTATGCCACGGGATTATTCAACTTTCAGC
The DNA here is from genome assembly GCF_002151445.1 of Sphingomonas sp. KC8. Classification (GTDB taxonomy): domain Bacteria; phylum Pseudomonadota; class Alphaproteobacteria; order Sphingomonadales; family Sphingomonadaceae; genus Sphingomonas_E. The sequence goes on from NZ_CP016306.1 coordinate 4,001,890, forward strand.
AATTGCTTGGCGCGGAATCGGTGCAGCAATATCTGCCACGTGATTCTAGCCGGTATTTGGGTGTGAATATATCGGTATCCTATTGATGATGCGTCTGCCGGGGATTTCTGTCCCCGGCAACCATCATGGCACGATAATATGATTAGGCCGTCAATTTGACGCTCAACCTCGCAGGCTCAGACGCCGGGTGCGTAGGGCGCTTCGGCCGTCCGTTTCGGCAACGCGCCAGTGCGTGTGATAACCCAGCCGGCGAGTTGGTGGCCCATCCGGCAGGCGGTTGCCGCATCCAGTCCCCGCATCCGCGCGGCCAGATAGCCGCCGTTGAAGGCATCACCGGCACCGCTGGTATCGACCGGATCAATATCGGCGATCGCCGGCACCATCCGTCTGCGGCCTGCGGCGGATAGCAGGCAGCCCGATGCGCCCAGCTTTACGGCGATTTCGGCTGTGCCGTAGCTATGCCAGCGATCGGCCACGCTATCCGGATCCCGTGATCCGAACAGCAGCCTTTCGTCGGACAATGTCGGTAATCCGATGTCGCACAGGGCGGCCATCTTGCAAGCAACCGCGCGCGCGCTTTTCGGCCTGTCCCAAAGGGCGGGGCGGTAGTTGCTGTCGAACGCCACCCGCCCACCGTGCTGCCGTATTTCGGCGCATAAATCATAAACCCGTGCGCGCGCGTCTTCAGATAAGATCGCGAGGCTGATCAGGCTGAGATAGAACAGGTCGGCGCCGGCGGCATAAGCGAGCGCGGCGTCGATTCCGGGCAGGGCGAGCAGATGCCGCGCAGCGCTGTCATTGCGCCAGTAAAAGAAGCTGCGCTCGCCTTGCGCGTCGGTCCGGATCGCATAGAGGCCGGGAAGGTGGTCGGGGTCGGCCAGAACGTGATCGACATTCAGCCCTTCGGCGGCCCATTCCTCGCGCAGCGCCGTGCTGAACGGATCATTGCCCAGTGCCGAGACATAGGCCACGGGCAGGCCGAAACGGGCGAGGTGAATGGCCGTGTTGAGCGTGTCGCCGCCAAAGCCGAGCTGCCACCGGTCGTCACGACGATCGCGCCGGCTCATCTCCAGCATCCCTTCGCCGAGCACGCTGATCTGCATCGCCTGATGCTTTACCAATTCCACATCGTGCCATCCTCAAGCCGGGCGACTGGCAGATAAGCGGGCTTATAGGGATATTTCGCGGCTTCCGCTTCATCGATGTCGACGCCATGCCCTGCTGCATCGCCCGGATAGAGACTTCCCTGATCGAAGTAATATGCGTGCGGGAACACCGCATCGGTTTCGGGCGTGTGGCGCATATATTCCTGGATGCCGAAATTGGGCACCCAGCTATCGAAATGCAGCGCTGCGCCCATCGTGACGGGGGACAGATCGGTCGCGCCATGACAGCCGGTGCGTACCTGATAAAGCGCCGCGAAGTCGGCGATTCGGCGGAGGTGGGTAATGCCGCCAGCACGAACCACGGTTGTGCGGATATAATCGATCAACTGGTTCTGGATCAGATCCTTGCAGTCCCAGATCGTGTTGAAGATTTCCCCCACGGCAAGCGGCGTGGTGGTGTGCTGTCGGATCAGCCGGAAGGATTCCTGATTTTCGGCCGGCGTCGCATCTTCCATCCAGAACAGGTCATAGGGTTCGAGCGCCTTGCCCAGCGATGCGGCTTCAATCGGGGTCAGGCGGTGGTGAACATCGTGCAGCAAATGGTGGTCGAAGCCGAAGCGCGCGCGCAACCGGTCAAACAGCTTTGGCGCGAAATTCATATATTTGCGCGTGTCCCAGATGGTTTCCGCCGGCAATGCCGTGTCGGCCGGCTCGTAGAACAGCTTGCCGCGACCGACCCCATAAGCATCGGTTAGGCCCGGGACACCCGATTGCGCGCGGATCGCCTTATAGCCCATGTCGATATAGCGAGCGACTTCATCGGCGGTTTCTTCGATGTCGCGGCCATTGGCATGACCATAGACCATCACGCCTTCCCGGCTTTTGCCGCCCAGCAGATCGTGGAGCGGCATGCCCGCCATCTTGGCCTTGATATCCCACAATGCGGTATCGATCGCGGCGATCGCCGACATCGTCACCGGCCCGCGCCGCCAGTAAGCGCCGCGGTAGAGAAATTGCCAGATATCCTCGATCCGACGGGGGTCACGCCCGATCAGGCAGGGCAGGACGTGATCCTGCAGATAAGACATGACGGCCAGTTCGCGCCCGTTGAGCGTGGCGTCTCCAATCCCGTAGACGCCCTGATCGGTCAGGATCTTCAGGGTAACGAAATTGCGCCCGGGGGAGGTGACGATCACCTTGGCCGCATCGATTTTCATAGATCATTTCCGCATCGGTTTGGTGCCATTATGCTGGCAGACTTGACGGTGCCATTTTGGCCTGTCAAGTTTTATAAAACTGGTTAGACCGAATTGGGCGGTCGACCGTGAGGAAAGTGATTGTCATGGCTCGACGGAGCATCGGGGTAGGCAGTGCGCCCCAGCCAGAACCGGTTGGCGTGCACGACCGGCTTTACCAGGAACTTGCCCGTCAGCTGATCGCGTCGATCGCGGCGGGCGATTATGCCATTGGCGAGCGCCTGCCGGCCGAACGCGAACTGGCTGCGGAATTCAATGTCAGTCGGCCAACGGTACGTGAGGCGATCATCGCCCTCGAAGTCCAGGGGCTGGTCGAAGTCCGGGTCGGATCGGGTGCCTATGTCAAACAGCGGCCGGGCGAGCAGGACACGTTGGGGTTCAACGTCACTGCATTCGAACTGACCGAGGCGCGCCTGTTGTTTGAGGGAGAAGCCGCAGCGCTTGCCGCGACGCAGATCACGGATGCGGAGCTTGCCGAACTGGACGATCTGGTCGGGGACATTGCGCAGGGTAACGATCATGGCGATGGTGAAGTGGCGGACCGCGCATTCCATCAACTGATCGCACGGGCGACGCGCAACACCGCGATCGTGAAAATGATCGATGAATTGTGGGAATTGCGCTCGGCCTCGCCGGAATGCGCGCTGTTGCACGAAAAGGCCCGGACCGCACAGGTGAAGCCCGTCGTCGCGGAGCATACCGCGATCGTCGACGCGCTGCGTTCGCGCGACCCGGCCAAGGCGCGCGCGGCGATGCGTGCCCATTTGGGCGCGGTGCTCGATCATCTGCTGTTCGCCACCGAAGAGCGGGCCGTGCAGGAAGCCCGCCGCGCCGCGCAATCCACCCGAGCGCGCTACGCCAGGTCGGTAGAGGTATAAGGATGGCGCTGCCGCTCGTCCTCCATCCGGACCGTTTGTTTCCGGTCGATGAAACGGTAAGGGGAATCGCCCGGCGGCTTTATCGTGAGATTGCGGAGTTGCCGCTGGTCAGTCCGCACGGCCATACCGATCCCCGCTGGTTTGCGAGCGACGCCAATTTCACGGATGCGGCCAGCCTTCTGATAACGCCGGACCATTATGTTTTTCGGATGCTCTATAGCCAGGGCGTCAGGCTGGAAGATATCGGGATCGGGCCGCGTGATGATGTGGGCGTGGCGGTGGCTGATCCGCGCTCGGCATGGCGATGCTTTGCCGAGAATTATCACCTGTTTCGCGGCACGCCGACCCGGTTATGGATGGACTGGGTGTTTAGCGAGGTGTTCGGGTTCGATGTGCGGCTCGATCGTGACACTGCCGATCAATATTTCGACCGGATAAACGCCAGTCTTGCGATGCCCGCTTTCAAACCGCGCGCCTTGTTCGACCGGTTCAATATCGAGGTGCTGGCGACAACGGAATCGCCTCTCGATACGCTGGAGCATCACGCCGCGATCCGTGCGTCGGGCTGGCACGGGCGGGTGATCACTTCATTCCGGCCCGATCCGGTGATTGATCCCGAATTCGATGGTTTCATCCATAATCTACGGGCGCTGTCTGCGCTTACGGGGGAAGATTGCTTCAATTATTCCGGCTATCTGGCGGCGTTGCGGCAGCGCCGGGCGGCCTTTGTCGAGGCAGGCGCGACAGCGACCGATCATGGGCACCCTTCGGCCGCGACTGCTGATCTGGACCCCGGGCAGGCGGCGGCCTTGTTCGCGGTCGCGGCGTCAGGCCGCGCGACGCCGGATCAGGCTGAATTGTTTCGCGCGCATATGCTGACGGTGATGGCTGGAATGAGTGTTGACGATGGCCTGGTCATGCAGATTCACCCCGGTTCGTTCCGCAATCACAATGCCCGGCTCTTCGCGCGTTTTGGCCGCGACAAGGGCGCGGATATCCCGATGCCGACCGATTTCGTCCGGGCGTTGCGGCCGCTGCTCGATCGCTATGGCAATGATCCGCGCCTGACGCTGATCCTGTTCACACTCGACGAAAGCGCATATGCGCGCGAACTTGCGCCGCTGGCGGGCCATTATCCGGCACTAAGGCTGGGGCCGGCCTGGTGGTTTCACGACAGCCCACAGGGCATGCGGCGTTTCCGTGCGCGGATGACCGAGACGGCCGGCTTCTATAATTGCGTCGGCTTCAATGATGACACGCGCGCATTCCTATCCATCCCGGCGCGGCACGATGTGGCCCGGCGGATCGATTGCGGCGTGCTCGCCGAACTGGTGGCGGAACACCAGTTGCACGAGGATGAGGCGGCTGAACTGGCGGCCGAACTGAGCTACGGACTGGTTAAACAGGCCTATCGCCTGTGACGGAAAATGCAGGGACAGAAAGGCCGCGTCTGTCCGCGTCGTCGTTGGGGCAATTGCCGCCTGGCATCGCGCGGCCAGCCTATCGCCGTGATGCTGTGGGCGGTGGGATTGTCCATCTGGGCATCGGCGCATTCCATCGCGCGCATCAGGCCGTCTATACCGATGATGCGCTGGCTGCGGGTGATGCAAAGTGGGGTATTACTGCAGTGTCGTTGCGATCGGCGGCGGTGCGCGATGCGATGCAGCCGCAGGATGGCCTGTACAGCGTGGTGGAACGCGGTGCCGCGGGGGAACGGCTGCGGATCATCGGTGCGGTTCGCAATGTCCTAGTGGCGCCGGAATCGCCCGAGGCGGTGGTGGCCGCGCTGGCCGATCCCGACACGCATGTCGTGACCCTGACGGTTACTGAGAAAGGGTATGGCCGGAACCCGGCCACCGGCCAGCTTGACGATGGGCAGAGCGCTTTGATCGGCGATCTACGGGGGGACGCCAATCCCGCCACCATCCATGGCTTTCTTGCGGCGGCGCTGGCGCGGCGGAGAACCAATGGCGCAGGTGGGCTGACGCTGCTTTCGTGCGATAATCTTGCCGGCAATGGACGCCTGCTGGGTGGTCTGCTGGCGGAATTCCTCGATCGACGTGATCCGGCGCTTGCGGCGTGGGCGGCCACGGCAATTTCCTGCCCCAATACCATGGTGGACCGGATCGTGCCCGCGACGGCCATGTGCGACCGGGATGGTCTGGAACGGGTGTTGGGGGTTGAGGACCAGGCCATGGTCGTCACCGAGCCATTTCGCCAATGGGTGATCGAGGATCGATTTGCCGGCCCGCGCCCACAATGGGAGGCGGGCGGTGCCCAATTCGTTCAGGACGTCCGCCCGTTTGAACTGGCTAAGCTGCGGTTGTTGAACGGTAGCCATTCCACTTTGGCCTATTTCGGCCTCGGTCTGGGGTATCATTTCGTTCACGAAGCTATCGGCGATGACGATCTCGCCCGGTTCGTTGATGTGCAGATGGCGGATGAAGTGGTGCCTGGATTGCCTGTGTGTGGCGGGTTGGATCCTTTGGCCTATATGGCGGCGCTGCAGGCACGCTTTGGTAATCCGGCGCTGCCCCACCGGCTGAGCCAGATCGCGATGGATGGGTCGCAAAAGGTGCCGCAGCGCTGGCTTTCAACGATGATCGAACGGGCGGCGCACGGGTTGGAAAGTCCGGCGCATATGCTCAGCCTGGCGGCGTGGGTCGTTTATACGCGCGGCCGTGCTGCAGATGGCAGCACCTATGCGGTGAATGATCCGCTTGCCGCGCGTCTGGCGTCGCTGTGGAACGCGGCGGGGGACGATGCTGCGCAGTTGGCCGGGCTTTTCGTGGACCGATCCGGCGTTTTTCCGGCGGCGTTCGTGGGCAATCCACAATTGCGCGGCCAGTTTGTGACAGCATTGCGGGCAATTTTAACGGGAGGGCACCGTGCTGCGCTGGCTGCATTCCTGGCGCGGCAGAATCGCATTTAAATCAGAAAATCTTTGTATTTCAAAAGAAAAGGGGAGGGGTGATATGAAGGCGAAAGGATGGGTGCTTGCGCTCGCGCTGCTGGCAGGGTTCGCGCAATCGGCAGTTGCACAGCGCGGCGGGGCCTTGGCGACGATGACCGAAGCGCAAAAGGACGCTATCGCCGCCAAAATGGGACCGTCCAGCCCCAAACGGTACCGCGTGCTCGTGGTGGGCGCTGCCACCGGCTTTCATCATGAATCCATCTCCGCCGGGATGACTGCGATTGCCATGATGGGGCAGGAGAGCGGACTGTATGACGCTGAGTTGCGGTCCGATTTCGATCTGATCAACGCGGGCGGCGGAAAAAAGATGCGTTTCGGCTTCCAGCCAGAGGGGCTGGGTGATTTCGATGCCGTGGTACTGGTGAATACCACCGGCGAATGGGGGCTTAGCGATAGCCGCAAGCAGGCGTTACTCGCCTTCGTTCATGATCGCGGCAAGGGGCTGGTTGGTATCCACGGCGCGCTGGACGCCAATTATTCCTGGCAGGGCTATGCCGATATGTTCGGTGCGCAATTTGGCGGACACCCGCTCAACACGCTTGAACAGCCGCTCGTCACCTTCCCGCTCGTCAATGAAGCGCCGGATTCGCCGATCACCCGACATTGGCCACAATATTTTTCGCAACAGAATGAACTATATGTCCCGAAGAATTTCTCGCGCAGGAACGTCGACGTATTGCTGCGGATCGATCAGGATCGGATCGCGACCGGTCCCGCCGGCACGTCGGACATCGCGGTCGCGTGGACGCGGGCCTATGGCAATGGGCGGGTATTCTATTCCAGCATCGGCCATACCAAGGAAAGCTGGACCGATCCCGATGTCCGCAAGATGTACCTTGAGGCGATCCGCTGGTCGCTTGGCCTGACGAACCGGGCCGGTGCCGCGAAATGAACGCCAAGGGCGCTTCGGGCAAGCATTGGTGGAGCGAGGTTACGGCCTATCAGTGGTTCGTGTTCGCGGTCGCATCGGGGGCCTGGCTATTCGACAATCTCGATCAGCGCATCTTCTCCCTCGCGCGGATCGTCGCCTTGCGCGACCTGATGGGGCCGGGGGCATCCCCGCTGGACGTGCAGGCATTCGCGAAACAGGCGACGGCATTGTTTCTGATCGGCTGGGGCATTGGGGGGCTGACATTCGGCGCGCTGGGCGATCGTTTCGGTCGGGCGCGCATATTGACTATCGCGATACTGATCTATTCGGTCTGCACCGGCCTGACGGCGGTGTGCCAAACGCACTGGGAATTCGCCCTGCTGCGGCTGGCGACTGGAATCGGTATTGGGGGTGTGTTCGGTCTGGCGGTGGCGCTGATCGCCGAAAGCGTGACGGGTGCGGCGCGGATTGCGATGCTGGCGTTGCTGCAGGTGTTGTCGACCGTCGGCAATATCGGCGCAGCCTTGCTCAAGATGGGCGTGGACACGCTGGCCAGTCATTCCGTGATTCCGGTGGACGGCAGTTGGCGCTGGCTGTTCGCGGTAGGCGCGCTGCCTGCTCTGCTCGCGGTCGGATCAGGGGTGTTTCTAAAGGAGTCGGAGCCGTGGCTTAAACTCAAGGCAGCAGGTGAGTTGCCGAAAGGGTGGTTCGGTTCCTACCGCCAGATTCTGTCGGACAGGGATGAACGGCGCAATCTGCTGATTGGAACGTTGCTTGCCATTTCGGGCGTCGTCGGCCTGTGGGCTGTCGGGGAATATGCGGTCGATCTGCAGGATGCCGTGTTCACCGCTCACTTTGCCGCGCAGGCGGATGGTACGGATGCGGCAGCCCGTGTCGCCCAGGCGAAGAACTGGGCCTATCTGCTGCAGATGGTGGGCGGTGCGCTGGGCATGCTGGCATTCACCTGGGTTGCTGATCGCTATGGCCGCCGCCCAGCCTTTACGATCGGGTTCTCGGCGGCGTTCGTGATGACGTTGCTGGTCTACTGGCGCCTGGAGACACCGGTCGATGCCTATTGGATGATGCCGCTAATGGGTGCCGCGCAGTTGAGCGTTTTTGCGGGATTCGCGATTTACCTGCCCGAATTGTTCGGGGCGCGGGCGCGGGGCACGGGCGTATCGTTCGCCTATAATCTCGGCCGATTTGCGGCAGCGGGAGGCAGTTTTGTCTCCGCGCTTTTGAGCACGCGGGTTTTCAGCGGCTTCGATGCGCCGTTGCCGCTGCGTTATTCCGCGATGGTGATGTGCGCGGTCTTTCTGATCGGCATCCTCGCATCGCTGTTCGCGCCGGAAACGCGCGGGCGGGAATTGCGGCACTGATACGCACGGAATGCGAAAGGATGTTTATGAGCAAGCGCGTGCGCATCGCAATTGCAGGGGCTGGCTTTTCCGCTCACTTCCACCTTGCCAGCTACCGCAAGGTTTATGGCGAGGATTTCGAGATTGCGGGCATCTATGGCCGCAATCGGACACGAACGGCTGAACTCGCGCGAACCTTTGGCATCCCGGTTCAGTACGAAACGATTGATACGCTGATGGCCGATCCGGCCATCGATGTGGTCGATCTGTGCGTGCCGAACCATCTCCACATGCCGCTGGTGCTGAAGGCCGCGGAACAGGGAAAACACATCATCTGCGAGAAGCCGTTGGGTGGCTATTTCGGACCGCAGGATGCGGGCGACGACTGGAGCGCGATCGGCGCACCGCGGGAGGCGATGCTGGCCAGCGTCGTTGAGCATGCGCATGCGGTGCAGGCCGCGATTGCCCGGTCGGGTGTTACTTTCTGTTATGCCGAAAACTGGATTTATGCGCCGCCGATCACCAAGCTGAACCGGCTGATGGCGGCGAGCGATTCCACGATCATGCGCATCCAGGGAGAGGAATCGCATTCGGGGTCGCACAGCCCTTATGCCAAGCGATGGCGGACGTCTGGCGGAGGATCGCTGTTGCGGCTTGGTGTTCATCCGATCGGCGCGGCGCTTTATCTGAAATATGAGGAAGGCCGCCGTCGCCATGGTGAGCCAATCCGCCCGGTGTCGGTGCTCGCGCAGGTCGCCAATCTGACCGCAATCGAATCCTTCAAACGGGAAACGCGAAAGCACCTCGTCACGGGCTGGGAGGATGTCGAGGATTGGGCGAGCATTGTCATCACCTTCGAGGACGGATCCGTCGCGCAATTGACGTCGACCGACACGCGGATGGGGGGCATCCACAATTATCTCACCGCTTATGGCTCCCGCTCGCTTGTCACGGCAAACATCAACCCGAATACGATGTGCCAGGCGTACACGCCCGATGGCCGCTATTTCGACAGCGAATATATCGTCGAAAAGACCGAGACCAAGGCGGGGTGGTCGTTTCCCGCACCTGACGAGGATGCCGTCACCGGCTATCCGGAGGAACTGCGCGATTTCATCGGCGCGATCGCACATGGCCGGGCGCCGCGCAGTGATCTGATGCTGGCGATGGACGTGCTGCTGATCGTCTACAGCGGCTATTTAAGCGCGGAACGGGGGGCGGCGGTGGAGTTGTCCCGGTTCGTCTAACTCGCACCGTCACGAATTGCGCCAACAAGGTCTGGGCGGACCGCAGCGGATAGCCGCGGTCCGTTCATTTCATGGCGAATGGCTGCTCAGCGGCCCGTGAACTGCGGCTTTTCCTTATTCTGAAACGCTTGCAGGGCGATCCGGTGATCGTCGAGCAACTGCGTCACATTTTCGTAGGCGGCGGCGCGATCGATGATCGCGTTGGCACTCACCTTGAGACCCGCATTGATGGACGCCTTGGTCCACTTGATCGAATGTGTTGCGCCTCTGGCGAGGCGTTTTGCCATTCTGGCCACGGTTTCATCGAGTTGATCGGCGGGAACCGCCTCGGTGATGAGGCCCATCGCGGCTGCCTCGGGGGCGGGGATCGCATCGCCGGTCAGCAGATAGCGGCGGGCGCGTGCATAGCCGACGAGCTGCGGCCACATCACCGCCCCGCCGTCCCCCGCGACAAGGCCGACCGACACATGCGGATCGGCGAACAGCGAATGATCCGAAGCATAGACGAAGTCGCAATAGAGGGCGAGCGAACAGCCCAGCCCGATGGCCGGGCCGTCGACCTTGGCGATGATCGGTTTTTCGAGATCCAGTATCGAATTCTGGATCTTCCGGTCGCGCCGGATGCCGATGCTGGTGGTCACGGGATCACCGTGCATGGACAACAGCCATTTCAGATCGCCACCGGCGCAGAAGGACCCGCCCGACCCCGTGAGAATGACGACGTCCACCGATTCATCGCGATCGATATCGTCGAAAATGTAGGAAAATTCCTCATGCAGGGCGGCGTTGATCGCATTCTTTGTATCGGATCGGTTGACCGTCAGCGTTAGAATATTTCCGTCTTTTTCGACGCGGAGTTCCTTGTATCGTTCATAGTTCATCGGGTGTCATCCATGATAAGAATTTATGAAAAATCGGAGTCATGCAAGGTTGAGACGCTGAACCATCTCTTCCTTGATTTGGAATTTCTGGATCTTTCCGGAAGGAGTCATCGGAAATTCATCTAAAAATTCGATATATTCAGGTACTTTCCATAGAGAAATTCGATCGATGCACCATTCGCGAATTTGTTTTGATGTTATTTCCATGCCGCTGCGAACAGAGACCGCCGCGCACGCGACTTCGCCATATTTTTCATCGGGAACGCCAACCACCGCGACTTCGCGAATGGCTGGGTGTTCCTTCATGTAGGCTTCGATTTCGACGGGCGAAAGGTTTTCGCCGCCACGGATGATCATTTCCTTCTTGCGGCCGACGATAGCGACGAAGCCGTCATCATCCATTGTCGCCAGATCGCCCGAAGCGATCCATGCCGGGCCATCGGATATGTCGCCGTCGCAGGGAGTGCTGCCATAACCCTGCATGCCCCCCGGACCTTGATAATGGAGTTCGCCGATCCGCCCGCGGCGAACCGATCGGCCCTGTTCGTCGCGAATGGCAATGCTGACGCCGATGAGCGCCGCGCCGCTCGTTCGTGTCTTCTTGTCGGCGCTGTCGGTGGACAGGGTGGTTGTCGTCACCCCGCATGTTTCCGTCTGTCCGTAGCAATTGATGACATCGGCGCCGAAGATATTCCGGCAGCGTTTGAGAAGATCGTTTGTGACCGGCGCGCCGCCGACAATGATCGTCTTGAGGGCGTCGAGCGATCGGCCCGCGATGGAAGGGTCGTCCAGCATCGCGATCAGCATTGTCGGCACGCCGACGAAGGTTGAACAGCGTTCATGTTCCAGAACATCGAGCGTCAGGTGCGGCTTGAAGATGTGGAGCGGCAGGACCGTTGCGCCGGCCGCCACGGCGCCGGGGATCGAGTTGCCCGACCCTCCCACATGGAAAAGTGGAAATCCCGGGCAGACGCGGCTGCCTTCTTCGATTCCCCACATCCGGTAGGAATTTAGGGCCGTTGTCATGATCGCCCTGTGCGACAGCCGGACGGCCTTCGGCACACCCGTCGTGCCCGAAGTGTATTGGATCATGAACGTGGCGTCGGGATCCGTCGCGACATGGGGGAAATCGTCCGGTGCGCGGGGGATCAGTTCCGTCCAGATGCTGGAAAAGGCATGAATGTGGCGAAGCGCAGGGGTGTCCCTGCGTGCCTGATCAATGATCTCAGCCGGGCGGGTGACGCCGATCCGATCCGCATGAAAGATACCGGCTGCACGGGAATCCTGCAGTGCAAAGGCCAGTTCATTGATTTTGTACAATGGGTTGAGGGCAACAAGGATCAGGCCGGCTTTGGCGATCGCATATTCGAGCAGCACCCATTCGGGATGGTTTGGACCCCATATGGCAATCCGTTCACCGGGCAGATAGCCGGTCGCGATCAGGGCCGCTGCCAGGCGTTCCGCATGGTGGTTCAGTTCCGCATAGGTCCATGCCACGTCCGCAATGGCGGGTTGATGCCGGTAAATGATGGCCTGCCTGCTGCCCCATTTGCGAGCGGCCTGCGATAAGGTGTCACCCAAGGACAGGCTGCCGGGGTCGAGCGCCGGCGCGCCCGGGGGCGCAATCCATTCGGACAAGGTGGGATCGGCAGTCTTCATGTGGGTTTTGCATCGCATCGTTGGTGTCGCGGCATTGTCCGGACCGGATTAGGCCTGCGCGAAGCTCAGCTAAAACTCGTTTTCCCGGCTGCGGCGCAGCATGGGATTGGCCGTACCCTGCCCGGGCGGCGGGCTTGTATGCGAGTTCAAGATGAATGGCTTTGGACTTACCTCCCCCGGCAAGATTCACACGCTTGTCGAGTGCCGGAACGCGGCCGAGACGCGCAGCTGACGCACATTCATGGGGCAGATATGAACAGTTTTCCCGAACCCGATCATATCCAGATGCTGCGGGAAACGCTTTTGCGTTTCATCGAAAAGGAAATGCCGCTGGAACTGGTCAGAAAATGGGATCGAGAAAATTACTTCCCCCGTGATGTCCATGAAAAACTCGCGGCGCTGGGCCTGATGGGGCTAACCGTTGCCGAGGAATATGGCGGTGGTGGCCGGGACATACGCGCGACCATGGTGGCGATCGAATTGCTTTGCGGCCGGAGCATGGCGGTCGGCGGGCCTTATATCCAGTCGGCTTGCTATGCCGGGCTGAACATCGCCGAAGTGGGCAGCGACCGGCAGAAGCGCGAACTGCTGCCAAGGGTCGTCAGTGACGGGATGATCTTCGCGTACGGCATCAGCGAGCCGGACGTGGGCGCCGATGTGGCGGCCGTGCGCACGACGGCAAAGATCGTCGGGGAACGGCTGCTGATCAATGGAGCGAAGCGCTTCTGTTCGGGGGCCACGATTGCCGACTATATCTATACGCTCGCCAGGACCGGGCCTGCCGAGGAACGGCACAGAAACCTTACCCTGGTCCTCGTCCCGACGCGGGCGGAAGGCATCACGTTCGAGGCGCAGGATGCCCTGGGCCTGAAGGGCACCGGCACCTATGACGTCACCTTTGATGATGTTTCCGTGCCGCTTGAAAATATCGTCGGCGAAGAAGCGGGCTGGAACAAGGCCTGGCCCATGCTGGCAGGGCCAGGGCTGGATATAGAAAAGATGGAGGTGGCGGCGATGGCGCTTGGCATTGCCGCCGCCGCGGTCGACGAGGCCTGGGCCTATGCGCAGGAACGCCGCCAGTTCGGCAAGCCGATATCGGCATTCCAATCGGTCCGCCACATGCTGGCCGATGTCAGGACCAAGCTGCACGCCTGCCGGGTCGTCACCTATCAGGCGGCGAGCGCGCTGGACAGCGAAGGCAAGGCGCCGGTCGAAACGTCCATGGCGAAATTGTTCGTCTGCCAGACCGCGCAGGAGATCGTGCTGACATGTCAGCAAATTCTGGGTGCATATGGATATATCAAGGAGTTCGACATGGAGCGGCATGTTCGCGACATTTTGATTATGCCTATACTTGGTGGTTCTTCTGCCATCCAGAAGAACAATATCTGCAACATGCTGAGGCTTGAAAAATAAAATCCGCGTGCGCCATCGCTATGTATTTCGAACAGGACGTGTGTAATGCCGGAGATTATTTTCATCGGCCATGACGGTGTGGAGCATGTCGTCGAGGCGGATCTTGATACATCGCTGATGAAGGCGGCCGTCAATAAAATGGTGCCCGGCGTCGATGGCGATTGTGGTGGCGCGTGCGCGTGCGCGACATGCCATGTCTATGTCGATCCGGCATGGACGGAGCGCACCGGCGGGCCCGACGCGGCAGAAAAGGAGATGCTTGAGTTCGTGAGCGATCCGGCGGACAATTCGCGCTTGGCCTGCCAGATCACCATCACCGCCGAACTGCATGGCCTGACCGTGCGACTGCCCAGGCAGCAAGGCTGACGCGGCGGGCGGCTGGCTTGGCCTAACGAATAGGCCAGGATCAATCGGCCGGCGGAATGCCTTCGATCATGGTGAGTTCGGTGATGACCCCGCTTTTCTTGCGTAGCGCGATCATCCGGGCATAAGCGGGATCGCGATACCAGTTCAGCGCGGCTTCGCGATCGGGGAACTCGATCAGCACCTGCGCATGCCCCACAGGTTCATCACCTTCGAGCTTTTCGCTTGGGCCGCCCTTGATCAGATAGCGCCCACCATGCTGGGCCACGAGCGGCTCGGTTGTGGATCGATATTCGCGATACCAGTCCCAATGACCGACGATCAGTTTTCCGAAGACATAGACCGGCATATTACACCCTGCATTTCGAACGCAGCCTAGCGATGGAGGCGCTCAGGATGAACTCGTATACCGATGGGCGGCGACGGCGTTTTTTGCCAAAGATATGCTTGGTGATGTGGGCCGCAAGTCACGCCGATTCCATGTGAAATTTTCAAGTATCGCGCGGAATGGCTTGCGCTGGCTGCAAGCGGGCGCATAGTCGCCGGCAGCCCGGCGGTTGAGGAGCGGGCAGTAAAGATGACGAGGTGGGGTGCCGATGTCTTCTCGTATCTCAGATCCGACGAACATAGTGCCGGCGGACAAAGTGCCGAAATCGACGGCACCGGATGTTGGCTGGCGCAAGAATCCCAAGCAGCAGCGCGCGGTGATCACGGCCGAAGCCTTAACCGAGGCGACCCGGCAGATCATTGTCCGCGAGGGTTTCAAGAACGCGACGACGAACCGGATTGCCGAGGTTGCCGGCGTCAGCGTCGGTTCGCTCTATCAATATTTTCCGAACAAGCAGGCCATCGTCAAGGCGCTGATCGAAGAAACGGTATCGAGCGCGGCGACGCGGATCAGGGTGTGTTTGCGGGAATTGATGGACGCGCCTCTGGAACCGGCGCTCCATCAGATATTCAAATTATTATTCGAAATATATAAGGAAAATTATTTCATATTGTTCGACATAGTTGATGAAATTCCTGAGATGCGCGAATATTCTAAAAGCATATCTATCGGAATTTATACCAATTCGACCAATGTGGCGTTCCTTGAGCAGCATGCCCACGAATTGTCCGTTACGGACCTGCGGAGCGCGCTGATGATTGTGGAACAGGCGACGATCCGCAACATGCAGCATTTCATCACGGAAAATCCGACCAACCTTACGGAAGACCAGTTGATCGACGAGCTGACCAAAATGGCGGTCAACTATCTGACAAAATAGAACAGCGCCGCCGCGTTCATGATACCCCGGATCAGGGGGTGTGGTGCCCGAAGCCTGAGATTTTCTGCTTGATGGCGGCAAGCCGTTCGCGAACGAAGGGCGATTGCAGGAGGTGGTGAAAACCTTTCGCTTCCTGCCTGATCGCGATGCGGACGGCCTCCTTGTTTTCGGCCATCAGCAGGCTTTTCGTAAGCGTGACGGCTTCGGGCGAGAGCGCCACGATCCTTGCCAGGGTGGCCGCGACGCAGCTTTCGAGCCGTTCGTTCGGCACGATCTCGTTGATGATGCCCAGTTCCGCCGCCTCTTCGGCGCTGCAACTGCCGTCGATCAGCAGCAACGCCATGGCCTTTCGGTGTCCGACAAGCCGGGGCAGGAAAAAGCTGGATGCGAACTCGGGCACCAGGCCCATCCGGGCGAAGGGAAAGACGAGCCTGCAACCGGGTACAGCATATATGAAATCGCAATGAAACAGCATGGTCGCGCCGATGCCGATGGCGTCGCCGTTCAGCGCTGCGACGACGGGCTTGGGAAAGGTCGACAGACATTCCATGAAGGCGAAAGACGGCTTTTCATCATAGGCCCGATCCATGCCCTGGGCGAACCCGCTGACATCGTGGCCGCCGGAGAATATCGATCCGGATGATGCCAGCAGGATGCAGCGTATCTGATCATCCAAAGCGGCCTGCTTCAGGGACGCCGTCAAGCCATGATACATGTCATAGGTGATCGAATTGCGTTTGTGTTCGCGATCAAACCGGATCGTCATAACGTGATCGGCGACGATCATTTTCATGCCGTCGACATTGGTGGAAGCAGGCCCGTGCCGCATTACCGGTTCCTTGTTGCGCATGTGCCGCTGTGTCATCGGGCGCTATGAAGCGATGTGGAAGCCGCCATCGATTCCGATGTGCTGGCCCGTGACGTAGGACGCGGCATCGGAGAGGAAGAAGCAGGTCGCCGGCGCGATTTCTTCGGGCGCGCAGAAACGGCGGAGCGGGATGGCTTCGAGGTAGCGATCGCGAAACTGGTCCTGGCGAATGATTTCGGTCATGGCGGTCTGGACCAGGCCGTAGCACACGCTGTTGACGTTGATGTTGAAACGGCCCCATTCGCGCGCGGCGCTCATCGTAAGGCCAAGAACGCCTGACTTCGCCGCGCCATAATTGATCTGCCCGATGGTGCCCCGCCTGCCGGCATCGGATGATATATTGACGATGGAACCCGGATTGGGATCACCCTTCTTCGCCTTGGCCACCAGATATCGGCCGACCGCCTGAAGGCAGACAAAGGCGCCCGTCAGGTTCACGTCGATCACCGCCTGCCACTGATCGCGGGTCATATCGTTGATCATTGAGGCGCGCACGATGCCTGCATTGTTGAGCAGTCCGTGCACATCGCCAAATGTCGCCGCCGTTTCCCGCACGACGGCCCCGACGAAATTTCCGTCGGTGATATCGCCGGCAAAGCCTTTCACCCGTTCCGGGGCGTGCTGGCCAAGGCCGTTTTGCAACGCCGCTGCGTTGATATCGACCGCCGCAACCCGCGCACCCATGCTGACGGCGTGATCGACCAGTGCCTTGCCGATGCCCTGGGCGGCGCCGGTGATGATGATGACCTTATTTTCTAGCGATGCCGGGTTTTGCACGTCGAACCCCATATGGTGATTGTGGAGGAGGGCTGGCGGAGGATTAATCGCCCAGCATCCCGAGGATGGAGATGCTGCACACATTGTTGTTGGGAAAACCGCCGAGATTGTGGGTCAGCGCCCTTTTGGGGCGGACCAGCTGGCGATCGCCCGCGCGGTTCAGCAACTGGGTATAGGCTTCATAAACCATCCGCAGGCCGGAAGCGCCGATCGGATGGCCGAAGCATTTCAGGCCGCCATCGATGTTGCTGGCGACTTCCCCATCGGCATCGAACTTTCCTTCGAGCACGTCGCGATATCCTTGGCCCGGCCGGGAGAGACCGAGATCTTCCATGGTGACGAGTTCGGTGATCGAGAAGCAGTCATGCACCTCGACAAGATCGAGTTCGCGCAACGGATCGGAAATGCCGGCTTCGCGATAGGCTTTTTGTGCGGCGATTCTGGTCGTCCGGGCGAAGCTGCCGTCCCAGCTGTTGTGCGACATTTCCGAACCGTTGCTGAGCGAAAGCTGTATGGATTTGACACTGACGAGATCACCCGTTCGCCCCAGTCGCCGGGCCATTTCAGGGCTTGCGACGATCGCGCAGGCCGACCCATCACTGACCCCGCAACAATCGAACAGGCCCAGCGGGTAAGCCACCATCGGGGCGGCCAATATGGATTCCTTTGAAAGCCGCCGGCGCAAATGGGCTTTGGGGTTTTTCGAACCATTTTCATGGCTCTTCCACGATATATGGGCCATCGCTTCCTTGAGCGTGTCCATCTTCAGATCATAGCGCGCCATATAGGCGCTGGCGAACTGGGCGAAGGATCCGGGGGCAGTGGCGCCGGGCTGCCAAAGATCGTTGAACGTGCCCCGGCTCCGTTCGGGCAAGCCGCCATAGCCAGTGTCTTTCAGTTTCTCGACACCAAGCGCGAGCGCGATATCGGCGGCACCGGCGGCCACTGCATGGACGGCGCCGCGCAAGGCTTCGGAACCCGTCGCGCACAGATTTTCGACACGCGTTACGGCAATGTTGGGCAACCGCAAGGCATGTGAAAGCGACAATGCCGACTTGCCGAGATTCTGTTCGTCCATCGCAAGCCCGAACCAGGCTGCGTCGATCTGATCGCGATCAATGTTCGCGTCAGCCAGCGCTTCGTGGAAGGATTCCGCGATCAAATCCTCGGCACTGCAATCCCATCGCTCACCGAAACGCGAGCAACCCATGCCGAGGATGGCGACCTTGTCCCGAATGCCTTGCGCCATCTATCGAGCCTTCATCATGCTGAGAGGGGCGGCCTTCCAGAAATAGCGATGGAAGCGGCGCCTGGGATCGCGGTCCTTGATGCGGAACACGCAGCGAACCGGCGTGCCGACGGCCAGCTGGCCCGGCTCGAAATCGGAAAATTCCATCATGATGACGCCACCATCATCGAAGCTGACATTGCCGTATCGGAGCGGGGGATTGGTCGTCACGGCGAGCCAGTCCTCGGTGTAGGACTTCACCGTGCCGGTCTTGTGCTGGAACGGTTCGTCGACCAGTGCATCGGATTGCCGGCATTCCGGATTGACGCAATATTGGCCCTTCGGAAACTGCCGCGCCCCGCACGCCGTGCAGAGACCGCCGATGAAGCCGGTCACCGCCTTGCGGTGCCGATTGAATGCGGAGAGCGCGGTGCGATTGTCACGTTCGGCCCGAACACCCCAATCCACGTCGATCTGTTCGCTGAACGAAAGAAACCGAAGATAATTCTCGTCCTCGACACCACTGTCGAGTTGCTGGCGCACCGTATGATCGCTTTTCCACGCGGCGATGGCGTCGGTCGTTTCGAGCAAAAGCGTCTGGCAACCCTGGGCGACGTTCGCCAGCAGGATTTTTTGGCCCGGCGCGGCGCGTTCGAGCACGTGGCAGAGCATGATCAGGGCGTGAGCCGAGCCAGTTTCTCCGCAGCTGGCATCCAGCGTGTCGGCCAGGCGGTCCGGCGCGATAGCGCACAAGTCCGCGATCTGCCGGGCAACGTTTCGCCCAACGCCGGCAATGATGACATGATCGGCATCGCCGGCTTGCCACGCCGCCTTTTGCAGGACGGCTTTGATCGCTGCGGGCGCCAGCTTGATATGCCCTTCGTCGCGCACCCAGCGCTCTTCAAGCAGGTAATCGGTTTGCGCCTTGGCCGCGCGATAATGATCGACGAAATCGACCGAGGTGCAATGAGCGACAACGAACCGTGCGATGGGATTGCGGGTTCCGGTGGCAACGGCAGCGGCGCCGTGGCCAAGCGTCAGTTCCTGGGCCGACGCGACCCGCGCGACCCGCTTGTCGGCCGCCACGGTGAGCGTTGGTCGCCCGTTTTCGAGCGCATCGATCAGGGCGGTAACGCCGCATCCTTGAAAACCGGCAAAATCGGCGCAACGCAGGTCGGCTGGCAAGGCCAGGGCTTCGGCAAGGATCACCGCATTGGCCCGATCGGCAAAGGGCGCCGTGGTGCTCGCAAACTGGACGAGATCGGCGCTGAAACCAGGGGTTGCAGCCATGCAATTGCGGCCCGCCTCCACGCCCATCGTCAGGCTGTCTTCATCATGCGTGCAAATGGTGCGGTGCCCCTTTGCCAGCGATGCGAGCGCCGGATTGGCCCATTTGTTCGCATTCACGATTGCCTGGCGGGCAAGGCGCAGCCGCGGCAGGTAGGCCGCGATCGAAATGATACCTGTGTCGAGCAATCGTCTCTCCGTCGCGATCACGCCGTTGAGCATCGCCAGGTGGCGGCCTCGTCCGTGGGGAACGAGGCCGGCTCTGTCTGGCAGCCCGCCGGGGGGCGGTGCTGCCTGTCTGCCTAGAAAGACCGGGACTCAGATAAAACTCGTTTAGCCGGGCATTCGAAGGCGAGTATTATTTGAGGCCTGCTTGATTGCATGTTGGCGACCATTACGCAGCCTGGCGTTTGCACGGGCCGCGTGTCCGTGATGCTTTTGATTTACGCCGTGCGGCGACATTGTCTTGGAGGCCGACTGCCCGCGGGATTGGAAAATCCGGGGGAAGGCGGGCTGCCGGGCCTGCCGTCGGATGCCTGGAAAGGCGATCGGAAGCGAGTGGAACGCGAGCTGTAATTCAATGACGTTCAAATTATCGTTCTGATTGTATCGTTAATACTGAATCCAGCATGAGAGCGACCAAAGCCAAAGGCGGCCGATAGTAGCTGTCCTAGCTTAAGGGGAGAGACCTGTGAGATCTGCAACGAAACTGCTTCTGCTGTCTGTCGCATCGGGTGCGATGATGGCCCATGTCGTGCCCGCGATGGCGCAGGTGGAAGAAATCGTGGTGACAGCCCAGAAGCGCGAACAATCGATGCGGGAAGTGCCGATTTCGATGGTTGCTCTCAAGGGTGAAGATCTACAGGAGAAGCAAGTCGCGGGTATCGAAGATCTCGCAAAGTCTTTGCCGAATGTGTTCGTCGCCAAGGATACGGTTTCCAGCAACATCTATATCCGCGGCGTGGGATCCGGCGCCAATGCCGGATTCGAACAGGCGGTGGCGACCTTCGTCGATGGTGTTTATCATGGTCGGTCGCGCTATTCGCAGTCGACGATCGTCGATGTCGAACGGATCGAAGTGTTGCGTGGCCCGCAGACCATCTATTTCGGCAACAATGCCATTGGGGGTGCCTTCAGCGTCACCACGGCCCGGCCCGATCTGGATGAACTGACGGGATACGCCCTGGCATCCTATGAATTTGTCGGCAACGAACCGGTGCTTGAGGCGGCGGTCAGTGCGCCGGTCGTGCCGGGAACATTGGCAATCCGCCTGGCCGGGCGATATTCCGACCTGGGTGGCTATATCAGGAATGAGGGGTCCGGCCAGCGGAACCCCAAGGTGGAAGATAAGTTCCTCCGTTTTTCAGCTCTTTGGCAGATGGCGCCTGATTGGTCGGCAACGATCAAGGCAGAATATGGCAAGCAGGATTCGACCGCGCCATTTGCGACGCAGTTGACCAATTGTCCGGCGCCCGCGCCATTTGATCCCGCAACCACCTTTTCCTGCGCCTATGCGCTGGCCACCAATCAGGAAACCGATCTGGATTTTCGACGGGCTTCGATGGCCGGTGAACGCGGCGACACCGAAGCGTCCGAATATGTGCTGAAGATCGAACGCGACAACAGCGATGGCATCGGCATCGTTGCGCTGGGTTCTTTCTCAAAGCATGATTTCATGCTGACGGCAGACACCGACGGCGTGATCGCTGATTTCTTCAGTTTCAACACTGCGGAAAATCTGAAACAGACCACTGCGGAGTTGCGGTTCACATCGCCGAAATCGTCAAAGCTGCAATATATTTTCGGTGGATATTATCTGCATTCGAAATCGAATGTCGGAACCACGTTGAATTTTCCCTTTGCCAATGTCCTGTTGACCGGGCCGCTGGCGGCCTTGCAGCCTTATGCGCCGTTGTCGGGTGCTCTCCATCTGAATCAGAAGGAAACGGCGCTGTCGGCATTCGGCGCGGTGACCTATCCATTTACCGACCAACTGTCGCTGACGGTGGGTCTGCGTTACACAAATTCAAAGAAGGACGGCGCGCAAAGCGGGACCAATGCGCACGCAAATGATCCGTTCGGCGTGTCCACCACGCCATTGCCCGCAGCCTTGCAGCCGCTGGCGCAGATCCTCACGGGATTTGCCGATCACCGGACACGGGCAAGCGTGAACAATGACGATTTCCTGCCATCGGCCACGCTGCAATATAAGTTCAGCAGCGACCTGAGCGTCTACGCAAAGTTCAGCGAGGGATTCAAGGCGGGCGGCTTCGACGCCGTGGAACTGACGGGTATCGCCGATCGCCTGACCTACGCACCGGAAACCGTTAATGCCTTTGAAATTGGTCTGAAGTCGCTGCTGTTCGACCGTACAGTATCGTTCAACCTGGCGATGTTCCTGAGCAAATATAAAGATTTGCAACAGAGCGTGACGGAAATTACGCCAACGTCGGCGTTCATCAGCGTGACCAATGTCGGCGGGTTGCGGACTCAGGGCGTTGAAATGGAACTCAATTGGCAGCCCAGCCGGCGTTTCAATGCCGGGGTGAATCTCGCCTACCTTGATTCCTACTACAAGGATTATGCCAATGCCGGCTGTACCGCCGCGCAATCGGTAGAAGCCTCGCAGCAAGGTGTTTCGGTCTGCGTTCAGGATCTGAGTGGGGAATCGCCGCCATTTGCCCCGCGCTGGGCAGGGAACGTCCATGCCTCCTATAACCACCCGATCAGCGATACTCTCGAATTTAACGCCGATGCGTCGCTGGCCTTTTCCGGTTCCTATAATGTGAACGCTGACAAGGATCCCCTGACCCAGCAAAAGGCGTGGCAATTGCTGGATCTGCGCCTGGGGATTGGCGATATCGACGGGAAATGGCAGCTGGCCTTTGTCGGCAAGAACCTGACGAACGAGAAGATCGTTGGCTCTGCGACCGACGTTGTTGCATCACCTGGCTCCTTCGCAAAGACGGTCGAGCGCGGCCGTACGCTAGCCGTGCAGATGCGCTACAAGCTGAACTGACGTCGCTTCACCGGCATATTGGCGGGAAGCGATTTGGGGAGGGCCCGGACAGCGCAAGCTGACGGGTCCGGCCCGAATGTCGGGTCGAAGCGGGCGGGCGCGGCGGGATTGCGCCTGATAGTGCCACGCAGCATTAGCGGTGTGGCGCGGTCCGATCAGGCGTGATCTTCACCATCCGCGCGTTATATTTCAGCGTTCTGACGACGATGGCGGTTTCGATGTGCCGGACGGCGGGTAAGGTCAATATGCGATCGGACGCGATGGCGGCCAGCGCATCCAGTTCATCGAACAGGCACAAAGCGAGGATATTGAACTGTCCGGTCATCGCCATGATTCCATCGATCTCGGGGATTTCCGCAAGGTGGCGCATGACAGTGCGGATCGATCCGGTATCCGCCTGAATATTGATGAAGGCGAGGCGCGATTTGCGGGCCATGGCCAGCCCGGTAATGGCCGTGAAAGCAATAAGGCGTTCGTTCTGCAGCCGCTTGATACGCCCGCGCACGGTCCCTTCGGTTACACCCAACTGGCTCGCAATCCAGCTATTGGGTACGCGGGCGTCTTGCGACAAGAGATGGATCAGTCGCAGGTCAAGTTCATCGAGCTGGATGGCAGCCACGGTCAATTCTCCACCCCGATTGGAACCACGTCGAACTGATATTTTTCGATGTCGATGATGATAGCCGGGTTCACCGTGTGAATGCCTTCGATCCGGCCAATTTTTTCGAGCAGGAATGGCCCCAGTTCGTCGGTGCCATGGAGGGCAACCAGCATATCGATATCGTATCGACCCGTGACCAGATGTGCTGCGAACACTTCGGGCAGGGCCGCCAATTCCTGTGCAACGTCGGATGCCGGTCGCCCGGCGACCTCGACCGTCATTCTGAGCAACAGATCATAGCCATGCGCGGCAAAGTCGGATTCGGCGACGACGCGCAACTGATCGGCTTCCTCCATGCGCCGGATGCGCGCCGATACGGTCGCGGCGGTCAGCCCCAATGCGTTGGCGATCTGCTGGTTCGTCGCGCGGCCATTTTCGCGCAGCCGTTCGACGATCGCGTGGTCGGTTGCGTCGAAATTGATGCCCAATTTTCTGTCCCTCATTCGCGCGCGAATGTGCGCGACCGGCCGGAACCCTAGCTGGCTGGTGCCAGCCCCGCTAGGACCATGCAGGGCGCGGCCGCGCGTGCCAGCTGCCCTGTGGCCGGAAGACGCGTCATCTTCGGCGCGGGCAGGGTGGCGATGTGGGGGCGGCGACAGCCCCGGTTCCTCGTCAGCTATCGCGCGCCTTGATCATGTCGAGAGCGACGTCGACGATCATGTCTTCCTGTCCGCCGACCATCTTGCGCCGGCCGAGTTCGACGAGGATGGCGCGGGTGTCGAGGCCGTAATCGGCTGCGGCCTTTTCGGCGTGGCGCAGGAATGACGAATAGACCCCGGCATAGCCGAGCGCGAGGGTTTCGCGGTCGACGCGGACCGGGCGGTCCTGCAGCGGACGGACCAGATCTTCGGCCGCATCCATCAGCTTCATCACGTCGCAGCCATGGTTCCAGCCCTTGCGTTCGGCAGCAGCGATGAACACTTCGAGCGGCGCATTGCCCGCGCCCGCGCCCATGCCGGTCAGGCTGGCGTCGATCCGGACCGCGCCTTCCTGCGCCGCCACGATCGAATTGGCCACGCCCAGCGACAGATTGTGGTGGGCGTGGATGCCGCGCTGCGTTTCGGGTTTCAGCACCTTGTCATAGGCGCGCAGCCGATCGCGCACGCCATCCATGTCGAGCGCGCCGCCGCTGTCCGTCACATAGACGCACTGCGCGCCATAGCTTTCCATCAGCACGGCCTGTTGCGCGAGCCGCTCCGGCTCGATCATGTGGCTCATCATCAGGAAGCCCGACACATCCATGCCCAGATCGCGGGCGATGCCGATATGCTGCTTGGACACGTCGGCTTCGGTGCAATGCGTGGCCACGCGCACCGAACGCACGCCCAGATCATAAGCGCGGCGCAGTTCCTCGACCGTGCCGACACCCGGCAGGATCAGGGTGGTCAGCACCGATTTGGTCAGCACTTCGGCAACCGCTTCCAGCCATTCCCAATCGGTGTGCGCGCCGAAACCATAGTTGAAGCTGGCGCCTGAAAGCCCGTCGCCATGTGCGACTTCAATCGCGTCGACGCCGGCTTCGTCCAGCGCCCTGGCGATCGCGCGGACATGATCGAGGCCGTACATGTGGCGGATGGCGTGCATGCCGTCGCGCAGCGTCACGTCCTGGATATAGAGCTTGTTGGTGGTGGGATCGAAGGTCATCGTCAGATCCTAAAGTCCGTTCGTGTCGAGCAGGGTCGAGACACGGTGCGCCCGCTGCCCGTCCCTAGCCTTCGCACGGGACGGACGGGCAAGAATGTCAGGCGGCCGCCCGCTTATCGAGAATCTTGCGCGCCATCAGTTCGCCGGTGGCCTTGGCCGCCGCCGTCATGATGTCCAGATTGCCCGAATAGCTCGGCAGATAATCGCCAGCGCCTTCGACTTCGAGGAAGATCGAGGTCTTGATGCCGGTAAATTCGCCGCGGCCCGGGATCTTCAGCTTGTTGTTGTCGCCGAACCGTTCGAACTGCACTTCCTGCTTCAGGCGATAGCCGGGCACATAGGCCTGCACCTTGGCGACCATCGCCTTCACCGATGCACGGATCGTCTCTTCATCCGCGCCTTCGGACAAAGTGAACACCGTGTCGCGCATGATCATCGGCGGTTCGGCCGGATTGAGGATGATGATCGCCTTGCCCTTTTCCGCGCCGCCCACCGCTTCGATCGCGTTCGCGGTCGTGCGGGTGAACTCGTCGATATTGGCGCGCGTGCCAGGGCCTGCCGACCGCGACGAAACCGACGCGACGATCTCGGCATAATGCACCTTGGCCACCTGGCTGACCGCCGCCACCATCGGGATGGTAGCCTGCCCGCCGCACGTTACCATGTTGACGTTGGTCTGGTCCAGATGCTCTTCCATGTTCACCGGCGGGATCGTGTACGGCCCGATCGCCGCCGGCGTCAGATCGACCACCAGCTTGCCGTCCTTGCGCAGCGCCGCATCATGCACCTTGTGCGCATAAGCCGATGTCGCGTCGAACACGATCCCGATCTCCGGATACACGTCCATCGCCATCAGGCCTTCAAGCCCCTCATGCGTCGTCGCAACACCGCGCTCCCGCGCCATCGCCAGACCTTCCGAATTGGCGTCGATCCCCACGACCACCGCCAACTCCATATTCTGCTGGTACTTCACCATCTTCACCATCAAATCCGTGCCAATATTGCCCGAACCAATGATCGCCGCCTTCACGCGCTTCATTCCCATTCCTTATACAAAAGGCGCGCGGCAATGAGGCCGTCGCGCAAATGCCCGACGCGTTCAGTGACATTCGGCAAGAAAAGCGAGCGAGTAAGCGTTGAACTCGTTCGCTCGTTCCAGCTGCACCCAGTGGCCGGTGCGCGCGAAGCTGATCGTCCGGGCATTCACGCATCGTTCCAGGAAGAGGCGGCTGTGCGCTTCGGGGCAAAATTCGTCGTCCAGACCCCATAGCACCAGGATCGGCTTGTCGATCTCGCCCAGATGGGGGCCAAGGTCGGGCGTCCGCATACGCGTCAGCACATCCTTGGGCTGGGTGCGCGCAACGGCGAAGCGCTCGGCGGCCAGATCATCGGGAATGCGGGACGCGAAATCAGGATGGACGAGATTGCGTATCAGGCGCCTTTGTTCGTCAATGTCGAAATCCGGACCTCCGAAATTGGAGCGCATACGGGAAATGCCCGGCATCGCGGCATAGGTTTCGAATGACGCGACACAGCCCGGCGCCATCAGGATCAGGCGTTCGATGAATGCAGGCGCATCGAGCGCCATCCGAAGCGCAACGCCGCCACCCAACGAATTGCCCAGCAAGGCAGCCCGGGTGAGGCCGTGCCGTTCCAGGGCTTCGTGAAGCGTGTCTGTAAAGAGGGCGAGTGTATAATCGATGTCCTCGGGCTTCGACGATGCGCCGTAGCCGATCAAGTCGGGTAGAATGACGCGGTAACCGGCGGCGACGAACGCATCGACATTATGCCGGAAGTTGGACAATCCCGAGGCTCCGGGACCGCTGCCATGGATGAATACCAGAGGTTGGCCGGAGCCAGTTTCCTTGATGTGGATGTCGTGGCCGCCCGAGACCCGATAGGTTGTTTCGCTGAACCGCTGCATCATTTCCGTCCCTTGCGGTTCAGAGGTAGTTGAAGGATGGCGGGGCGCCCGCCATGGTGGCGAGAACGTCGGCGGCGCGGGACCCCGGATCGTTGGCGATGTGCGCCCGCGCGGCATGGAGATCGAGCCATGGCTGCATGATCGGGCTGGACATGTAAACGGCGCGGCCTCCAAGCAGCTTGACGATATCGTCGATCAGATCCGCCATGCGCCGTACGACGGTAGACGATTGATATGCGAACAGCGCGCGGCGTTCCATCGGCACCACTTCGCCGCGCCGGGCATGGTCGATCATTTCCTGGAGGGTGACCCGCTGGGTCAGTTCCATCTCGCCAACCTCCGCGACGGCACGCGCCAGAGCCGCGTGAAGCAACGGATCGCCCTTCGCAGCCTTGCCCGTGTAGCTGGACACGCGGCTGTTCATGATGTCGAGGCCCGCCCTGATCGCCGCGCGGGCGCTGCCGAAGGCAGACGTCGATACCGCGCGTACGAACACCTGTGCCCAGGGCAGGCGATAGAGCGGGCCGTCATTCTCCTTCTGCCCCGGATTGGTGCAGAGGAAGCCGTCGATCGATTTGTGCGTGCGATATTCGGGGACGAAGGCGCGGTCGACGACGATGTCGAAACTGCCCGTTCCCTGCAGGCCGGACACGTCCCACGTGCCCTTGATCACCTGATAGTCCGAACGGGGCAACAGAAAGGTCCGCAGGTCGGGTGGGCCTTCCTCGGGGAAATGGATGGAACCGAGCAAGACCCAGCTGCAATGCGAGGAGCCTGAGGAGAAGCCCCACCGGCCGGACAAATAGAAGCCGCCATCCGCCTTTTCGACCTTTCCCACCGGCTGGTAGGAGGACGAAACGCGTGTGGCGGGATCATCACCCCATACCTCTTGCTGGGCTTTGTCGTCGAAGAGCGCCAGCTGGTAGGGGTGGCACCCAAGCACGCCATAGACCCAGCCGGTGGACATACAGCCTTCGGCAAGCGCCTTTTGCACCTCGTAAAATACATCCGGCAGCATTTCATAGCCGCCATATCGTTGGGGCTGAAGGATGCGAAAAAAGCCGGCCGCCGCCATTTCCGCGATCGTTTCGGCGGGAACGTCGCCATCCAGCGTGGTTTGGCGTGCGCGCTGCCTGAGCGTTTCCGCCATGGCGCGGGCGCGGGCGATCAACTCTTCGGCGGTTGGCGCTGCCTGGAAATCCGACTGTCGTGATGCTGCAGTGGCCATTTCATTTGCCCCTTCCTTGGCGGACTCGAATTCTCAATTTTATAAATTCGTAATCAAATGGCCATAAATTACGAAAAATGTAAAACACAAAGTTGAAACGGCCGGGTTAATCGCATAAATATGCGCTGTCGGACGATGATGCGCGTCGTCGGGTCCGGTTTTTCCCGTATCGAGCAAAAGGGATGAAGGCATGGGTATCAGGGGCCTGGGATATGTTGTGATCGAGACGGAAAGGCCTGATGAATGGGACGCCTATCTGACCGGCATAGTGGGGGCGATGCGGGGAGAGGGGGCGCCAGCGGACGCAAGATTCTATCGCATCGACGACAGATGTTTCCGTTTCTGGGTGCAGGCCGGAACATCGGATCGACTGGTCGGCGCCGCGTATGAGGTAAGCGATGCGACGGAACTGGCCGACCTGCGCGCAGGCATTGCCGCAGCGGGCCGCCCTGTGCGCGACGGAACCGCCGAAGAAGCGAATGCGCGGGGCGTTTCCGGCTTTTTCCAGACCAGCGATCCGGCCGGCAACGGGCTGGAGTTTTTCCATGGCAATCGGGCAGGGGATGCCCCCTTTGTTTCACCTGCCGGAGTAACCGGCTTCGTCACCGGCGATATGGGCATGGGGCATGCCGTGTTCGCGGCGCCGAATTTCGATGAGACGCATGCCTTTTACGAACGCATCGGATTCCGCGACACCGATGTTGCGCGGTATCGCTTCAGCGACGATCCTGGCGATCCGGGTATGGGCTTCACCTTCATGCACGCGGATAACGGGCGGCATCATTCCGTCGCACTGGGCGACGTTCCCCGCCCGCCTTCCGGATGCGTCCACCTGATGCTGGAGGTGAAAGACCAAGTAGATGTAGGCAAATGCCACGACCGGATGCGGCAGGCAAAAATTCTCCAAAGCGCCTCTCTTGGCCGCCATGTGAACGATCAGACCTTTGGATTTTATATGCAAACCCCGTCAGGGTTCGATCTGGAAATCGGCTGCGATCCCCTTGTGATCGATCCGGCTACCTGGGTTCCGACTGCGCATCCACGTCCGAGCGAGTGGGGGCATTTGTGGTCGTGGCAACTGGATCCGGCGGACCAGCCATGAGGTGGGCGCGGTAAAGCTGTTCTGGTGCAAGGAACGGATCGCCAGTGGCGTTCAGGCCGTCTGAAAATCCGTTCCGCCAACATAGCCCATATAGGCCATGGTAAGCCTGACCATCTCGTCGATGAATTCTTCATCGGTAATGTCGGTTGGGCTTTCCACGATATAGCGCCTGATATTCGACAGGACGGCGATTTCGAGGATGTTGAGCGCCTGATCCAGTTTCTTTACGGTTATCTCGTCACGGTGATGTTCGAACAGCGCCTTGCTGGTGGCATGGGTAAATTTTTCAACGGACAGGTTTCGCGTCAGTTCCACCAGTTCCGGTGTCTGCTTGGATAGCGAATATAAGAGAACCTTATGTTCGCGAAAATTTACAAGAAGATAGGTCATGATCCTGCGGCTTGCTTCGGGTAGCGGTGAATCCATGGAATCCCGCAAGATGCCACGGACGCCAATGGCAAGCCGCGACACCTTCAATTCGATCAGCGCCGACAGGATGGAATCCTTGTTTGGAAAATATTGGTATAGCGAACCGATGCTGACGCCAGCCCGTTCGGCAATGTAGTTGGTGGTCGCCTTTTCATATCCGTCCTTGAGGACGATGATCTCGGCCGCTTCCAATATCGCTTCCGAGGTCACCTTCGCCCTGCTCTGAATCGGCGTTTTGCGTCGCAATGTCCAAATCCTAGAATTGAAAATCGTCCCTTCGACCAAGGCGGTTCACTGATCGCGGAATCGCGTGCGCCGCTGGTCGAAAATCGATCGCAAAAGACTGTATCTTGTGGATTTTGTCGACAATTTTTATTGATCGCATCATGCCGCCCGGCTCACGGGTTGATCGAATTGCCGTATGCCGGCGGCGACCAGCAGGGGAAGTACGTCGCGCTCCAGCCGGCTCAGGCTGTCGACATAATCGATCGCGCTCAAAATGATCCCGTCGATGCCGGCTTGCGACATTGCCACCAATGTCTGGGCAACGGTTTCGGCATCCCCGACAACCGGCATCCCGGCGCCAACCGCGACCGTGCGGCGCAGGAACCGCATCTGTTCCGAATCCTCCGGTACTTTGTTTTCGCGGGCCATCGTCGCAATGAAGCTGTCGACGGCGCCGCGATCCGCATGATCTTCGGAATAATGGCGGACATAGTCCCTGGCTTGGCCGTTCGTATCTTTCAGGACCAGGTGGATATTGGTCCAGACCTGAATGTCGCGGCCATGGGTGCCGCGGGCGAGCTGCTTGTACTGGTCGACCTGGTTTCGCCATTGTTCCGGATTTTCGCCGAACAAACCGATCAGCCCCAGATCCGAATGGCGTGCCGCAAAATGCATTCCGGATTCCGAATAGCCGGCGTTCATGATCGGCACGGCTGCCCCGCGGATCGGCTGTGGCCGGGAGAGTGCGCCTTTCATGGAAAACCACTGGCTTTCAAAATCGAACTCACGCGATTCCGACCACAATCGACGGATGAGCGTCAGCCATTCGGCGAGATATTCGTAACGTTCCGTGTGGGCGAGCAACTCGATCCCGAACATATCAAATTCCCGGCGGTTCCACCCGCCGACAACGTTCATGCCAAA
This sequence comes from Sphingomonas sp. KC8, assembly GCF_002151445.1. GTDB lineage: Bacteria > Pseudomonadota > Alphaproteobacteria > Sphingomonadales > Sphingomonadaceae > Sphingomonas_E. The sequence continues at coordinate 4,032,483 of NZ_CP016306.1, forward strand.
GCGCCCGCCGGAAATCGCGTCGATCGTCGCTGCCTGCTTGGCGACAACCAGCGGGTGCACGGTTGGTGCGTGCGTCGTCGCAAATACGCCGATACGGCGCGTCGCCTGTGCCACTGCACCCGCATAAATGAAGGGATCCATCACATCATGGGAACTGTGGTCGAAAACCCCGTCGACATATCCCTTCCACCGCGCGATCGGCACAACGACCTCCAGCCCCGCGTCGTCGGCCATGTGTGCGACACGAAGACATTCTGTCCAGTTGGGCTTGAACATTTCTTCAACGGTCGTCAGCGCGGGGGAGTTGTTGACGCAAAATACACCGAGCTTGAGTTTGTTTGACGAATATACGGGGTGTGACAGGGACATTGTCATTGCGATCACTCCTCGATAGTGGAATCTGGTGCGGCATGTCTGGTTGAAACAACTTTTATGCGGTCGCCAAAATGTCGATCGACTGGCATGTTGATATTCAATGCAGGCATTTAGAGGCTGTAGCCTCCATCAAGGGTCAAGGTTTGGCCGGTGACGAAGCGCGCGCGATGTGAAGCGAAAAAGAGCACCGCTTCGGCAACTTCATCCGCAGTCCCCAACCGTTTCAGCGCCGAGTTGCGGATCGCGGCATCAATATATTTGTCGTCGTAAGCGACACCGATCAGCTTGCGGAACAGCCCGGCGTCGATAAGGCCCAGCGCCACCGTGTTCGCGCGAATGCCATTGCGCCCTTCTTCCCGGGCGATGCCCGTCATCAATGCGTCGATCGCGGCCTTTGGCACCACGGACAAGGCGTCCTTCGCGGGCCAGCGGAGCAGGCCGGTGGTACTGATGGTCACGAAACTGCCGCCCGCATGCCGCATATGCGGGAGCAGCGCATGGACGATATTGAAATAGCCGTTGGTATCGGCGTCCATGACCTGTCGGAACTCGCCTGGCCCGATGTCTGCGATATATTTCATCGAAATATGCGATCCGGCGGCGTTGACGACCGTGTGGATGCGGCGATGATCGGATATGATTTCGGCGCAAACCGTGTCGACCACGGCATTGTTTTCGGTCGACAAGGCGTAGGTTGTTGCCGAACGCCCATGGGCGCGCACCGTCTCTGCGGCCGCTTCGGCGGCGGCCTGATCGCTACGGTAGGTCAGCACGACATCACTGCCGGCAGCGGCAAGCTTGGCGCATATCGCCCGGCCAATGCCGCCGCTGCCGCCGATGACCAGCGCCACACCGTCTTGCTCCGGAAAATCCGATGATGCGACCACGATCAGAAGCTCCTTGCGATGATTTCTTTCATGATTTCATTCGTGCCGCCGTAGATCATCTGCGCACGCGCATCGGTCCACGCCCGTGCGACCGGATATTCAAGCATATAGCCGTAGCCGCCGTGCAACTGGACGCATTCGTCAAGAACGCGATTCTGCAATTCGGTGCACCACCATTTGGCCATTGCGGCTGCTTCGGCGTTTAACTGCCCGGCGGCCCCCAGTTCAATACATTGATCGATATAGACGCGCGCGATCTGGGTTTTAGTCTTGCATTCGGCGAGCTTGAATTTCGTGTTCTGAAAATCGAGCAGCTTTTGCCCGAACGCCTCGCGCGACTTGGTATAATCCACGGTGGTTTCCAGCGCGATCTCGCACCCGGCAACGGCGCGGATGGCGATCATGAGCCGTTCCCACGCCAGTTCCTGCATCAGATATCGCAGGCCTTCGCCCGCATTGCCCAGCAGATTGCCCTTGGGCACGCGGACGCTATCGAAGAAAAGCTCCGCTGCGTCCTGCGCTTTTTGCCCGACCTTATCGAGCGGCATGCTTTTGCTGACACCGTTCCGGTCCGCTTCGACCAGAAAAAGCGAAAGGCCGCTTGATCCGTCCTTCTGATCGGTTTTGGCGGCGACGATGATGAGATCGGTAATATAGCCGTTGGTAATGAACGTCTTGGAGCCATTGATGAGATAATCGTCGCCGTCGACAACGGCGCGGGTGGAGATGGCCCGCAAATCCGAACCGCCGCGAGGTTCCGTCATCGCAAGCGAACCGATCACTTCGCCGCGGGCCATTTTGGGCAGCCATTTCTCCTTCTGGTGGTCATCACCAAAACGTTCGATATAGCCGGCGACTATTTCCGAATGCATGACGAAGCCCGGGCCAGCGGCATTTGCCCGCTGCTGTTCTTCGATCAGTATCGCACTATATTTGCGATCCGCGCCGGATCCGCCGTAAATTTCCGGCGTGGTTACGCACAGGAAGCCGCGCTTTCCAGCTTCCAGCCATACATCCCGATCGGGGTGGCACTGCTTGTTCCACTTTTCCAGATTTGGGATGACGAAATCCTGCATGAACCTTCGAACATTGGTCCGAAACATTTCATGCTCTTCGGAAAATACGGTTCTTTCGATGGGTAGAAACCGATCAGAGATCACATTAAATTCCCCTGAACCCGATCGGGACATCCAGGTTAATTTGGACGGACCCGGATTGGTGGCCAAAATTGCAGGCCAATTCCTACACCTCGACTTCGCTCATTTTGAACTCGTATTCCGGTGTGTCCGGCCGGCCTGTCGGGATTCCAGCCTGCGCGGCCGTCGCTGGGGCGTAAGGCCATCCATTTGCCAACGGGTGACGGGTGCGACCCGGCAAAGTGCCATTTGCGAGCGAATACGAGTTTATGCTGAGGCAGCTTGGCGGTCTCCTCAGTCAATCTGCAGGCGCGGAAATCAAGGAGGCGATTGGCATGGCGACGCCGGATTCAGGCGGCACCGACAACAACGGGTAAATATCCGGCGGCCGGAAGCGCGCTGGGGTGCCAGCGGTGACCGGTAGACGATCTCGTAAATATAAAAATCTTGATTGATTGAATAAATATAGAGTTTAGAGGATTTTGATCATGGCCAAAACTGCGGATTATAATCTGGGTGATTTCGATTATCCCCGGGGTTGGTTCATGATCGCTGAAGCAGCCGAACTTGGGCAAGATCCACTTGCCTTGCGGTTTTTCGGGAAAGACTTCGCACTTTTCCGTGGCCAGAGTGGACGCCTGGTGTTGCTTGACGCGCATTGCAGCCACATGGGAACCCATCTGGCGGCTTCGAAAAGCGCATCGATCGTTGCCCATGGCGAACAGATCGAAGGCGATTCAATCCGGTGCCCCTATCATGGCTGGCGTTTCAACCATGAAGGCCAGGCGGACGATATACCGGGTTTTGATGGCCCATGCCCGAAGGCCGCGAAACTGCAATCCTATCGCGTACGGGAAGTCATGGGCGCGATTATGATGTGGCACGATCCCGAAGGTGGCGAACCACATTTCGAGCCGCCGTCATTGCCCGAATGGGATCGACCGGACTGGATCAACGGTGCTTATGATCACCTGGGATGCCTGCCGATCCATCCGCAGGAGATTCTCGACAACATGGCGGATTCGAACCATTTGGGGCCAACGCATGGTTCTCCGTGCGAATATTTCGAAAATGAGTTCGACGGCCATCTTTATTATCAGAGGCAAGGTGGATTTCGTCGCGAATATGACGCCTATCTGATGACCTTCACCTGGTATACCGGCCCCGGTCTGCTGATTTCGAAGCAAGGGATCGGTGCCATCCGATCGATCGAATTCATCTTCCATACGCCGGTGGAGGATGGTGTGACGCAGGTCTGGCACAATAATCTGCTGATGGCGTCTAGCGAATTTCCCGATGCGGCGGAACAGGCCCGCGCGAAGCATGTTCAGGACGAAGTATTGTCGGCCTTCAAGCAGGATTTTGATATCTGGCTGAGCAAGACGCCGGCGCTGCAAATCATGAGCCTGCCCACCGAGCGCAATTTTAAGCTGGGTCGTATTTGGTACAAGCAATTCTACAATATGCGCGATCGGGCGGAGGAGTTTCATAAGTTGACGGGGGGCAAACACGTCCCGATCCACAAAAAGTCGCCCTATGAAATGTCCCTGGAACTTGAGGGCTGAACGTGGCGGGTGAACCCATCGATAATCTGGCGGCAGATCGCGCCGGCAAGGGCGCGCGGGGCATGATCGATGCCAGGTTCATCGGCAAGGAACTGCCGGCGTTCCACGCCACGGTGGAGGCCGGCCAGCTGCGCTTTTTCGCGAAGGTGACGGGTGAAACCGATCCGCTCTATTCCGACGAGACGGTGGCGCGCGATGCCGGCCATCCCGCGCTGCCAATACCGCCGACATTCCTGTTTTCTCTGGAATTTAATCAACCTTCGACGGAATGGCGGGCCGAACTGGGCATTGTCCCCGCCCGCATTCTCCATGGCGAACAGGCTTTTACCTATCACCGCATGGCTTATGCCGGCGATACCCTGCTGTTCGAAGGGCGGATCGCCGATATTTATGAAAAGAAAGGCGGGGCGCTCGAATTTATCGAGCGCCAGACGCGGGTAACCAACCAGCGTGGCGAGCATATCGCGGATCTGCGCACCATCCTCGTGCATCGCAATGGCTGATCGGAAAATGGACATGAGCGGACTGGATATGGCGACTTTGCAAGTGGGCGATGCGTTGCCGCCGCTTTGCCTTCCGCCGATCGACCGGACCCTGCTGGCCTTGTTTGCCGGCGCTTCGGGGGATCATAATCCGATCCATATCGACATCGATTATGCCCACCGCGCGGGAATGCCAGACATATTCGCCCACGGCATGCTTTCGATGGCGTGGCTGGGCCGATTGTTGACCGGATGGGTGGATCAGCGCTGTTTGCGGGCGTTTGGCGTCCGTTTCCTCGGGATCACCCATGTGGGAAATGCAATCACCTGCACCGGGAGTGTCGTCGAGATGTTCGAGGCGGACGGGGAGCGCCGCGCACGCATCGCAGTCCGGACGATGGATCAATCCGGTGAAGTGAAGATTGTTGGCGAGGCGGTGGTCGCACTCAGATCCGTGCCCTGAAGGCCAGATCACCGGCCAGATTGCGCATCAGGAACGCTAATCGGCGGTCCCGACAATTTTTCGATCAACGAGTCCGCCGAATTCGCCTGATGAGAGGCCGAGGCGGCCGCACAGGATTTCCTCGCTGTGCTGGCCGTTGCGCGGGGCGGGGCGGGGGATGGTGCGGTCCTGTTGCGGGCTGCTCGCGAACGAGCCTGCCGCAGGATAGGTGAAACCGCTCGGATTGTCCGATGTAACAGCGAACATCGGATTTTCGCCGACCAGACGCGCATCATTGGCCGCTTCCAGCATGGTCCGGTAGAGGCCGTGGACGCAGCCGGCTGCGTCAAGCGCGAGGGCGAGGTTCGCATGGCTGCGTCCACCGATGGCAGCGCTGAACAACGGGTATAACGCGTCGCGATGGCGGAAGCGTTCGCCATCGTCGGTGGCAAAGCTGGTGCAATGATCGGCTTCGATCCGCGCGACATCGGCGGCGATACCCAGCGCCTCGATCAGTGATCGCCACTGTTTGGGCGTGACCACCACGATCATCAGCCGCTTGCCGTCCCGCGTGATGAAATCGCGACCGAACAGGCCGTAGACGCCATTGCCCAGCCGGTCGCGGTTCGCGCCATTGTACAGGACTTCGGCAATGTTTCCGAGATTTGCGGCTGTGCCGACGGCGACATCTGACAGCGGCACGCGAATCTCGCCTCCGGCGCCTGTCAGTTCGCGGTGACGCACCGCCGAGATCAGGGCAAATGCGGCATAGGCGCCGGTCAGCAAATCCCACGCGGGTACGACCTGATTGACAGGGTCTGGCCCGGGGCCGGCCATATCGGGGAAGCCGACCGCATTGTTCACCGTATAGTCCAGCGCTATCTTGCCATCAGGCCATCCCATGACGCGAACGGTGACAAGATCGGGACGACCGGCCGCGAGCCGATCATGGGCAAGAAAACCCCCGGCTGGAAAATTGGTGATGAAATTTCCGGTTTCCTGGATCAGTCGCACCAGAAGTTCGCGGCCTTCGGATTTGCCGAGATCGACAGCCACACTCTTTTTCGCGCGGTTGAGATTTTCCCAGTAAAGGGAATCATTATTCTTCGTCACAGGCCATCGGCGATAGTCGGGTCCGCCCCCGATCTGGTCCACCCGTATCACTTCGGCGCCAAATTGGGCACAGTAAAGGCCTGCTGTAGGCGCGGCCACGAAGGACGATGCTTCGATAATGGGAATTTTGTGAAGAAGGTTTTGCATGCTTCTTCTTTCGGTTCTTCGGTGGCCGGCGCAATATCAGAACATGCTCGCATTCGGGTTGGTGACGGCCCTGGAAAGGAACGGGTCTCCATCGGCAATCGGTTCCCCTTCATTCCGGCTTGGCGCGGCGGTTTTCTTTCCTTCGCCATCGTCCTTTGGGAAGACCGATTGCTTGCGGGGAGGAAGATCGATGTATGGCGGGTGATGTGCGGAACTGTGCGGGTGAATTGCGGTGAAGGTCTCCCTGTCGGATTTGCTGCAGTCGGTGCGGATCGCCAAGACTGACACAGCGTTTATCGAATTGGCCGCCGACGCTGGCGCGCGGCTGACGTCCGTTCGCAATGCGTTTCTTCATCTGGTTGTGGAGGGCGAAGCGTTCGTCGATGCCGGCGGTACCGGCAAGGTGGAGCGGCTGGGGCCGGGCGATTATCTCACCTCGCTGGGCACGCGTCCGCAGATCGTGATGACGGCGCGAGATGCGCGGATCACAGCGTCGGATTATTTTGTCGCCACCCACACCCATGATTCCCCGCCGACGATCCGTTTCGGTCGTGGGCGCTGTGTGGCGCGTCTGTTGAGCGGTGCGTTCCACTTGCCGGTCGTCAACCCGCTGGTTCGCGCCCTGCCGCGCCACATGATCGTGCGCAAGGCAGATGCCGAGGGGCGTTCGTTGCTGGATGTCGATATCGCCAGCCTCGCCCGATCCGCGATCGGCCCAGGTGCGACGACCCTGCTCACCTCGACGCTCGACGTTCTGTTCATGCAGGCCGTCCGCAGCGAGGTCGCGGCACTGTTCAAGGACGGGCTGCAGATTGCCGGCGGCGTCGACCGCTTTCGTATTCCGATCGCCCTTAGCCTGGTCCATTCGCACCCCGATCGGCGCTGGACTCTGGCCCGGCTGGCGAATGAGGTGGGCGTGTCGCGATCGACCCTGGCTGCCGAATTCTCCGCCGTCGTCGGCGAACCGCTGATGCAATATGTGACGCGCCTGCGCATGACGCGCGCGGCCGATATGCTGCGCTGGCAACCCGTTGCGGTCGCCGATGTCGCCTGGAATGTCGGCTATGAATCGGTCTCGTCCTTCACCCGCGCCTTCCGCAATTTTTTCGGGGTCACACCGGCCGCCTACCAGCGGGCGCAGGCGCCGCGCTATGCGGAGGCGATATCCGGCCACATGCACTGGACGCCGTTTCTGGGCGACGATGACTGATTGTCGCGGTTGGACGATCTGCATAGCATACCGGACCATCTGACATGGAGCGTCGTCGCCTTCCACTGCCATAGGACAGGTCATCAAGAGGTAGCGAGCGGTGATCGCACCGCCACCGACGGGAGGGCTGGCCAATGGCTGACATCATGAATCCGATTCTCGAAACGCTGGAAAAGACGGGCCAGGCGGCGGCCGGCAACACGCTGCCGGAGAAATTCATTTCGGCGGACTCGCATGTCACCGAACCCCCGCATTGCTATATCGACCGGATCGATCCGGCCTATCGTGATCGCGCGCCGCGCGTCAGTCAGGATCTCGATGGCGGTGATTCCTTCGTCATCGATGGCATGCCGGGATCGGTGCCGATGGGCATCGTCGCGGCCGCCGGCAAGGATCCCAAGCACATGAAGAAGGGCGAAACGCTCTTCAAGGATCTCCACCGCGGCGGGTGGGACGGCAAGGCCCGGCTGGCCGATCAGGATCGCGAAGGTGTCATCGCCGAAGTAATCTATCCATCGGTTGGCATGGTGCTCTGCAACCATCCCGATGCCGATTATAAGCAGGCCGCGATGTGGGCCTATAATCGCTGGCTGCACGAGGAGTTCTGCGCGCCTGCGCCCGATCGCCTGCTGGGCATGGGGCAGACGGCGGTGCGTTCGGTTGCCGAAGCGATCGAGGATTTCCGCCAGTTCAAGGAAATGGGCTTCCGCGGCGTGATGATGCCCGGCAATCCGGCGACCGAAGAGGATTATGACCATCCGAGCTTCGATCCGCTGTGGCGCGCGGCGGTCGAACTGGAATTGCCGCTCAGCTTCCACATCCTCACCAGCCGTCAGGACGGCCCGAATAGCGTTGGCGGCGCCGGCCAGAAGAACGTGACGAGCAGCCATCGCGGCCCGCCGCAGAATGCCACGCAGGCGCTGCTGAAATCGATCCAGGATATTATCGGGGTGTTCATCTGGGGCCGCGTGTTCGAACGCCATCCCAAGCTGCGCCTCGTCTGCGTCGAGGCCGATGCCGGCTGGGCGCCGCACTTCGCCTACCGCATGGACCATGGCTATAAGCGCCACCGCTTCTGGATGAAGATGGGCGACATGGATCGCCTGCCCAGCGAGTATTTCAATGAGAATGTCTATCTGACGTTTCAGGATGACTGGGTCGCGCTCAAGATGACGGGCCTGATGAACCCGCGCCGGCTGATGTGGGCCAATGATTTCCCGCACAGCGATTCCACCTGGCCCTGGAGCCGCGAATTGCTGCTCGGCCAGACCGGGCATCTGAGCGAGCAGGAAAAGGCGTGGATCCTCCACGACAATGCCGCCGAACTTTACAAGGTCGGCCGCTGATCGCCGGGCGGCGTTCCATCATACGATAACGGGGGCAGGCATGGCGGTAGAAGCGGATTTGGTCATTCGCGGGGGCACGGTTGTCGATGGATCGGGCGGCGATCTTATCGACTGTGACGTGGCGATCACGGCTGGCCGGATCGTTGCGGTCGGCGCGGATGCCGCCGTAACCGGGCGTGAGGAAATCGACGCGCGGGGCAAGATCGTCACCCCCGGCTTCGTCGATATCCATACCCATTATGATGGACAGGTGACGTGGGAAAACAGCCTGTCGCCCTCGTCGGGCCACGGCGTCACCTCGGTCCTGCTCGGCAATTGCGGCGTCGGCTTTGCCCCCTGTCGCCCCGCTGATCGGGACCGGCTGGTGAAGCTGATGGAAGGGGTGGAGGATCTGCCCGAAATCGTCCTCACCACCGGCCTGCCATGGAATTGGGAAAGCTTCCCCGATTATCTCGATGTGCTGGGCAACCGCACCTATGACATCGATATCGCGACCCAGATTCCGCACGCCGCGCTGCGCGTCCATGTGATGGGTGAACGCGCGAGCGATCGGGAAATGGCCACGGCCGAAGATTGCGCAGCCATGGCGCGGATAGCGGGCGAGGCGATCGATGCTGGTGCGCTGGGCTTTGGTACATCGCGCACGCTCAATCACCGTGCCAGCGATGGCAGCCATATCCCGACGCTGGCGGCCGCCGAAAACGAACTGACGGCAATTGCACTGGCACTGCGCGAACGCGGCGCCGGCGTGTTGCAGGCGGTGTCCGATTTCACCGACGTCGATGCCGAACTCGCCATGTTCCGCCGCGTCGTCGAACGCAGCGGGCGGCCGCTCTCGCTGTCGGTGATGCAGTGGCATCAGGCGCCGGAAAAATGGCGCACGATCATGGACTGGACGCGCGACTGCAACGCCGATGGCCTGTCGGTGCGTGGCCAGGTCAGCGGCCGGCCGGTCGGCATGATGCTGGGCTTCGATCTCAGCTATCATCCGTTCGTCTTCACCCCGACGTTCAAGTCGCTGCTGTCTCTGCCGCGGGGCGAGCGGCAGGCGGCGCTGCATAACGCCGATGTCCGCCAGCGGATCGTGACCGAAACGCCCGATCCGTCCGACTTTCCCGGTGCGGCACTGTTGCGCATGTGGGAATTGATGTATCCGCTGGGCGAAGCGCCGGATTACGAACCCGCCCCCGAAAGCCATGTCGCGGCCCGCGCCGCGCGCCTCGGCGTCACGCCGGCCGAACTCGCTTATGATCTGATGATGGAACAGGACGGGCAGGCCGTGCTGATGCTGCCATCGGTGAACTATGCCCACGGATCGCTGGATGCTGCGCGCGAAATGCTGCGCCACGATCATAGCGTTTATGGGCTGGGCGACGGCGGCGCGCACCTCGGCTTTCTGTGCGATGCCAGCCTGCCCACCTTCATGCTGCAATATTGGGCGCGTGACCGGAAGCGCGATCGCCTGCCCCTGGCCGAAGTGGTTCGCGGGCTGAGCCACGATACCGCCAACGCCATCGGTCTCAACGATCGCGGGCTGCTGCGGCCCGGTTACAAGGCCGATATCAACATCATCGATTTCGATGCGCTCACCCTCGGCCCGCCGCGCGTCCATTATGATCTGCCGGCGGGCGGCCGGCGGATGATCCAGGCCGCAGCAGGCTACAGCGCGACCATCGTGGGCGGCGTTACCATCCAGCGCGATGGCGTGCCCACGGGCGCGTTGCCGGGCCGGCTGGTCCGGGGCGCACAACGGGCCGGATCGGTCGCCGCCTAGGCCGCACGCCTCCAATTTCCATTTTCAACAAGGCCATAGGCCCGACCGCGCAGCAAAAGCGCGGCGGGACCCGTGCGCCGGCTTCAGAGAGGATAAGCCATGAATCGCCTGTGGATCTCAGCCCTTGCCAGCACATGTCTGTGCAGCCTTAGCCCCGCTTACGCCAACGAGGCCGCGCCGGTTGCCGGCGCCGCCGGCGGGATCGAGGATATCGTCGTCACCGCGCAGAAGCGGGCTGAAAATCTGCAAGTCACCCCGATCGCGATCACCGCCTATACGGCCGATACGTTGACGGCGATGGGTATTACCGCCGTCGCCGATGTCGCCGCGACGACGCCTAGCCTCTATTCGGCGCCTTACCCTAATTCGCCGACGACGATTCAACTCTATATGCGCGGGCAGGGCACCAATAATCCATTCCAGATCACCAAGGATGGTGCGGTCGGCCTGTATCTCGATGGTTTCTATCTCTCGCGTCCGCAAAGCGCGACGATGGATCTGGCCGATATCGAACGGATCGAAGTGCTGCGCGGGCCGCAGGGCACGCTCTACGGCCGCAACACCACGGGCGGTGCGGTGAACATCATCACCAAGAAGCCCACCGGCGAAATGGGTGTCAGCGAAAGCCTCACTGTCGGCAATCGCGATCACATCCGCAGCCTGACCAATGTCGATCTGCCGGCGATCGGCAATCTCGCGATCAAGGGCACCTTCCTTTACAGCACGATCGATGGCTGGACGAAGAATGCAGGGGGCGAAGATTTCGGCCTGCGCCAGCAAACCGCCGGTCAGATCGCCGCCCGCTGGACGCCGGCCGATACGGTGACGGTGGATTACAGCTTCGATATCGGCCGCGTCCGCAGCACGCCGCTTTATTTCTCCAACCCGGATCTGATCGGCTTCATCCCCGGCTATACGGTGTCGCGCAAGCAAACCTATCGGCCGATCGATCTCGACAGGAGCGAAATGAACTTCAACGGTCATTCGCTCACCGTCGAATGGGAAGCAAGCGATGCGCTCACGATCCGCTCGCTCAGTGGCTACCGGCGGGTCAGTTCGCAGACGATCCAGGATTATGCCGAAGTCTATAGCACGCCGTCCGCCAATCGCGTCACCGGCATCCGGCCCTATGACGATATGGAAACGCGCCAATATTCGCAGGAACTGCAGTTCGTCGGATCGATCGGTGATCGCATCGATTATGTCGCCGGCCTCTATTATTTCCGCGAAAAGGGCGATCACTATCAGGACACGCGCACCGTGCTGGCGGCGGCCGGCGCGCCGGCGGGATCGGTCCGCACGCAGCGGATGATCGATATGCTGTCCGTCTCAAAGGCTGCTTATGCCCAGGTCACCTGGGCCACGCCATTGCTCGATGATCGCGTCTCATTGACCGGGGGGCTGCGCTACACGCGCGATACGCGGCGCGCATCGCGCGATCTCAGTTCGGTGTTCACCCAGCCGGATGGCACCAGCTTCAACGCCCGCCCACCCGAAAATGATATTACCAACCAGCAGCGCTTCTCGCGCTTCAATCCATCGGTGACCGCCAATTTTCAGGCGTCCGACGATCTGATGCTCTATGCGAAATTCTCGACCGGCTACCGCGCCGGCGGTTCGGACGAAAGCGCGCTGTTCTTCGCCGAAACCTTCGGGCCAGAAAGCGTAACCAATTATGAAATAGGGGTTAAATCGGATTGGCTCGATCGTCGCCTGCGTATCAACCTCGCCGGTTTCGTCATGGATTATAAGGAAATCCAACTCGATCTGCCGCTGCGACGCAATGATCCGACTATCAACCAGACTATCAACGCCGGCAAGGCGCGGATCAGCGGGTTCGAAGGCGATGTCACGATCGCACCGATCGATGATCTGCTGCTGACGGCATCTTACGCCTATCTTCACAGCCGGATCAAAACCGTAAAGGCCCGCGCCGGCACGATCCTGGACCCGGCCGTGAATCCGGATTCGGGTTTCACGGTTGGCCAGAATGTCGCCTCTCGCTTCGGCCAGGCCTATGCGCCCAAGCACGCCTTCTCCGGTGCGGTGGATTATACCTTCCTGCGTTTCGATGGCGACAGCGGTACCGTCGTCGTCCACGCCAATTATCAATGGAAGGATGCGGCCTTCGCCAGCAGCCCGGTAGGTCCCGCCATTGTCGGCCGCGATTATTGGGCGATCCCGGCTTATGGCACACTCGATGCCCGGCTGACGGTGAACTTTGAACTGAAGGGGGGAGATGCCAGCGTCGCTCTATGGGGCCGCAACATCACCGACCGGGCCTACCGCGCAACGGTCACTGCGATCGGCGCACCCGCCACGGGCTATACCGGCCAGACGTTCGCTTACGGTGAACCGGCAACCTACGGGCTGGAATTCAAGTTCGCATTCTGAATGCGATGTTGTTGCCCAATAAAGGCCCTGTCAGGTCATTTAGGGGGCAACAACGTCACTCTCGCTCGATCCCGATTTTAGGTCGTGAACCCATAACGCTGGTGGCGGTAGGCCGATGTGAGTGAGCCGCTCCGGCTTTGCCGGAGGCCGGTCAGCTGAAGCTGAACTGGGGCGCCGGATTTGCCACCCGAACGGCCGGATCGTCGGTGGACACGGCAATAGCAGCAGAGCTGCCGGCGAACGGCAGTTGTCACCGGTGCGGGGGCTAAAGGCGCCGAGCCTGTTCTTGACCACAGTTAGGTCTTGAGAACCCGACCGGGGATTCGCTCAAAGCGGCGCCAATAAATGAGGGGCATGGGTGATGCGCGTTCCGCTCGACAGGCCGCCGCAATTCGGCGCTAGGGCAGGATCCCAAAAATCTGAAATTTCGCTTATTTTTTTTAAAGGAAAGTGGCGGAGAGGGTGGGATTCGAACCCACGGTACCGTTACCGGCACAACGGTTTTCGAGACCGTCCCAATCGACCACTCTGGCACCTCTCCGCATTCGAGGCAGGCCACCCGGAGCCGGGTGGTGTGTCGATGGACGGGGCCATTAGCGGATGAAATCGGGCTTGCCAAGCGTCCTGCTTGCGTCCGGCCCGACAAAGCCTAGATAAAGGGTATGATGAAGGATATTTCGCTTTCCCTGGATCGTCAGGCGCAGCTGGTTGCCCCGGCCGTGACACATGCCCGTTTTGCGATTGGCGACGTTGTACGGCACCGGCTGCTTGAGTTTCGGGGGGTGATTTTCGACGTCGATCCCGTTTTTGCCAATAGCGAAGAATGGTATGACGCCATTCCGGAAGGCGTCCGTCCCGCACGGGACCAGCCTTTTTACCACCTGCTCGCCGAAAATGCCGACAGCAGCTATGTCGCTTATGTCAGCCAGCAAAATCTGGAGCATGACCAGAGCGACGAACCTGTCGATCATCCTGCCATTTCAGGGATTTTCGATGATTATCGTGACGGCCGCTATCAGTTGCGGCGTGAACATCGCCATTAAGGCCGCGTCAGCAGCATGGTGATGGGGCAGACGGCGTAGGGTAGTGCGCGCGAAAAAGGGTGTGTAGAGTCTCCGCGCGTGCACCGCGAACGAGGCCGCGGGTAAGCTGAACGGCCGTTCGCACGAAGACCGTGGCCTGCGGCCGGAACTGGTGGATGAAAAAAAATGGCCCGCCAAAGGGTGGCGAGCCATTCTTCCCCCGATGTAAATTCAGGCGACAGTGGGTGTCAGCGCCTTGCGGCCATAGCGCATGGAGCCACCGATCAGGCCAAAACCACAAATCATCATGAGCCATGCCTGGGGTTCAGGAACCGCGCTGGAACTGATGCGGATGATATAATCATCATAATCGCCATCCGAGCTGCCGCTGTCGTTGAAGCCGAAAAACAGGTCGTTCGCAGTGTAGGAATTGCCGCCTTCACCGCTGAGATTTCCCGGCAGGAACACCGCGACCTGCCCTGCGCCAAGCGCCGCGCCACCGCCGCCCAGGCCATTGCCGTTGGACAGGAAGTTGATCGTGCCGCCCAGCGCGCCGTTGGAGTTCTGGGTGAACGAAATCAGGAAGTCATTGAGATCCCAGGTATCGTTGTTTTCGGCATAGGCGTTGGTGGTGTTGACCTGCACCCAATCGGTGAGCGCGCTTTCCGCCCCGACCCGATAAACGCTGATCAAAACCGGGGCGCCGGTAACGCCGATGCTGTAATTGGTTGCCTTGCGGGTGAGGCCGAGACCCGCCAGCTGGGATTCGAAATCATTACCTGTTCCGGCAATATTCGTCACACCGGAAATGCCGCTGGCCACGAGGGCTGCCTGCGCGGGCATCGCAAATGCCAGTGTGGCCGCTGCCGCGAGTAGGAATGTCTTTTTCATAACGCCTCCTCTGCTCAATTTCTGCGAAGATTATCGCAAGAAGCGGGCCAGAATCGAAATGTGATCGATTCCGATGGCTTGTGGCTGAACGGAGAAAGATGTGATGCGAATATTGTAAAGATAGCCGACTCTATTGTGCCGATAGTCGAGTGGCGCGCATTTTACACGATATGAATTGCGATGTCCGTTGGGTATCCCGGTTTGGCTTACCTGCTGAATTTCGCGGAAATATCACTGATTCTGACTGGTATGCGGCACCGCATGGTTGCCTGGCGGGCGCAAGGCTTGGTGCGTGGCATCGGCTCTCGACGTCCGATTTTGATCCCTTGGCTGTCACCTTCTGATCTTTTCACGTCCGGGGATAATTCATAGCCTCATCCCCGGCGGGCCGAAGCCCGGACAATGATAATGGAGAGGCCAGATGGCAACCGCACCCTCGATCGCGCCGGACGAAAAGCTTGTCTCTGTCGATTCTCACGTCTTTTACACCGACGAGTGGGTGACGCCGCGACTGCCGGAACGGCTCCGTCAGGGCTGGATCGACGGCAATAAGAAGTATCAGGCGCTGGAACTGGCCAAGCGCGGTGGCTTCATTCCCGATATCAACGATATCATGGATCCCGTGGCGTGGAACGATCCGGGCCATTACGAACCGCATGCCAAGCTCAAGTCGATGGATCGCGACGGTGTGTTCGCCGAGGTGATCTTCCCCGAAGTCGGTGGCGCCAAGATGTGCAGCCCCGAAATCATGGGCAATGACTGGAAGGAGATGTTGTCGGGTTTCAATGACGCCATTGCCGATTTCGCGGCGGTCGATCGGCAACGCCTGATGTGTGCCTATCAACTGTTGCCGCACGATGTGGATGCGTCGGTGAAGGAAGTCGAACGCGTGGCCAAGCGCGGCGCGCGTTGCGTGCAGCTGCCGCCTTTCCCCACCGAACTCGGCCTGCCTGATTATTTCGACCCGCGTTATGATCGGCTGTGGAGCGTTATCCAGGAAACCGGGCTGACGATCCTCAACCATCTCGATAATAATGAGAAGGGCTATGACCTGATCAAGCGCGATCCGACGCCGATGAAGGGCGTGGCGCTTGGCCTGCCGGGCTTCCAGCTTGCCGAAACGATCTGTTTCTGGATTCTGTCGGGTACGCTGGAGAAATTCCCGAAGCTCAAGGTGTTGTTCGTGGAGCCGGGGCTGGGCTGGCTGCCGTTCCTGTTTGACATGATCCTCGATGGCCGCATCATTCAGGGGCATTACAGCTTCCCCAACCTCAAGCTGCTGCCCAGCGAATATTTCAAGCGGCAGATGGGGGCGACGTTCATGTATGAGCCGCTTGGCCTCAAATATTGCTATGAATATTTCGGTCCGGATTGCCTCTATTGGTCCACCGATTTCCCGCATCCGGCGACGTCCTGGCCCAATTCGCGCGCGCTGATGGAAAAGCAGTTCACCGCTGCCGGCATTCCCGATGCGGATCGTCGCAAGATCGTGTGCGACAATGGCCTGAGGATGTTCGCGACGAACTGACAGGCATGACAAACACGATGGCGTTCGACACGCCGATCGAACGGCGCGACGGCCACATGATGGGGTCGTCGCGTCGCCCGCGACAGATGCTGGGCGATCAGGATTTCCACGGCGCGGCGACGATCCACGACGATGCAGTCGCCCAGGCCATGGGCTTTGCCGGCGGCACGATCGAAGGGCCAACCCATCTCAGCCAGTTCGCGCCTTTAGGTTATGCCACCTGGGGACGGGACTGGTTCGAACGTGGCTGCCTGTCGATGCATTATCGCGCCGCCTGCACCGACGGCAATGTGGTGCGGGCATTCATGGCCGAGCCGGCCGGGGGCGTGGCTGCGATCCGCACGGAACGGGCGGATGGCGTGGAGATCCTGTCGGGCACCGCATCAATCGGTGCAGATGCCGCAAGCGAGCTGGATCGACGGCTGGCTGGCGCACAGGCCCCGGCTGAACGGATCATCCTGCGCGACGTGGCCGTTGGCATGATCCGCCCGCGTGAAACGGTATGCGTGGGTTTCGATGATCATATGGGATCGCTTTACCCCTTTACGCTGGCGCAAAAGCTGGCCGCCATAACCGAGCCTTCGCCCTGGTATGCCAGTGGGGAAAATCCCTGGGGGCGACCGATCCTGCCGTTCGAAATGGTCAGTGTTCTCGTGAACCAGCTGTTCGACAGTGATCCGTTCCCGGTGCGTGGGCCAACGGTAGACCTGATCGTGGATCATGAGGTGCGGATGATTGCCGGGCCGTTGTTCGTGGACGAAATCTACGAGGTCGAGCGCGCGGTGGTCGGGTTGAGCGGGAGTAGGCGTACAGAAAGTCTGTGGGTGCGATCGCGGATATTCCGATCGGGTGAAATGGAGCCGGTGGCCACCGTGCTTCAAAACACGGCCAGCCTTATCGAAAGCCTCCCGGGTCATGCCGCTGGCTGAGGTTGCATCACCTGCCTTGCCAAGCCCTGCCCGATCATTAAGCTCGTCCTGGCCTGGACAATCGGGAGCGGACCAGATGGCTGCGGCCATGCTCATCGATCATTATGCGCGTACCTTTCTCGCCAGTGCGGAGCGTGGCGGGCTTGATCCTGCGTTGGTTGCGGAAGGGCGGGTGCCGGTCGCCGGTCGTTATGACGGGATGGCGCTATCGGTCATCTCGCGGAATGCGAAGCTGATGATGGGCGATGAATTGTGCGGGCTTACGGCACATCCGCTGCGTGCCGGCGCGTTCGCCCTGATGTGCGAGATTGGCACGCTGAGTGCCACGGTGGGCGAGGCGCTGGACCGTGCGTTCCGTTTCTATGCGGTGGCCACAGAAGATATGGCGTTGACGCTGGCCGACGATGGCGCACACGACGCGGTGGTTACGGTTTCGATCCCCGATACCGGGCATGATCCCGCACGGATGCTGCCCGGCTGGTGGCTGATCTTCTGGCAACGCTTCGCGCAGTGGCTGATGGGCGAGAAATTTGCCGCTATCGCCGCCGAATTGCCGGGTGAACCGGCGGTGCCGATGCGCGAATATCTGGAGGTGATGGGCTGCGATTGCCGGTTCGGTGCCGAAATGGCGCTACTGCGTTTCCCCCGTTCGATCCTTGCCCGGCGGGTGGTGCGGGTGCCCGCGGATATCCCCCGCTTCCTTGCCCATCGTTCGGTCGATATGCTGACGGTGGATGATGTCGGGGATGGGCTGGTGACTGCGATCCGTTCACGGATGCGCGCGCACCTTGAAAGCCACCATGCCTTGCCCAAGCTGGAAACGCTGGCCGAGGGCCTTGGCATGTGCGGGCAGACCTTGCGTCGCCGGCTTGAAGCCGAAGGTTCCAGTTACCGCGCACTCAAGGCCGATGTCCGTCGCGAGGTAGCTTTGCTTTGTCTCCACGACGGTTCAATCCCGATCAGCCAGATCGCGGCGCGCGCGGGTTTCGCGGAAGCCAATGGCCTTGCCCGTGCGATCCGTGCGTGGGCCGGTGTTTCGCCGACCGCCTATCGCCGCATGGTGCTGGACCAAACCGGGCAGACGGCGGCGCATTGAGCCGGGACGGGGCGTATCGCTTAATCGACGTGAATTGCGGTGTAGGGGACTTGCAGATATTCAAGTACCCCGCCTGCGGTGCGGCCAAGCCCGGATGAAGGGTTTTTGAAGAACAGTTCCCGCAGGTTGAGGCCGACACCGACAAAAGGCTTGCGCTGTGGTTCTTTGCCGCGTGCGCGATCCTGCGCCGTAAAACCCCGCGCATAATAGCCTGCATGAATTTCCACGAAGCGTAGCGGACTATTTTCGAGTTTTTCGAAGCCCGATAGCTTCAGTGCAAACAGGAAGCGTTGCTGGGCAAAGTGGCGTTTGCCTTCGAACGTGTAGATATCGGAATTCGGCATCAGGAGCAGACGGAAATCGAGCTTTTCCTTCAGGCCGGGAACGGTATTGCGCAAGAGCGAAAATCCCGCGCCTGCGGTGTTGGCGATGACGTCCTGCACCGAAAAACCGCTTGTCGCTTCATGTGCGTCATACAGTTCGCTGTAGATCATCAGGCCGGACGCCAGCAGCGCTGCGGTCAAGGCGCCACCGCTGGCGCCATCGGTTCTACGGTTGATACGGGTATGGAGAAATTCGGCGATCAGATAGGAATTATATGCGTGCGTGAACTTGTCGACGCCAACGTTCGAAGTCGATTTTCCGAACCAGCCTTCATTGTGAAAGCGAAAGGATTGAGGGTCCTTGATGACTTTCCCGGCGTTTATTGCCGTCATGTACGCCGCCAGGCCCGCGACCTCCCATTTGACCGTATTCATCTGGCTTCCGAACGAGGCGTAACGTCTTTCGTCGATCGCGATTGAAGGCGCGTCGGGCTGTGGCGGGCCGGGCAATGGCCTCTGATACGGGGCAGTGGGGGCGAGATTCCAGTCAGGGCCAGGTTCAGGCGTCGCCGAAATTGGATCGGGTGCGCCATACATGGACGGTGACATGCCTATAGGATCGGCCGGTCGTTCCGATGAGGTGCTGGAGTTTGTGGCCGCAATGGTTTGGGCTTGCGCAGATTGCAACGCCGCAAACCCAAACAGGAACGGCAGTATGATTGCGGATGAAAGGCAGGCCATCTTTTGCGTGCGCCTCGAACCCTTAAGGCGCGCCGCAATGACAGCTTTCAACGCCGATACTCCTGTATGTTCATCAGTGGCTTAGGCAATTTTATCATCGAGGTTGTCAATCCGACGAGTCGGTATTCCGTTCGTATTGGATGGTGAAATTATGTAAAATGTTCGCATGATACCGGGTTGCCTAGCTGCATCTGTTGGTTCTTACGGTCTGATCATAATTTCACCTCGGGGATGTTGGGCAGCAGCGGCTTCTGCGACGCGGTAACCGAACGGAGCAGCCCATGGTCCCTTTGATCCTCCACGAATATGCAAGAAGCGGGAATTGCTACAAAATCAGGCTGACGGCGGCCTTGCTCGGCGCCCGATCGAGCGACGTGAATATGATATTCTGGCCGGCGCCACGCGGACGCCCGAATTTCTGTCAACGATAAACGCCAATGGCCGTATCCCGACGCTCCAGATCGGTGATCGTTTTCTACCCGAAAGCAATGCGGCATGCATATGGCTTGCGGATGGATCGAGGCTGATCCCGGACGATCGGTTCGACCGCGCCGATATGCTGCGCTGGATGTTTTTCGAACAATATAACCATGAGCCGAACATCGCGACCTTGCGTTTCTGGCTCGCTTTTGTCGGCCTGGATGCGCTGAGCGAAGTTCAGATTGCGGCGATCCCGGCGAAGCGGGCAGCTGGCGACGCCGCGCTGGCGGTGATGGAAAAACATCTTGCGGCAGGGGAGCGATTCTTCGTCGGCGGGGCGCTCAGTCTCGCCGATATCTGTCTTTATGCTTACACTCATGTCGCCGAAGAAGGCAGCTTTGATCTGACGCATTATCCGGCGATTTCCGCGTGGATCGCGGCAATTGGGCGGACGCCCGGCTATATTCCGATCACGGCCTGATGCGGGCGGCCGGGGCTTCGTTCCGGTGATGTTCGAACTGTAACAAAACTCCGCGATACGCTGCCGGATAAGCCAAAAGCGTAAAGGGGGGCCGCCCGTGAACGCCATCACCCGGATTGCTGCCGTTGCCGATCTCGCGGATTATCGCGATCCGGTCTTCATTCACCCTGAACGTGAGGGCGAGCGGCGGCGTTACCGCACGATATGGGTATCAGACGTCCACCTCGGTACGCGTGGTTGCAACGCCGATATGCTGATCGATTTTCTCGACCATACGGACAGTGAAACGATGTACCTGGTCGGCGATATCATCGACGGCTGGCGCTTGCGGCGGAAATGGTATTGGCCTGCCAAGCATAACGACATCGTCTGGCGGGTGATGAAACGGGCCAAGCGTGGCACCCGTGTCGTTTATATCCCCGGCAATCATGATGAGATGTTCCGCCAGTTCACCGGGATGACGTTCGGCGACATCGAAATCCGTCGCAAAGCGATTCATGAAACGGCGGACGGCCGCAAGCTGCTTGTGTTACATGGCGACGAGTTCGACACCATCATGCTGGCGCATCGCTGGCTCGCTTTCCTGGGTGATGCTGCCTACGAATTGCTGATGCGGCTGAATGTTTTGGTCAACGTCGTTCGACGGCGTTTCGGCCTTCCATACTGGTCGTTGTCGAAGCACGCCAAGCACAAGGTGAAGAATGCGGTCGAGTTCATCTCCCGATTTGAGGAGGTGGTGGCCCATGAGGCGGCGGTGCGGCATGTCGACGGCGTTGTGTGTGGCCATATTCACAATGCCGAGATGCGTGAGATAGCCGGTGTCGCTTATTATAATGATGGCGATTGGGTGGAGGGTTGCACCGCCCTTGTCGAGCATTTCGACGGGCGGATGGAGGTCCTTCACTGGGCCGATGAGATCGCAGCGCGGACGGCGGTGCGCGCCGCAGCGCAAAGGATTGCGGCGTGAACATCGTCATTGTCACCGATGCCTGGACACCGCAGGTGAACGGCGTCGTTCGCACGCTTCAGGCGGTGGCGGGGGAATTGGCGGCGATGGGCCACCATGTCATCGTCATTTCGCCGGATATGTTCCCGTCGATGGCGTGCCCGACCTATCCGGAAATAAGGCTGGCATTCGCCCTGGCGCAGCAGGTTGGCCGAAGGATCATGGCAGCGCGCGCGGGCGCGGTGCATATCGCGACCGAAGGCCCGTTGGGACTGGCCGCCCGGCGCTGGTGCCTGCGTCACGGTATCGCTTTCACGACAGCCTATCACACCCAATTTCCGGACTATGTTGCCCGGCGGACCAAGCTGCCGGCGGATTGGGTATGGCGGTATATTCGCTGGTTTCACGCGCCGTCCGCCGCTGTGCTGGCATCGACGCCGACAGTGCGGCGCACCTTGGAAACGCATGGCGTTGGCAATGTCCGGCCGTGGGGGCGGGGGGTGGATCTCGCGCAATTCCACCCCGATGCCGCGCCGCATCCGGCCTATGCGGGATTGCCCCGTCCGATCCTGCTGCATGTCGGCCGGGTTGCGGTGGAAAAGAATATCCGGGCCTTCCTTGCGGTGGAGAGGCCGGGAACCAAGGTGGTGGCAGGTGACGGCCCATTGCTGGCGGCGCTGCGCCGCGAATATCCGGACGTGCTATTTTTAGGCGGGCTTTCCGGTGATGCGCTTTCGGGCGCTTATGCGGGTGCAGACATACTCGTCTTCCCCAGCCGAACCGATACATTCGGACTGGTGATGATCGAGGCGCTGGCCTGTGGTACGCCTGTTGCGGCCTATCCTGTCAGTGGCCCGATCGATGTGCTTGATCCCCGATCGGGATGCATGGCGGATGATCTGGGGATGGCGATCGACGGGGCGCTTGCGCTCGATCGTTCTGCCGCCGCCGCTTATGGTCGCGGCTTTGGCTGGCGGACGAGTGCCGAGCAGTTTCTGGCGGCGCTGGTTCCGGTGTCTTCGGCTCTGCGCGCAGCCTGAATCCCATTCTTCTTGCTCTCAGCGCCCCTGCCGATTACATCAGGGCGACGCATCGGCCGCTCCGCAAGGGGCGGCCCTATTTATTTCTGGAGGATGTTCCCGTGGCACAGCCGCTCATG
Organism: Sphingomonas sp. KC8; assembly: GCF_002151445.1. Lineage (GTDB taxonomy): Bacteria > Pseudomonadota > Alphaproteobacteria > Sphingomonadales > Sphingomonadaceae > Sphingomonas_E. The sequence continues at coordinate 4,054,890 of NZ_CP016306.1, forward strand.
CCCCATGCGACCGCATCCTGGCTGGTCGACAATACGGCGCTCAGTTTCGAGCAGATCGCCGCGTTTTGCGGGCTGCACATCCTCGAAATTCAGGCCATCGCCGATGACATGGCCGCGACCAAGCTGACCGGGCGTGATCCGGTTCGCGCGGGCGAGCTGACGCTGGCTGAAATCGAAAAGGGCCAAGCCGATCCCAATTATCGGCTTGCGATGCCCAAAGGGCCGGAACAGGTGCGTCGTACCAAGGGGCCGCGTTACACGCCGGTGTCCAAGCGGCAGGACAAGCCGGATGGTATCGCCTGGATCATCCGCAACCATCCGGAAGTATCAGATGGCCAGATCAGCAAGTTGATCGGCACCACCCGCACCACGATCGCTGCGATCCGGGATCGTACCCACTGGAATATCGCCAATATCACACCCAAGGATCCGGTTACGCTGGGCCTGTGTTCGCAGCGCGAACTGGACGCGATCGTTGCCAAGGCCGCCAAGGCCGCTGGTATCGAAGCACCGGTTGACGACCGTCTCGAAGGCGATCGCGAAGCGTTGATCGACGAACTGCGCACCCAGCGTGATGCCGCTGCCCGCGCCGCCGATGCGGCGCTGAGCGGTGAGACGCCCGGCACTCTGCCCGGCGGTTTCATCGATCCGTTCAAGAAGTAACTCCTTCCCACCGTGCGCCACCGCAACATGGCGCACGGTGCTGACGCGGCATCGGTTCTGCCGGTTTACATCATCGACGCACCCGGCTTACGTTAGCGTCATGAGTGATCCCGTATCCGTTTGGCATCAGGCCTACCGCCACCCCGCTAGCTGGGAAATGCACTTCCCGCCGATGAGCCTGCCGGCGATGTTCGAGGCATCCGCCGCGCGCTGGCCGGATCGTGCGCTCATCGATTTCATGGGCCGCAAATATAGCTATGCCGAAACGCTGTCCGGCGTTCGTCGTGTCGCAGCCGGGTTGGCGGCACTCGGTGTCGGCAAGGGCGATCGCGTCGGCCTGTTCCTGCCCAACACTCCCCACTATATCGCCGCTTATTATGGCGCGCTGATGCTCGGTGCGACCGTCGTCAATTTTTCGCCGCTCTATACGGTGGACGAACTTGCGCACCAGGTTGCGGATTCCGGAACGCGGATACTGTTCACGCTGTCAGCCACGGCCTTGTTGCCCACGGCGCTTGCGGTGATGGAGAAAAGCGCGCTGGAGCATCTGGTCGTCGGCTCGATCGCCGGCGCCTTGCCTGCCACCAAATCGCTTTTTTACCGATTGTTCCGCGGGTCGGAGGTGACGCGTCGGCCCGATGACCCCCGGATTATCCCGTTTTCGGCCCTGATCCACAATGACGGGAAACCGCCCGCCGTGGCGATCGATCCGGGAACGGATGTGGCGCTGCTCCAATATACCGGCGGGACCACCGGCACGCCCAAGGGGGCCAAGCTGACGCATCAGGCGATGACGGCCAATGCCCGCCAGATGGTTGCGATCGATCCGCATCGCGATGATATCGATCGCATCATGGGCGTGTTGCCGCTGTTCCACATCTTCGCCAATGCAGCGGTGCTCAACCGCACGGTGATGGCCGGCGGGGAAATCATCATGCTGCCGCGCTTCGACGCAGGGCAGGCGCTGGCGGCGCTCCAGCGGACGCGAGCCACCAGCATGCCGGGCGTGCCGACCATGTATCAGGCGCTGCTCGACCATCCGAAAACCGCGACGACTGACTTCGCCTCGCTAAGGGTCTGCATTTCCGGCGGTGCGCCGCTTGCCGCGGAACTCAAGACGCGGTTCGAAGCTGTGACGGGCGCCAAGCTGTGTGAAGGTTATGGCCTGACGGAAAGCGGCATTGCCAGCACCAATCCCTATGAAGGCGAAAATCGCGCCGGTACGATCGGCCAGCCGCTGCCGGCGACGATTTTTCGCCTGGTCGACCGGGACGATCCATCGCGGCCGGCGGCAGATGGCGAGCCGGGCGAAATCGTCATTCATGGGCCGCAGATCATGGCCGGCTATTGGAATCGCCCGGATGCAGATGCCGCAATCTTCATCGATGGGGGATTGCGCACCGGCGATGTCGGGCTGATCGACGCCGATGGCTATATCCGCATCGTCGATCGGCTGAAGGACATGATTTCCGTGGGTGGGTTCAAGGTGTTTCCCAGCCAGGTTGAGGCTGTGCTTTATACCCATCCAGCGGTGAAGGAGGCGCTGGTGATCGGCATTCCGGATGTCTATCATGGTGAAATACCCAAGGCTTTTGTGACACTTAACGCGGGGATTGATGCGACGGGCGAAGAGCTGCGCGACTGGCTCAACCCGCAATTGGGCAAGCATGAGCGCGTTGCGGCGGTGGAAATTCGGCTCAATCTGCCGAAAACGCTGATCGGCAAACTCAGCCGGAAGGAACTTGTGGCCGAGGAGCGGGCGAAAGCGGCGCTTTGATCGGCGGATCACGCCTTCTTGTCGAAACAGCATCAACGATCGTCAACGCCTGCTTGACCCTTGCGCGGACGGCGGCCACAAGCCGGGCATGGGCCAGGATGCAGACATCATTTCCGAACTGTCGTTTGAAGACGCGCTGAAGCGGCTGGAGGCCATCGTCCAGCGGCTTGAAAGCGGTGAGGAAACACTCGACAATTCGATCAGGCTTTATTCGGAAGGCGATGCGCTGCGCGCCCAGTGCGAAAAGCGGCTGAAGGATGCCCAGGCCCGGATCGAAAAGATCGGACTGGGCGCCGATGGCCGACCCACCGGAGCGCAGCCGTTTGATGCCAGTTGATAGCAGCGATAGCGACATGCGGCAGTTAACCCTGAAGCCGGCGATGGAAAAGGTGGCCGTCGAAATCGACCGCCATTTCGATCTGCTGCTGGAAGTGCCGGACGATGCGCGGCGCGTGCTGTACGAAGCGATGCGCCATGCGGCGATCGGCGGGGGCAAGCGGTTGCGGCCGTTGCTCGTCTGCGCGGCGTGCGACCTGTTTCACGTCGATCGCGACGCGGCGATGCGGGTCGCCGTCGCGATCGAATGTATCCATGTTTATTCGCTGATCCATGATGATCTGCCGTGCATGGATGACGATGATATCCGGCGCGGAAAGCCGACCGTCCACAAGGCGTTTGACGAGGCGGCGGCGGTGCTGGCGGGCGATGCCCTGCACGCCGTTGCGTTCGAGATCCTGGCCGACGAGGCCACCAGCGCCGATCCGTTCGTGCGGATCGAACTGGTCGCCGAACTGGCCCGCGCATCGGGGCCGGGGGGCATGGCCGGCGGGCAGATGATGGATCTGGCAGCCGAAACCGAAAGTTTCGACCTGTCGACCGTTACCAGGCTTCAGCAATTGAAGACCGGCGCCCTGATCGGTTTCTGCCTGGAGGCAGGCGCCATCATGGGCCGGGTGCCGCCCGAGGGACGCGGCCGTTTGCGTGGCTATGCGCGCGACATCGGCCTGGCCTTCCAGATCGTCGACGATATTCTGGACGTCGAAGGGGACGCCGGCGCCACCGGCAAGGCGGTGGGCAAGGATGCCGCGGCCGGCAAGGCGACTTTCGTCTCGCTTCTGGGGGTCGATCGGGCGCGCCAGCAAGCCGAAATGCTTGTCAGCCAGGCGGTTTCGCACCTGTCCAATTTCGGTGCCGAGGCCGATCTGTTGCGGGCGGTGGCCGATTATATCATTGAAAGGGATCGTTGAGCGATGCGTGTGGGAGTTTATCCGGGCACGTTTGATCCGATCACGTTCGGCCATATCGATATCATTCGGCGCGGCGCCAAGCTGGTCGATCGGCTGGTCGTGGGACTATCGACCAACCCGGCCAAGACGCCGATGTTCACCATCACCGAACGGCTGGAGATGATCCGCCGCGAAGTCGCGGCCATTCCCGGCGATATCGAAGTGGTTACGTTCGATTCCCTGTTGATGGATTTCGCCGACCGCGAAGGCGCGCAGATCATCGTGCGCGGCCTGCGGGCCGTATCTGATTTCGAGTATGAATATCAGATGGCGGGCATGAACCAGCAACTCAACGATCGGGTCGAAACGGTCTTCCTGATGGCCGATGTCGGCCTTCAGCCGATCGCATCGCGGCTGGTGAAGGAAATCGCGCTATATGGTGGCGCGATTGACAAGTTCGTTCCCACAGCCGTTGCCGCCGAGGTAAAGGCGCGGGTCGCGGCAATCGGGGTCAAGGGCAGCTGAGCATTCAGCCGCCGGCAATGCGTTTAGGGGCAGGGCGCGGTATAAGCCCTACGGGAGATGAAGCGTCGATGCGTTTGAAGCTGTTGATGGCCGCCTGCACCGGCCTGTTCGCATTCCATCCCGCCATCGCGCAGGAGGCCGCACCGACGGTGCCCGCGCCGGTGACCGCCCCTGCGATCGATCCGGCGAACATACTGGATCTGGAACTGTCGACCGGCGGCACCGTGAAGATATTGCTGCGCCCCGACAAAGCCCCGAACAGCGTTGAACGGATCCGTTCGCTTGCCAATCGCGGCTTTTATGACGGCCTGGTCTTCCACCGCGTCATCGAAGGTTTCATGGCGCAGACCGGCGATCCCAAGGGCGATGGAAGCGGCGGATCCGACCTGCCGGACGTGAAGGCCGAGTTCAACGATCTGCCCCATGTGCGTGGTGTGATGTCGATGGCGCGGGCGGAAGCGATCGACAGCGCCAACAGCCAGTTTTTCATCATGCTGTCGCCCAATCTGCGGCTCGACGGAAAATATACCGCCATCGGCCGGGTGATTTCGGGGATGCAGTATGTCGATACGATCGAGCGGGGGGAGCCGCCGGCCAACCCGTCCAAGATCGTGCGTGCCCGCACCGAAGCCGCAACGCCGACCTTGCCGGTGGCGGCACCCGCACCCGCCGCACCGGATTCTACGGCGCGTGACGAGGAAGCGGCAAAGGCCGTGAAAAGCGTGCTGAACGGCGAGATGCAAGAGGAAGGCAAGCCCAAGAAATAAGCCCGGCCAAGGTAAGCACGATGCGCGTCGACCTGTTCGATTTCGATCTTCCGGCCGAACGGATTGCGTTGCGGCCGGCGTCTCCGCGGGATTCCGCGCGCATGCTGGTGATCGACGGGGATCGCACAGACGATCGCATCGTCCGTGACCTGCCGGATATGTTGCGGCCGGGTGATTTGCTGGTCTTCAACGATACCCGCGTCATTCCCGCCCAGCTGGAAGGGCAGCGGGGCGAGGCGCGGATCGGCGCCACGCTCCACAAGCGCGAAGGACCGCGCGCCTGGCATGCCTTTGTGCGCAATGCCAAGCGGGTGCGCGATGGCGATCGCATCGAATTTGGCGCGGGCGTGACCGCCATTGCGGTATCGCGTGGCGATGACGGGGCGATCCTGCTGGAGTTTGAAGGCGACGAGCCGGTCGAACTGCTGCTGGAGCGGGCCGGCCGGATGCCGTTGCCGCCTTATATTGCCGGTAAACGTGCGGCCGACGCGCGCGATGCCGATGATTATCAAACCATGTTCGCCGCCGAGCCGGGGGCGGTGGCGGCGCCAACCGCGGCGCTTCATTTCACACCCGATCTGATGGCCGCGCTGGACGCCCGTGGCATCGGGCATGTCACGCTGACTTTGCATGTCGGCGCGGGTACCTTCCTGCCGGTCAAGGCCGAGGACACCGTGGATCATCGGATGCACGCCGAATATGGCCGGATCGATGCGCAGACCGCCGACCGGCTAAACGCAGTGCGCGCGGCCGGTGGGCGGGTGATCGCGGTCGGCACGACATCGCTGCGCCTGATCGAAAGCGCCAGCGGAGAAGATGGGCAGGTCCGCGCCTTCGATGGCGACACGGCGATCTTCATCACGCCGGGCTATCGCTTTCGCGGCATCGATGGGCTGATGACCAATTTCCATCTGCCGAAATCGACCTTGTTCATGCTGGTTTCGGCGCTGATGGGACGGGAGCGCATGCAGGCGGCCTATGCCCGCGCGATTGCCGGTGGCTATCGCTTTTATTCGTACGGCGACGCAAGCTTGCTGCTGCCGGGATGAATATGCGAAGATCATGTATGTGTATAAAAACAAAGAGGATATCGAATGAGCTTTAACGGAAAATCGGTGCTGGTCACCGGTGGCGCTTCGGGCATCGGTTATGCCACGGCGGAACTGTTCACGCGTTCGGGCGCGGACGTGGTGATCGCCGACATCAACGAAGCCGGGCTGAATGCGGCGGCGGACAGGCTGAGGGCCGCGCACGGCGGCACGCTGCATGCCGTGGTATGCGATTCCGCCAATCCGGATTCCTGCACGCACTTGATCGATGAAAGCGTCCGCCTGCTCGGCAAGCTGGATATCGTCTGCAACATTGCCGGCGTTCTCGCCAATGGCCCCACCGACAGCTTTTCCGATGAAAAGTGGCTGCAGGTGCTCTCCGTCAATCTGAACGGGCCTTTCTTCATCAGCAAGCGTGCGATCCCGCACCTGCTCGAAACGCAGGGCTGCATCGTCAATGTCGCGTCCACGGCCGGCCTGGTCGGCATTCCTTATGGTGCGGCCTATAGCGCGTCCAAATCCGGCGTGATCGGCCTGACCAAGGCGATGGCCGCGGAATATTCGCGACGCGGCGTACGCGTGAATGCGATCTGCCCCGGGCATGTACTGACGCCGATGACGTCGTCTGGCGCCGATTTTGGCCCCGGCACGGACATGGAACTGATGACCCGGCTTTTCCCGTTGACGGGCAAGGGTTCCGACCCGTCCGAAATGGCGGCGGCGATCGCGTTCCTGGCATCCGATGCGGCGATCAACGCCACCGGCACGATCCTGACGATCGACGGCGGCCAGACGGCGATCTGATCCGATCCGGGGCGGCGGCACGGCCAAAGCCGCGCGTGCACGCCGCCCCCTGAACACCGATTGCCAAGTGCGCCGGACCGCGCTATCGGGCCAGTCGCACCGGGCATCGCGGGTATGATGTAATGGTAGCCTGTCAGCTTCCCATGCTGAACGCGCGGGTTCGATTCCCGCTACCCGCTCCAATTTGCTGTCCGCCGATGTTCGTAACCGGCTGGACAGCCCCCTGAAATCCCCGATATTCAGCGGTTATCAGGCCGCAAGCATTCGCCCATGTTCGCATGCAGCCACCAGCCGGTGGGGGTATGATTGGGGGGTATCTGCAAAACGGCCAACTCGATACCCCCACGCTTGGGGGTATATTGGGGGTATGGACCCCCGAGAGGCTAGGAAGTCCGTGGCTTTAACCGATGTAGCAATCCGCAATGCCAAGGCCGGTGCAAAGGCGATCAAGCTGGCGGACGGCGGCGGCATGTTCCTGCTTGTTACGTCAGCCGGGGGTAAACTCTGGCGGCTCAAATATCGTGTCGATGGACGTGAGAAGCTATTGGCCATCGGGGCCTATCCCGAAATCGGACTTGGCGAGGCTCGCCGTCGCCGGGAGGAAGCGCGGGAACTGATCGCGCTAGGCAAAGACCCGTCGCGGGAAAAACAGCGCGATAAGGTCCGCGCGCGCATACAGGCGGCGGACACGTTCAAAGCGATCTGCGATGAATATTGCGAAAAGCGGCGGCGCGATGGGGTGAAGGGCTGGGCACCGGCGACAGCCACGCGAAGCGAATATCTTCTGTCACTGGTTTGCGGATCGATCGGCAAACTGCCCATTGGCGAGATTGAGCCGGCGGACGTGTTGACGGCCATTCGTCGAATCGAAGGCAAGGGGAAGCTGGAAAGCGCCCGGCGCAGCCTGCAACTGGCGGGCGCGGTGTTCCGCTATGCCGTGGCGACGGCGCGGCTGGCGTCGGACCCGACGCGCGATCTGCGCGGCGCTCTGACCGCGCCAACCGTTACCCATTATGGCGCGATCACCGATGCAAAGAAGGCGGGTGAATTGCTCCGCGCCATTGATGATTATGAGGGCAGCGGCATAACCAAGCTGGCCTTGCAGATTGCGCCCCATGTTTTCGTGCGGCCCGGCGAATTGCGCCATGCCGAATGGAGCGAAATCGATCTGGACGCCGCGCTCTGGATCATTCCTGCGGGCAAGATGAAAATGCGCAAGGCGCACCATGTTCCGCTTTCGCGGCAGGCCGTTGACCTGTTCCGGGAAGTACGGGCCATCACCGGGCCAGCCGGCTACGTGTTCCCGTCGATCCGCACCCGCATCCGTCCCATGAGCGAAAACACCATAAACGCCGTGCTGCGGCGGCTGGGCTATGCCAGCGACGAAATGACGGCGCACGGCTTCCGCGCCATGGCTTCCACGCTCTTGAACGAAAGCGGCAAGTGGAACCCGGACGCAATCGAACGCGCGCTTGCTCACGGCGATACCGACAAGGTGCGCGCGGCCTATCATCGCGGCACGCACTGGAAAGAGCGAGTGGAAATGGCGCAATGGTGGTCAGATTATCTGGATCAATTGCGCAAGGGGGCGGACATTGTGCCGCTGCGCACAAGTGGCACTTCCTGATTATCAGGATTCATTTCCCCGGGTTTCGTGATGTGGGCTAGGCGCTGCCTATTGAATTTTCCCCGTCTGTTCTCGTAACTTGAGCGCCGGGGATAGGCAGGCCAGCCGACAAGCACGCATCCCACGTGTTTCCCCGCTTCATCTTGGGAGCCGCGAGGGAAGTGGATTGGGCGACGATACCAAGAGAACCAATCCTCTGATGGAGGCAATGCGCACAGCTCCCTTGGGCCGGGCGCAAAAGCAGTTAATCGAACTGCGCGATCATTGGGCGAAACATGGAGTTTCGGATTCACCCATTTGATCGGCCCCCACCGAGTGGTCCGGTTTGATTGTTAGTGCATTGTTGCTTCCGCCGCCATTGCTGACGGTAGGTGGAGCGAAGCGGAACCGGACGGCGGCAATGGCGGTGTCGCACTTTCCGGGGCCGGCGGCCGATAGCCGAGGCTGCTGTGCGGGCGAACGGTGTTGTAATGCCGCCGCCAGGCCTCGATCAGCACCTTGGCCTCGGCGAGGCTGTAGAAGATCTCGCCGTTGAGCAGTTCGTCGCGGAGCGACCCATTGAAGCTTTCGTTATAACCATTCTCCCACGGTGAACCGGGCGCGATATACAAGGTCTTCACGCCGATCTGGGCGAGCCATGTCTGCACGGCAGTGGCGATAAACTCGGCGCCATTGTCCGACCGGATATGAGCCGGTGGTCCCCGCGCGATGAACAGGTCAGCGAGAGCCGCCAGCACATCTTCATGCTTGAGCTGGCGTGCCACGATAAGCGCGAGGCACTCCCGGCTGGCCTCGTCGATAATGGTGAGGATCCGGAACTTGCGCCCGTCATGCGTACGGCCCTCGACGAAGTCGTAGGCCCAGACATGCCCTGGATATTCCGGCCTGAGCCGGATACACGAGCCGTCGTTCAGCCATAACCGGCCCCGCTTTGGCTGGCGCTGTGGCACCTTCAACCCCTCCTTGCGCCAAATCCGCTCAACGCGTTTGCGGTTCACCGTCCAGCCGGCATCGCGCAGCAATGCGGTCACCCGGCGATAGCCGTAGCGGCCGTATTGCTTGGCCAGTGCGATAATGTCCTCGGTGAGCCGCACCTCATCATCCGCCCCGCGCGGCACCTTGCGATGCGTCGACCGATGTTGCCCGAGCACCCGGCATATACGCCGCTCGGACACTGGCAACTCCCGCCGCAACTGATCGATACAGCGTCGCCGCCGCGCGGGGCTCAGAAGTTTCCCCGAGCGGCCTCCTGAAGGATCAGCTTGTCCAGCGTCAGGTCCGAGATCGCCCGGCGAAGCCGCAGATTCTCCTTCTCCAGATCCTTCATCCGCCGCGCCTGGTCGGTCTTCAGACCGCCATATTCCTTGCGCCAGCGGTAGTAGGTTTGCTCGGTGACCGCGATGCGCCGGCAGGCTTCGGCCGTCGTTCCACCCTGCGCCAGCACGATCTCAACTTCACGCAGCTTGCCGATGATCTCTTCCGGCTTGTGCTTCTTGCTCGGCATTCGTCGTCCCTTTCGTGATCCAGACTATCATAGTCGATGGACCACTCAGACGGAGGCAGATCACACTCGCCAGAGGCCCGCCAACGCCTTTGCTGGTGGGCACGGATTAAATCTACTAATTCAGTAGTGATTCCAATATAGTTTTGCTTGGGCGCCCCAAAGACGTGTCACGGCAGTGGTTTAGGTTGCGTCCGGCTGCCGGATCGGCGCGGAATATGGCCCCCGAACATGGCCGCCCCAGCCCCGCGCGACCAGCGAGGTGCCGTCAGCGCGCGCCGAACTCGGTTACCCATGGCAATGATCCATCGGCCACCAGCGTTTCCCGCTTCAGCAATTCCTCCAGCCAGTCTGCAAAGACCGCGAGGCGCCGCGAGAGATGCTGGCGATGGAGATAGAGCAGCGTCATCGCCATCGGTTCCGCGCGATGTCCCGGCATGACTTCAATCAGTTCGCCAGCATCAAGATGAGCCTTCACGTCATAGGCCGGAATCTGGATCAGCCCCAACCCGGCGAGGCAACAGGCGATGCAGGCTTCCGCACTGTTGACGATGACGCTGCCATGCGTCGCCCGCGTCATGATCGCGCCGCCTTCCATCCATTCCCATTCCTCGATCCGCCCCGTCGAAGGTGAGGCGTAGCGAACCGTCCGATGGCTATCGAGGTCCGACGGATCAAGCGGGATGCCATGAGCAGCCAGATAAGCGGGACTGGCCACGTTGATCAGTGGCAGGGCTCCAACGGTGCGGCCGATCAGGCGCGAATCCGCGAGCGTTCCGACACGCACGACGCAATCGACATTTTCCTCGACGAGGTTCACCGCACGATCGGTGACGCCCAGGCTGATCTCAATGTTGGGGTAACGATCGAAGAATGCGGGCAGCGCGGGTGCGACAATGAGCCTGCCGATCCGGCCTGGCACATCGACGCGCAGCAGCCCGCTTGGTCCCGAAACGGCTTCACGAAACAGGCCCTCGACATCTTCGACTTCTGCAATCAGCCGCAGGCAGCGTTCCTGAAGGACAAGGCCATCTTGTGTCGGCGTGACACGCCGCGTTGTTCGGTTCAGCAGCCGCGCGCCCATCCGAGTTTCAAGCTCCTGAATCGCAGCAGATACCGATGAACGCGGCATGCCCAGCATATCCGCCGCACGGGTGAAACTCGCACATTCGACCACGCGCGCAAATATCCTGAACAGGTCGATACGGTCCAATGAGATGCCCGATTGTTCGCTATAACCGACATATCATGTCAGATCGGTCGGCTTTATACCAATAATATGAATTCGTACCTTCTGCGCCACGGAGCCGGATGCTGCTCCATGGGCTTCAGGAGGCACAAGCATGACCGATCACAGTATCAAGGGCAAAACCGTTCTCATCGCTGGCGGCGCGAAGAATCTGGGCGGATTGGTCGCTGCCGATCTGGCCCTCCATGGCGCGCAAGCCATCGCGATTCACTATAACAGCAGCGCGACCGCTGCCGATGCGGAGCAAACGGTTGCCGCGATCAAGGCGGCGGGCGCGCAGGCCCATGCGTTCCAGGCGGACCTGTCCACGGCCGGCGCGATCGAGAAATTATTTGCCGATGCCAAGGCCGCCATGGGCGGGATCGACATCGCGATCAACACCGTCGGCAAAGTGCTGAAGAAGCCGATGGTTGAGATTTCGGAAGACGAATATGACGGCATGACTGCGGTCAATTCGAAGACGGCTTTCTTCTTTCTCAAGGAAGCAGGCCGACAGCTTAACGACAATGGCAAGGTGCTGACGGTCGTTACATCGCTGCTCGGTGCGTTCACGCCTTTCTATGCCGCCTATGCTGGCACGAAGGCACCCGTCGAGCATTTCACGCGTGCAGCTTCCAAGGAATTTGGCGAACGTGGGATTTCAGTGACGGCGATCGGGCCGGGCCCGATGGATACATCCTTCTTCTACCCCGCCGAAGGAGCCGATGCGGTCGCCTATCACAAGACGGCGGCGGCACTGTCCAATTTCTCAAAGACGGGCCTGACCGATATCGAGGATATCGTGCCCTATATCCGCTTCATGGTGTCCGAGGGCTGGTGGATGACCGGCCAGACCATCCTCGTCAACGGGGGCTATACGACGAAGTGAAACGGGAGGGGGCGGGTTCGCCTGCCCCCGCCGATCAATGGCGCCGGACCAGCCACGATACCGATGAGCAACAAAAGATTAACCTTGGCCAATCTATTCTCAATAAATGCAGTGACTTGACGTGTGTCTGCCATGCCTGGCTTCGCTGCTGGCGCAGTTTGCCTGCGACGCGGCGGCGGCTGCGCGCCGCCCTGCCTGTGGGCGGCTGTGTATCATGGGAGAGATACTGAAATGGTGAGGCCGACATCGATGGATCGCGCGAAGCCGGCCGGCTCGCGCCAATCTTTGCTCCTGTCGACGGCGGTTGCCGCGCTTGTCTGCGTTGCCCTCTGCGCCAGACCGGCCAGTGCGCAATCGGTATCAGGCACGGGTGCGCTGACCCCCGGCGCCGTTCAAAGCCCGGTCTGGACGATCGGCGCGCCTTTGATTGTCGGAGACGGTAGCGACGGCACGCTGAGCATCGCGGGCGGCGGCTCGGTCGACAATGACAGCGGCACCATCGGCAGTGACGCCACAGGGGCGGTTACCGTGTCCGGCACGGACGGCAGTGGCAACGCATCGACCTGGGCCAACGATGGCGACCTTGCCATCGGGGTTGGCGCCAGCGGCCGGGGAACGCTGGGCATAGACGGCGGCGGTGTAGTGAACGTCACCGGTGTGGGTTTTGTCGGTCTGGACGTGGGAAGCCAAGGAGACGTTACCGTCTCGGGGCAGGACGGCAATGGCGATGCTTCGACCTGGGCCATTGGCGGTGATCTGGTTATCGGCCAGGACGGCACTGGTACGCTAAGCATCATGGACGGCGCTCTTGTCAGCAATGAAACGGGCTACATTGGCGCCGACGCCGGATCGCAAGGCACGGTCATCGTCTCGGGGCGCGGCACCAACGGCACCGGCGCGACCTGGATCAACAGGGGCGATCTTCGCGTGGGTGACGCCGGCTCGGGTGAACTGACCATCCAGGACGGCGGCTTGGTGCGCGTCGGTGGCGACCTGTCGATCGGGAACGATGGTGCCGGCATCCTTAACATCACCAGCGGCGGGAAAGCGGTCAGCACCAGCGGCGGCATCGGCGGCAATAGCGGTGATGGGGGGCGGGTGCTGATCACCGGGGCAGGATCATCCTGGGAAGCCAGCGGACGGATCACCGTAGGCTTGTTCGGAATCGGAAGCCTGCGCATCGAAGATGGCGCCACCGTGTCGAGTGGCGACGGCGTTGTCGGCAGCAGCGCGCGTGGGGATGTCGTTGTTTCCGGTTCGGCAAGCGCATGGAGCAATGCGGGACAACTGACCGTAGGCAGCTTCGCCACCGGGACGTTGCGCATCGAGGATGGTGCGAGCGTCACCAGCAATCAGGGCTATATCGGCGCGAATGCCGATGGCAGCGCCGTCGTGACCGGTGCGGGGTCGAATTGGTGGGTGACAGACTACACCATGACCATCGGCAACCTAGGGGCCGGCACGCTGACGATCGAGGATGGCGGGCGGGTCCGGGCTGAGGGCGGATTCTCCCTCGGCGTGACGGGAGGCTCCAGCGGAACCCTGATCCTGCAGGGCACGGCGGCCAATCGCGCCATTCTGGAAACCAGCCAGATCGGGGCCGGCCTCGGCACGGTGAACCTCACGATCGACGGCGGCGTGCTGCGCGCCACAGAGGACACCGACGATTTCTTTGTCGATTTCGACGCACACAATATCACGCTCGGCACAAATGGCGGGGTTATCGACACCGATGGCCACGATATCGGCATTTCGCCCCGTTTCGTCGGCGCCGGCAATCTGATCAAGGACGGTATCGGCACGCTGACCCTGACCGGGGACAATAGCTATGGCGGCGGCACGACGATCAACGCGGGCACGCTGCAGCTTGGCGATGGCGGGACAAGCGGCAGCATCGTCGGCAATGTCACGAACGACGGCCTGTTGGCGTTCAACCGTTCCAACACCCTGACCTTCGCCGGCACTATCACAGGCGCCGGCGGCGTAGTGCAGCAGGGACCGGGAACGACGGTTCTGACCGCCGACAACAGCTATCGGGGCGCAACGACCGTCATGGCGGGCAGCCTGTTCGTGAACGGCGACCAGAGCGGCGCGACGGGACTGACCAGCGTCGCCGCCGGTTCGACCCTTGGTGGCCGGGGCGTGATCGGTGGCAATGTGGCGCTGGCCGACGACGCGACGCTCGATCCCGGCGGCATCGATGGCGCGCCAGGCACGCTTACGATCAACGGCAATCTATCGCTGTCATCGGGTTCGAAGCTGTCGATGCAGTTCGGCCAGGCCAACATTGTGGGAGGTCCGTTCAACGACCTGGCCAGTGTCGGCGGCAACCTCATACTGGATGGCACGTTGAATGTCGGCGTGCCCAGCGGCGGCACCTTTGGCCCCGGCGTCTACCGCGTCTTCGATTATGGCGGAATGCTCACCGACAATGGCCTTGCGCTGGGAACGATGCCAAGCGGAAGCACGGTCTTCGTCCAGACATCGATCGCGGGCCAGGTCAATCTGGTGAACACCGGCGGCCTTGCGCTCAATTTCTGGGATGGCGATGCCGGCCCCAAGTTCAACCAGGCCGTCAATGGCGGAAACGGCGTGTGGCAGAACGGCACCGGCAACACCAACTGGACCGATGCCAATGGCGCGTTGAACGCCGTCTATGCCGATGGCGCCTTTGCGATTTTCCAGGGCGCAGGCGGCACCGTCACGGTTGACGACGGCCTCGGCACCGTCCGCACGTCCGGTATGCAGTTCGCCGTCGATGGCTACACCATCACCGGCGCTCCGCTTGACCTTATCGGCACGCAGGCGATCATCCGGGTCGGCGGAGGGGCGGCGACCGACGCAGGCCTGACCGCCACGCTTGCGGCCAACCTCACCGGCTCGGCACAATTGGTCAAAACGGACGCGGGCACGCTGATCCTGCGCGGCAGCAACAGCTATGCCGGTGGCACCGCAATCAATGGCGGCACGCTCCGGATTTCGGCCGACGCCAATCTCGGCGCGACGAGCGGCCCCCTCAGCTTCGACGGCGGCACGCTGGATACAACTGCCAATCTGACGAGCGATCGCACCGTTACGTTCATGGGGGCGGGAACCGTGGCGACCGAGGCGGGGACGACCTTCATGCTCACGGGTAGCCTGTTCGGTTCCGGCGCCTTCGCCAAGACAGGGGCGGGGACGCTAGTCTTCACCGGCGATGGCAGCGGCTATTCCGGCGCTGCAAAGGTGGACGCCGGCACGCTTGCCATCAATGGTCTGATGCGCGGCAACATGGCGGTTAACGCGGCCGGCCGGCTCGTGGGCACAGGCCAGGCCGGCACCCTTACCAATAGCGGCGTCGTCGCGCCGGGCTTTGAGGGTGCCATGGGTACGTTGACCGTCCAGGGCGATTATGTCGGCAATGGCGGCCGCCTTGAAATCGTCGCGGTTCTGGGGGGTGACAATTCGCCGACGAGCCGCCTCGTGGTCAACGGTGCGACATCGGGCGCCACCCAAGTGGATGTGATCAACCGGGGCGGGCTTGGCGGGCAGACGGCGGAAGGCATCAAGATCGTCGATGTGGCAGGCGCGTCCAGCGGCCGTTTCGTGCTCAATGGCGACTATGTATTCCACGGCGATCCGGCCGTGATCGCGGGCGCCTATGGCTATCGCCTCTATCAGGGCGGGACAGTGAATCCCGCGGATGGCGACTGGTATCTGCGGTCCGCGCTGATCGATCCGGGGCAGACCGATGGGGGTGGTAACAGCGGGCAGACGCCGCTCTACCAACCCGGCGTGCCCGTCTATGAAGGCTATGTCGCCAATCTGCAGTCGCTCAACACTCTGCCGACACTCCAGCAGCGGATCGGCAACCGGAGTTGGGCGGCTGGCGCCGGTCCGGAAGGCAGCGGCATCTGGGGGCGGATGGAAGGCACCCTCGATCGCGCCAATGCGGCATTTTCGACCAGCGGTGCGGATCAGGACATCAATAGCTGGAAGGCGCAACTGGGTGTCGATCGGGTGCTGGCCGGGACCGATCAGGGTGAGCGGCTCGTGGCGGGTATCACCGCCAGCTACGGCACGGCCGACAGCCAGATCGATTCGGCCTTCGGCAATGGCACGATCAAGACCAGCGGCTATGGCGCCGGCGTGACCCTGACCTGGTATGGCCGAACGGGCTTTTATCTCGACGGACAGGCGCAGATCGGCCGCTACAGCAGCACCCTCAGGTCAGGCATCCTTGGAATGCTCACGCGTGATCATGACGGCCGTGGGGAAGCGTTCAGCGTGGAGGCTGGCAAGCGCATGTCGATCGGCGGCATGCTCAGTATCACGCCGCAGGTCCAGATGGTCTATTCCCATGTCGCCTTCGATCGCTTCACCGATGCGGCGGGCGCCATCGTGGCGGCGGACAAGGGGGACAGCCTGAAGACGCGCTGGGGGATCTCGCTCGATCACCAGGGCATGAGAGAAAATGGCCGCAGCCATGTCTACGGACTCGTCAACGTCAACTATGAATGGCTGGGCGGTGCAAGCGTGCTGGTGTCGGACACGCCGATCTATCGCGCTGACGAGCGGCTCTGGGGCGAACTTGGCCTGGGCGCCAGCATGGGTTGGGCCACCGGCCTCACCCTCTATGGCGAAGTTTCCGGCAGCAGCCCGTTCCGCAATTTCGGCCAAAGCTATATGCTGAGGGGCAATGTTGGTCTGCGAATACAGTTCTGACCATGGGGTTCACGCCATCGATCAGATGTCGGCGTGAACCGCCCCGCTTTTGCCGGGTCTCCTGCAAGCTGAGGTAGGGGTGCCATCTTCGTGTCAACGGAACTTCACCCGCGACAGGCGCGAGCCTGAAGGCGATCCGGACAAGTCCTTGGCGTTGCCGCCGAAGGGGATGGCTTGCGCGAATAGGTGGCAGATCACGTTGGAGCCTGAAAATTGGCTTGGCCTGCATCCCGTGATAATTGCCGATTCATGGTGTTATGCGCACCTTGCGATGCGAAAAGATGCTTCGAACCCGGCAGTGTTGCATGGCTGGGGAGGGCAATTCACAATCAATATTCAAAATAGCTGCATCTAATCAAATCATTGCGATCACTTATTCGATTTCCGCTGCCGCCAATACAGGCCCCGGCGTGAGCCGGAGCCTGATCCGCCGATTATGCCGGGCGGTACAGTGCGCAAAGCTTGTTGCCCGCCGGATCCCGCAGATAAGCGAGATAGAGCTTGCCAAACCCGCCTTCGCGATAGCCGGGCGGGTCTTCGCAAGTGGTGCCGCCATGGGTGATACCGGCGGCGTGCCAGGCATCGGCCTGGTCGGACGATGTGGCCGCAAAGCCGATCGTGCCGCCATTGGCAGGGGTTGCCGGCTGGCCGTCGATCGGTTTGGTGATCATGAACAGCGCGCCATTGTGCATGTAGATCACACGGCCCTTATCGTCGGTGAAACCGGGCTTCGCGCCGAGGGCGCCCAGCACGGCATCGTAGAAGGTCTTCGATTTGTCGATGTCGTTCGTGCCGACCATCACATGCGAAAACATGGCATCCTCTCCCTTATCGTTATCAGAACACGACGACGGAGCGGATGCTCTCGCCGGCGTGCATCAGGTCGAAGCCCTTGTTGATCTCTTCCAGGCTCAGCACATGGGTGATCATCGGGTCGATCTCGATCTTGCCGTTCATATACCAGTCGACGATTTTCGGCACGTCGGTGCGGCCCTTGGCGCCGCCGAATGCCGATCCCTTCCACACCCGGCCGGTGACAAGCTGGAAGGGCCGCGTGCTGATTTCCTTGCCGGCTTCGGCAACCCCGATGATGATCGATTCACCCCAGCCACGGTGGCAGGCCTCCAGCGCGGTGCGCATGACCTGCGTGTTGCCGGTGCAATCGAACGTATAGTCGGCGCCGCCGTCCGTCAGTGCGACGAGATGCGCGACCAGATCGCCGGATACCTTGGTGGGGTTCACGAAATCGGTCATCCCGAATTTGCGGCCCCAATCCTCCTTGGAATCGTTGATATCGACACCGATGATCTTGTCGGCGCCCACCATCTTCGCGCCCTGGATGACGTTGAGGCCGATGCCGCCAAGGCCGAAGACGATGACGTTCGATCCCGGCGTCACCTTGGCCGTCTTCACCACCGCGCCGACGCCCGTCGTTACCCCGCAGCCGATGTAGCAGCTCTTGTCGAACGGCGCGTCCTCGCGGATCTTCGCCACCGCGATTTCAGGCAGGACGGTGAAGTTCGAGAAGGTCGAACAGCCCATATAATGGAAGATCGGCTGGCCCTTGTAGCTGAACCGGCTCGTGCCATCGGGCATCAGCCCTTTGCCCTGGGTCGCGCGGATCGCGGTGCACAGGTTGGTCTTGCCGCTGAGGCATGATTTACACTGGCGGCATTCGGGGGTGTAGAGCGGGATGACATGATCGCCTGGCACGACCGAGGTAACCCCCGGTCCCACCTCGCGCACGATCCCGGCGCCTTCATGGCCCAGGATCGACGGGAATATCCCTTCGCTGTCCAGGCCGTCGAGCGTGTAGGCGTCGGTGTGGCAGATGCCCGTCGCCATGATTTCCACCAGCACTTCGCCGGCCTTCGGACCTTCGAGATCGACCTCAACGATTTCCAGCGGCTTCTTCGCCTCAAACGCAACGGCGGCGCGGGTCTTCATCGGTGCACTCCTCCCGGAAAATTACTGCGGCAACGCATATTGCCTTGGCACCGGCCTGGCTAGGTGGTGCGCGCGGACGGATAAGCGGATAGGGAGCCATATTGCGGGGCCGCGACCGAACGGTCGGCGCGGCGGACGAGTGATGGGGCGCAGGCGCGATGACGATCGAAACCATTTCCAGCAATCGCAGTTTCGGCGGGGTGCAGGGTGTGTACCGGCATGCTTCGGCGGAAACCGGGACGGACATGACATTTTCGGTCTACCTGCCGCCACAAGCCGAAGCGGGGGCAAGGTTGCCAGTCGTCTGGTATCTGTCGGGGCTGACCTGCACCCATGCCAACGTCACCGAAAAGGGCGAATATCGACGCGCTTGCGCGGAACTGGGCCTGATCTTCGTGGCGCCGGATACCAGCCCGCGTGGCGAAGGCGTGCCCGACGATGCCGATGCGGCCTATGATTTCGGATTGGGCGCGGGTTTCTATGTCGACGCCACCGAAGCGCCATTTGCCGCCCATTATCGCATGCGCAGCTATATCGAACGCGAACTGCCCGCACTGATCGCGGCGCATTTTCCGGCGGATATGGGCGCCCAGGCGATCATGGGCCATTCGATGGGCGGGCATGGCGCGCTAACGATCGCGCTGCGCAATCCGGCTGCCTATCGCAGCATCTCCGCCTTCGCGCCGATTGCATCGCCGCTGCGCTGCCCCTGGGGCGAAAAGGCGCTGACCGGTTATATCGGCCAGGACCGTGGGGCGTGGCGGAATTATGATGCGACCGCATTGATCGCCGATGGCGCCCGCGTGGCGGACCTGCTGGTCGACCAGGGGACGGCGGATACTTTCCTTGAAACCCAGCTGAAGCCCGAATTGCTGGCGGAGGCCTGTTCTGCCGCCGGCATTCCACTGACGCTGCGGATGCAGCCGGGCTACGACCACAGCTATTATTTCATCGCGACCTTCATGGACGATCATCTGCGCTGGCACGCCGATCGCCTGAGGTGAGTTCCCCCCTCCCGCGCCATGCGGGAGAGGGGAGGGGCGTCACACGGCGCTGGGATGGCGTTCGCGGACAACCCGGACGGCAAAGTCCATCGCCGGCCCCGGGGTGGGCGATGTTTTGGTCTTGAGCACATAGTTCGGCGTCGGCAGCGCGAGTTCGAACCGGTGGAAGATGCGCGCAATGCTCATCGCCATCAGCACTTCGGCCAGCCCCTGGCCAAGGCAGCTGTGCGGGCCGCGGCCGAAGGGTGAATAGGCCCCCTTCTGGAGATGTTCGGCGCGCGGCCGCTGGTAGCGATCGACGTCGAACTTGTTCACGTCAGGGAAAAATTCTTCCATGAAGTGCGGCACGCTGGTGCCGATATACATCATTTCGTTTTCGGGGATGATGTAGCCGGCAAATTCGAAATCGCGCGTCGCGGTGCGCATCTGGGCAACGGCGATCGGCCACAGCCGCATCGCTTCCATGCACGCGCCGTTGATGACGGGCAGGCGGCGGATATCGTCCTCCGTCAGCGTTTCCTTGGTGAACAGTTCGTCCGCTTCGGCCTGAACGCGGGCCAGCGTTTCGGGGTTTTTGAGAATGCCGTAAATGCACGCGGCCATGGTGTTGGCCGCGGTATCCAGCCCCGCGACATAGGGGCCGGTGACGGTAAGGATCAGATTCTGATCCGGCATCAGATCCTTGTCGACGCGGTTGGTGCGGATGATGTCGGCGATCAGATTCTTCGGCGCCGTGCCTTCGGCATCGCGGCGCTGGAAATCGGCGATCATCGTGTGGCCAAGTTCTTCGACCCGTTTGCGCGCCTTTTTGAAACGCGGATCGTACAGCATGATCTTGGGCCGCTGGCGCGTGACCAGCACGTTCAGGATCGTGAGGATCGCGAAACGGATGTCGGTCACATATTCCAGCGGGGCCTGCCCGGTCATGAGCATGCCGAGCTGTTCGACGACCATATATTGCATGCCTTCGACCACCGGCACGCTGGTGCCGACATCCCAGCGCCGGCCGAGCGCGCGATCGGTGATGTCGCGCAGATTATCATATTGGCCCTGGGCTGCTTCGCGTGAGAAGCCTTCGCGCATCATCGTCCGCAGGCGCATATGGCGTTCGCCATCGACCGACGTGATCGTTTCCGTCGCGCCATATTCATTGATCAGCCCTTCCCAGAACTCCTTCGAGCGCAGGGAATCGCGGCCTTCGCGCGTCGTCATGAAGGTGGCGGATTCGGGGCCGGCGATGACGATGGATTCGCGGCCGAACACCTTGATCCGGTAAACCGGGCCATATTCGCGGTAGCAGCGAAGGAAGAATGCGGCTGGATCCTTGGCCATTTCGAGGGTATTGCCCAGAAATGGGATTCCTGGGACCACCGGGATTTCACTCGCGGGGCGCGCTTTTGGGGCTGCGACGGCGGGTTCCGTATGCTTGTCGAGAACAGTTGCCATTAAAACCTCCTGCATAGCAGAGGATGGCCGCCCCGGCGCGTGGCCGGGGCGACGGATCATTTTCAGGTGTCCGGCGTGAGCAGATGTTCGATGAACATCGCGGCTTCCGGCGGGAAGGGCGGGTAGAACATCATCGCGCCCTGTGACGGATCCAGCGCATCTTCGACGACCGCGCGGCCGTTGGAAAATTCCTGGAAACCGGCCTTGCCACCCAGCCGGCCGATGCCGCTGTGGTTCGATCCCCCGAAGGGCAGTGTCGCGATATTGGCCTGGATGGCGGCATTGTTCACCGCCGCCGTGCCCGAACGGGTGTTTTCGATGTACCAGTCGGCGGTTTCACGATCCTGCGTGAAGACATAGAGGCCGAGCGGCTTGGGCCGCTTGGCGATTTCGCGGGCGGCTTCTTCGCGGGTGGAGAAGCCGTGGACGGTCAGGACCGGGCCGAACACCTCTTCCTGGAAGATTTCCATATCCTCGGTCACATTGTCGAGGATGGTGGGCGATACGAAACGGGCCGCCGGATCGACCTCGCCACCCATCAGGACGCGGGCGCCCTTGCCGACGGCATCGTCGATCAGCGCCTTGATCCGCAGGGTGTGCCGTTCATTGATGATGCGCGGCAGATCGGCCGAAGCCTGGAAGCCTTCGCCGGCCGGGTTGTAGAAGGCGTTGATCTTGGCCTTCAACGTATCGACATAGGCGTCCTTCACGCTTTCATGGACCATCAGATAATCCGGGCACAGGCAGACCTGGCCGGCGATGAGATGGCGGACGAAGGCGATCTTCGAGGCGGCATCTTCGATATCGACGTCGCGTTCGATGACGGCGGGGTTCTTGCCGCCCATTTCGAGCGTCACGCCGGCAAAATGCTGCGCGGCGGCCTCCATCACCAGCCGGCCTACGCGGTTGTTGCCGACATAGCAGATATGGTTGAACGGCAGCTTCAGGAGCGCGCCGGCGACTTCGGGGCCGCCGGTGATGACGGCGACTTCGTTGGCGAGGCCAGCCTTCTCGATCACCTGCCGCACCATCTCGGCGGACAAAGGCGCTACTTCGGAGGGTTTCAGCACCACCGCATTGCCCGCAGCGATCATGCTGATCAGTGGCGACAGGCTGATCAGGACCGGCGAGTTCCAGGTCGACAGATGCAGCACCACGCCCTTGGGTTCCCAATGGACATAGGCCTTGCGCCCTTGCAGCGCGGGCACGTCTTCGACTGCTTCATTGCCCATCCAGCTTTCCAGCCGTTCGCAGAAGAAATCGATTTCGCCCTTCAAGGGGATCAGGTGGAGCTTGCCATCCATGCCCAGCTCATCAAGCCCGGCCTGGCCGATTTCGGCGCGCAGATCGTAAACCGCCTGATAGAGCGCACGCAGCTTGGCGGCGCGTTCGGCGGCGGTGGTGCGGGCGAGCGCGGGGGTGAGCGCGTTCAGCCGGTCGAACACGTCCTGATAGGCGTTGGCTTCCACCACGGGAGCATATTGGTTCATCGTTCCGAACTCCTTACAGCATATCCGGGATGGCAGGCTGGCGACGTTCGATCATGTCGTCGTAGCGCTTGCGGATCGCATCCTTGGTCTTGTCGGTCAGCGGCAGGATGTAGAAATCGTCGCGCAGGATCGACTGATAGACCTCCTCGGCGAAATCCTCGGGCTGGGTGAGCGGCACTTCATGGCCGATCATCATCTTCATCGCCGCCTGAAATTCATCGACATTGTTGATGCCGGCGCCCGACGCGATGGCCGGATCATCATATTCTTTCTGCAGGTTGCGGTGCGAACTGAACAGGTTGGTGTCCACCACATGCGGCCCGGGGAACAGGATCGCGGCACGAACCTTGGTGCCGGAGAATTGCAGCTGATAGGCCAGCACTTCCATCAGGGCGATCAGCGCCGCCTTCGACGATGAATAGGCCGCGCCGGTCGGCGGGAAAACGATGCCGGCACCCGACGAGGTGGACGCCATCAACGCGTCTTCGCCGTGGGCCAGCAGCGACGGCATGAACGAAAGGATGCCGTTCAAGGGACCGAAGAAGTTGACGTCCATCGCCCAGCGATAGGCCTTTTCCGGCGTGTCCCAGATGGTGGGGCCGCCGCCGCCGCCGACACCGGCATTGTTGATGACGATGTGCACCTTGCCAAATTCGGCCAGCGTGCGATCGCGCAGCGCATCGACGGCTTCGCGGCGTGACACATCGGTGATGTGGCCGATCGCGGTGCCGCCGGCTGCGTTTACTTCGGCCACGGCCGCATCCAGCGCGACCGGTTCGATATCGGCCAGCACGACCTTTGCCCCAGCCCTGGCAAGGCGCAGGGCGACCTGCTTGCCGACACCGCTGGCGGCGCCGGTTACGACCGCAACCTTGTCCTTGAAATCCTGCATATGCCTTTCGTCCTCTCTTATGATCTTATCGTTTTTGATCTTTTGGCCGGGGCAGGGGCGGTGAATGCGTCAGTCCCCGGGCAATTCTTCTCCGCGCTCACGGGCGATCCGTTCGATCAGGGGGGCAATCACCCTGGCGAGCATGGTTTCAGCCTCGGTAGAATAATGTTCCGCGTGGCGGCGGATCAGCGGCAGTTCTTCCGGTGCGTAATGGGTGAGGGCGGCCTGCACCCGCGCGGTGGACGAACGCCCCCGCGCGCGGCTGGCGCGTTCGCGGCAAATTGCAACGGCGCCGGCGATCGCCAGCGCGCCGATGTGCATCTGGATGTTGAGCGCTTCTTCCGGGGTGAAGCCACGCGCCACCATCGCCTGCAGGAATCGCTCCGCCACTTCGAGTTCGACTTCCGGCCCAAGCCCGGCATCGATGAACTGGACGATGATTTGCGGCTGCTGGACGAGTTGTTCCTGGATCGCCTGGGCGAAGATCACGAGAAACTTCGACCAGTGCAGATCGTCCGTCTCCTCCATATCGAGGGACGACACCTGGCGCGCCGCAGCGAGCTTCAATAGCTCGTCCCGGCTGCCAACATATTGATAAAGCGTGGCAGTGCCGACACCGAGATGTTCAGCAAGGCGTTTCATGCTGATCGCCGCCAGCCCGATTTCGATCGCGGCGTCGATCACCATGTCGCGAGTGAGCAAGCGAGGGCGGCCGATCGCGCGGCGTTGGGTGGATATTTCTCGAATCACATTCGGATACTCGTTCGAAAAGGTTTCGGCGTCAAGTCCGCAACGATCGGCGCGTGCTTGCCGATGTCGCGCGGTGACCATACAAAGCCTGCCATGCCATTCGGCCGCTTCCTAGCCCTGACGATTGCCGCGGTGCTTTTGGTGGCGCGTGTCGGGCCGGGATGTGCTCCGGCAATGGCGATGCCGGTCGATCAGGCCGCGATCATGGATGAGGGGATGGCGTGTCACGGCGGCACCCCGAATGAAACCAAGCCCGTCGCCGGTGCCAAGATCTGCATGATGGCGTGCGCGCCCGCGACGCCCGATCACCTGATTGCGGCCGCAAATATTGCGATGGATCCGGTTGCGCCGATCATGTCGGCCATTCAGCCATTGGCCGGATTCGTTATCCAGCCATCGATACCCCCACCACGTCCTGCCGGGCCAGTCATCCGGGAAATTTAAGCAGGATATGGAGATTATCATGAAACTGAAGACGATCGCCCTCGCGCTGACGATGGGCTTTGCGGTGCCAACCCTGGCTTATGCGGCGGAAGATTGCTGCCAGCCGGGAAAAGACGGCAAGCCCGGCGCCTGCTGCGAGAAAAAGGCCGATGGCGGCAAGGCCGCCTGCTGCGACAAGCATAAGGGCCACGGTAAGGATCATGGCAAGGATCATGGCAAGGCGGCCCCTGAAAAGGCCCCGGCCGATGACCATGCCGGCCATGGCGGACATACCGGCCATGATTGATTGATGCAACGAAGGCCGGGCGTTAACCTGGCCTTCGTTGCATATGAAAAACCCCCGCCAGTCAGGCTGACCGGCGGGGGTTTTCGTTTCGAACTGGCTTAGTTCCAGTTCGCCATTTCGGTTTCGAGGTTGACGCGGATCGCTTCGAAGAACTGTTCGGTCGTCATCCAGGGCTGATCCGGGCCGATCAGGATCGCGAGATCCTTGGTCATGTGGCCCTTTTCGACCGTCTCGATGCAGACGCGTTCGAGCGTTTCGGCGAACTTCACCACATCCGGCGTGCCATCGAACTTGCCACGGAACTGCAGGCCCTGCGTCCAGGCGAAGATCGACGCGATCGGGTTGGTCGACGTCGCCTTGCCCTGTTCGTGCATGCGATAGTGGCGGGTGACGGTGCCGTGGGCGGCTTCCGCTTCGATCGTCTTGCCGTCCGGCGACATCAGCACCGACGTCATCAGGCCGAGCGAACCAAAGCCCTGCGCCACGGTGTCCGACTGGACGTCGCCGTCATAATTCTTGCAGGCCCAGACGAACTTGCCGCTCCACTTGAGCGCGGACGCGACCATGTCGTCGATCAGGCGGTGTTCGTAGACGATTTCGGCGGCCTTGAACTTGTCCGCGAATTCGGCCTGGAACACTTCTTCGAACAGATCCTTGAAGCGGCCGTCATAGGCCTTGAGGATGGTGTTCTTGGTCGACAGGTACAGCGGCCACTTGCGATCGAGCGCATAATTCATGCTGGCGCGGGCGAAATCGCGGATCGAATCGTCGAGATTGTACATGCCCATGGCGACACCGGCCGACGGGAAGTGGAACACTTCCTCATCGATCTTTTCGCCATTGTCGCCTTCCCAGACGAGACGCAGCTTGCCGGGGCCGGGCACCTTGAAATCGGTCGCGCGGTACTGATCACCAAAAGCGTGACGGCCGACGACGATCGGATCGGTCCAGCCCGGAACGAGCCTGGGAACGTTCTTGATGACGATCGGTTCGCGGAACACGACGCCGCCCAGGATGTTGCGGATCGTGCCGTTCGGCGACTTCCACATCTTCTTGAGGCTGAATTCTTCGACGCGGGCTTCGTCCGGCGTGATCGTGGCGCACTTCACGCCGACGCCATACTTCTGGATCGCCTTGGCGCTGTCGATGGTGATCTGGTCGCCCGTCTCGTCGCGCTTCTGCACGGACAGGTCGTAATATTCGATCTTGAGGTCGAGATAGGGCAGGATGAGGCGTTCACGGATCCATTGCCAAATGATCCGGGTCATTTCATCGCCGTCGAGTTCGACGATCGGGGTCTTCACGGTGATTTTGGCCATGGAGTGTCCGCTTTCTCTGGGGAGTGGGGATTCGCCGGCCCGTCTAGGGAATGAGTGGGCGGCGATCAACCATGGCAGAGATTGACGGGGCCAGCTTTCGACGGATCGTGCGATATGGCGCGCCCGGGCGGCGGCAGCGGAGGAGATTCCGGCCGCAGCCGCCAAGGCGAATTTTCGGGGTGCGGCCTATGGGTTTCAGTTGGCCCAGCGCGCAACCGGGGTCACGACGTCCGTCACCATGGCCGGGGCGAGCGGTTCATCGAATGTCAGGCCGAAGCGCCGGCCCTGGACGCGCGCGATGACGGCATGGGCCTGAAGCCGGCCGCGCGTGAGCACGACGTGGGTGCCCTGGGCAAGCGGCATGGGGCAGGCGACCAGCGCGCCGCCTTCGGAAAGATCGAGCAGGACGGCGGTCGAGGCGCCCTGCGCGGTGTGGAGCTTGGCGGACAGCATCACGCGGTGCCGGCCGTGGCGGCGCTGTTCGTGGAACGCCGGATTTTGCGCCTGTGACGGCGCGAAGACATCTTCATCGATTTCCAGTTTCATCTTGTCCCCCAACTTCACGGCGGTCCGGCCGCGAGGACATTATAGGCGTCACTGGCTAACGACCGTTTAACCTTGCGCTTATTCGGCGATGCACACCCGGTTCCGACCTTCGTTCTTGGCGCGGTAGAGGGCGGTGTCGGCACTTTTGAGCGTGGCGGCCGGCCCCTTGCGGCCGTCCATCGCCGCGACGCCGGCGGAAAAGGTAAGCCGGCCAATCGGGCGACCGGTTTCCGCAACCTTGAATTCGCGCGAGGCGATCTCGTTGCGGATGCCGTCGATCAGATCGGCGGCGGCCTGCACCGACATGTCTTCGAACAGCATCACAAATTCTTCGCCGCCATAGCGGGCGACATAAAGCCGGTCGGAAGCATGGCGCGACAGGGACCCCGCAATGAACCGGATCACCTTGTCGCCAAGCTGATGGCCGTGAAGATCATTGATCGCCTTGAAGGCATCGATGTCGCAAATGGCGATCGACAGCGGCTTGCCCTGTTCGCGGGCGGCTTCGAAGGCCATCCGCATCTTGATATCCAGCGCACGGCGATTGGGCAGGCCGGTCAGCGCGTCGGTTTCGGCGGTCTTGCGCGCTTCGGCGAGATTTTCCCTGAGCACGGAAATTTCTCCGGCCGTGCGCTGCAATTCCTCGCGTGCGCTGCGCGTCTTGTCGATCATCGACCGGGTAAGCGACATCAGGGCGACCAGCGCTTCGGAACGAGGACCTGATTCGAGGGCATCGACGTTGCGCGCCAGGGCATCGCCATAATCGCGGGCGTCCTGGCCGGACCGATCGACGATGGACGCCAGCGATCCGAGCCGGCGCTGGGCTTCATCGGCCATGCGGCCCAATTCCGTCGCCGACAATTCGGTACGCCGCTGGGCCGCGATCGTGGCGGCCATGGCCGCCGTCAACACGCCATGCTGGCGGATCGCATCGTTCACCGCCGCCACGAGCAGCGCGTCGCCAGCCGTGAAATATCGATAGAGCAGTTCGTAATGGGCCGGTGACGGATCGAGCCCGTTCGTCACCAGCATATTGCCGATATCGGCGAAAAGGCTGGTGTGCGATGGCGGCTCATTCTCTGGTCGCGCTGCGTACATGGGTTCCTGGCCTGTCCGGACTGCACGATGCGAGCCGAAACCGCCCGATAGCCCGTCCTGCAAGTCAAACATAGTGAACATGGCACTAATCTGTCGGAAAATTCGTAATTGACAGATGCTAAGCGACAGAAGCCCGATTGACCGGCTAGCTGTCTCCGTCGAAAGGCATGGCATGCGCTTCTTTTCCGACAACGCCGCGCCGGTTGCGGATTCCGTGCTGGCGGCAATGGCGGCGGCCAATGTCGTCGACACCGCATATGATGGCGATTCGCTGAGCCGGGGACTGGATGATGCCTTTTCCACCCTGTTTGAAACGCGTGTCGCCGCCTTGTGGGTGTCGACAGGAACGGCGGCGAACGCGCTTGCGCTGGGGGCCTTGTGCCCGCCATGGCGCGGGATCGTCTGTCATCGCGATGCGCACATCAACAATGACGAGGCGGGCGCGCCGGAATTTTTCACCCATGGCGCCAAATTGTTGGCAGCAGAAGGCGAGGGGGCAAAACTGAGCCCGGCGTCGATCACGGCGGTGATCGATCTGATCGCCAACGATGTCCACCGCGTGCAGCCGGCGGCGATATCGATCACCAACGCCACCGAATATGGGCTGGTCTATACGCCCGATGAGGTGGCGGCGATCGGCGCGTTGGCGCGGGCGCGCGGATTTGGGCTGCATATGGATGGCGCGCGTTTCGCCAATGCGGTGGCGCATCTGGGATGTTCGCCCGCCGACCTGACATGGCGGGCTGGTGTCGATGTGCTGAGTTTCGGTTTCGTCAAAAATGGCGGGATGTCGGCCGAGGCCCTGATCTTCTTCAAGCCGGAACTGGCCGCCGATGTGGCGATCCGGCGCAAGCGTGCGGGGCATCTGCTGTCCAAGGGGCGCTATCTGGCGGCCCAGATCCACGCGATGCTGGCCGATGATCTGTGGCTGCGCAACGGGGCGGCGGCTAATCAGGCGGCGACGCGGATTGCGGCTGCGGCCGGCGCTGGCCGGCTGGTTCATCCGGTTCAGACCAACGAGATTTTCCTGGCGATAACGGCGGACGAAGCCGCGCAGTTGCGGGCGCAGGGTTTCGATTTTTACGACTGGGCGCCAAACGAGGCGCGTTTCGTAACGTCGTGGAGCCAGCCCGAGCACGAGGTTGCCGCGCTGGCGAAGGCCCTTGCCGCATTATGAGTGAAGCCCCGTTGCATTCCACCGCGCAGGCGCGTGTGTTCCTGCCGCTGCTGATCGTCACCCTGATCTGGAGTTCGACCTGGCTGGTCATCCGCGATCAGCTGGCGGTTGTTCCGCCAACATGGTCCGTCGCCTATCGTTTCGGTGTCGGCGCGGTGACGATGTTCATCTATGCTCTGGCGACACGAAAGCCGTTGCGGCTGACGCGCGAGGGCTGGCTGATCGCGGCGGTCGTCGGCCTCACCCAGTTCGTGTTCAATTTCAACTTCGTCTATCGCGCCGAACATTATGTCACGTCGGGGCTGGTGGCGGTCGTGTTTGCGCTGCTTGTCGTACCCAACGCCGTGTTCGGGAGGATTTTTCTCGGGCAGGGGCTGTCCTGGCGTTTCATCGCGGGGTCGGCCGTCGCGGGCGCCGGCATCGCATTGCTGTTCGTCCATGAACTGGCGGCGGGGCCGGCGGGCCGCGATGCGGTGGCGCTGGGGATCGGTTTCACCCTGCTCGGTGTCCTTTCGGCTTCCACCGCGAATGTCGTTCAGGGGGCCGAAGCGGCCAAGCGCCAGCCGATGGTGGCAGTGCTGGCGTGGGGCATGGCGCTGGGCGCATTGGCCAATGCGCTGCTGGGGTTTGTGACGGTCGGGCCGCCCAGCTTCGATTCGCGACCGGAATATACCGCCGGCATCCTCTACCTTGGGGTGATCGGATCGGCTTTGACCTTCCCCTTATATTTCGGCGTGGTCCGCGCGATCGGGCCGGCGCGGGCGGCGTATTCGAGCGTGGTGATCCCCGTGCTGGCGATGGGCCTGTCGACGATGTTCGAAGGCTATCGCTGGAGCGTGCTGGCGGCGGCGGGCGGGTTGCTGACCCTGGCCGGGCTGGTGATCGCATTGAGGGCACGCAGCCCGGCGCGATAATCCGGATAGAGCGGCTGCCAGCCGAGCAACCGCCTGGCCTTGCCGTTGGCCACGCGGCGATTTTCGGCATAAAAAGCGCGCGCCGCCGGGGATAGCCGGGCTTCGTCCAGCGTCTGCAATGGCGGCGGGGGCAGGCCCAGAAGATCGCAGGCATATTCGATCACCGCATTCTGGCCGGCGGGGCGATCATCGGCGATATTGTATGCGCCGGGTGGGCCGCACCGGATGCTGGCGATGACGGCGGCGGTGATATCGTCGACATGGATCCGGCTGAAGATCTGGCCGGGCAAGACGATGCGGTGGGCGGCCCCTTGCGCCACGCGATCGAGGGCGGAGCGGCCGGGGCCGTAGATGCCGGGCAGGCGAAACACGCGCGCCTGTGCGTGGAGGGCAAGCCAATCGGCATCGGCGCGGGTGCGGGCCGAGCGCCGCCCGCTGCCGGTTGGCGCGCTTTCATCGACCCACGCGCCGCCGGCATCGCCATAGACGCCGGTGGAAGACAGATAGCCGATCCAGCGTGCGGGCGCGGTGGCGAGGAGCGCGCCATAACGGACAAGCACCGGATCGGCGTCGCCGGCAGGCGGCACCGAGGACAGGATATGCGTCGCGGCGGCAATTTCGGCTGCGATCGCAGCGTGATCGTCCATCGCGTCGCGGGTAACGGGGACGACGCGCCAGCCTTCGCCTGCCAGCGCGCTGGCGATGCGGCCCGCCGTGTAGCCGGGGCCGAATATCAGGATACGGGACATGCCGTACTTGTAGATGCGCGAAGACACCACGGATACTCTCAACTGACTGGCATCCGCCGAATCGGGAGCGTACACCATGGCCATGCTTGACGCTCAAAATGCCGCTGCGGCCCCGCCGCCTGTCATCCACCGCGAAGATTATCGGCCGCCGGAATGGCTGGTGCCCGATGTCGAACTGCATTTCGATCTGGATGCTGCCGCGACGCGGGTGCGCGCGAAGCTGTCCGTTCAGCGCAATGGCGGGCACCGGCATCCGCTGAAGCTCGACGGCGATGGGCTGATCCCGGTTGCGGTGCGGATCGACGGCGAACCGCAGGCGGATGCGTGGCGGATGGACGGCGCGACCCTGCTAATCGACCTGCCGGGCGATGCGCACACCATCGAAACCGAAGTGGCGATCGCGCCCGAAGCCAATTCGCAGTTGATGGGGCTATATGCTTCGGGCGGGATGCTGTGCACGCAGTGCGAGCCGGAAGGCTTTCGCCGCATCACCTTCTTCCCGGATCGGCCCGATGTGCTGAGCCGTTATGTGGTGCGGATGGAGGCGGACAAGGCGCGTTTTCCGGTGCTGCTGTCCAACGGCGATCGCACCGGCGGGGGTGATCTGGCGGATGGCAAGCATTGGGCCGAATGGCGCGATCCGTTCTTCAAACCGACCTATTTGTTCGCGCTGGTCGCGGCCGATCTGCAGGCCAATCGCGACAGTTTCACCACCCGATCGGGCAAGCCGGTGGACCTTGCCATCTGGGTGGCCCCGCAGGACCTGCCCAAGACCGAACATGCCATGGCGGCGCTGAAGGCATCGATGGCGTGGGACGAAAAAGTCTATGGCCGCGAATATGATCTGGGCGAATTCAACATCGTCGCGGTGGCCGATTTCAACTTCGGCGCGATGGAAAACAAGAGCCTTAACATATTCAACTCTCGCTATATTCTGGCGGACCCCGATACCGCGACGGACGTGGACTATGATGGCGTGGCCGGCGTCGTCGCGCACGAATATTTCCACAACTGGTCGGGTAACCGGGTCACCTGCCGCGATTGGTTCCAGCTGTCACTGAAGGAAGGCTTCACCGTCTTTCGCGACCAGAGTTTTTCGGCGGATCAGGGGTCGGCCGCGGTCAAGCGGATCGAGGATGTGCGGACGTTGCGCGCGGCGCAATTCCCCGAGGATTCGGGGCCGCTGGCGCACCCGATCCGGCCCGAAAGCTATATGGAGATATCGAACTTCTATACGGCGACGATCTACAACAAGGGCGCCGAAGTGATCCGGATGCTCCACACGATGCTGGGGCCGGACAAGTTCCGTGCAGGGTCCGACCTCTATTTCGATCGGCATGACGGGCAGGCGGCGACCTGCGAGGATTTCGTGACCGCGATGGAGGATGCCTCGGGCGTCGATCTCGGCCAGTTCCGGCTATGGTATTCGCAGGCGGGAACGCCCCGGATCAAGGCATCGCTGGTGCATGAACCGGCCGGCGGACAGGCGCGGCTGACCCTGGAACAGATGGTGCCGCCAACCCCCGGCCAGCCGGACAAGCAGCCGATGCCGGTGCCGCTGCGCGTTGCGCTGTATGGCGAAGTGACCGGGCAGATTTTCGGTGGCGAACGGCTGGTGATGCTGGCGGGCGCACATCAGGAAATATTGTTCGAAGGGATTGGCGAACGGCCGATCTTGTCGATCAACCGCGGCTTTTCCGCCCCGGTGATCGTGGAAACCGATCGGTCGTCGGCGGACCTCGCCTTCCTGTCGGCGCAGGATAATGATCCCTTCGCCCGCTACGAAGCGATGCAGCAACTGATGGTCAACACGCTGGTCGGCGCGGTTGCAACCGGCAAGCCGGACCATCGCGCCGTGATCGACGCGGTGCGCGAAACGGTGTGCAATTCCGCGCTTGATGCGGCGTTCATCGCCGAAGCGGTGCTGCTTCCCAGCGAATCTTTCATCGGTGATCAGATGGCGGTGGTCGATCCCGATGCGATCCACGCCGCGCGCGAAGCGTTGCGGCAGGAATTGGGGCAGGAACTGGAGGACGAATGGCGCGCCTCTTATGCCAAGACCCACGCCAATCGGTATGACTATAATCCGGCGGCAAAGGGGCTTCGGCGGCTGAAGACGGTGGCGCTGGGCTATATGGCGGCGAGCGGCGCGGAGGATGCGTCGGTGATTGCGTTCCGCCAGTTCCGCGACGCCGACAACATGACCGATCGACAGGGCGCGCTCGGCACGCTTGCCAACAGCGCGTGGGCGGAACGGGCCGAAGCGTTGCAGATGTTCTATGATCGCTATCGCGACAACGGTCTCGTCATAGACAAATGGTTCAGCACGCAGGCCTTTTCCACGCGCGACGACACCATCGAGGTGGTCGAGGCGCTGGCCAGGCACCCCGATTTCACGCTGACCAATCCCAATCGCATCCGATCGCTGGTCGGGGCGTTTTCGATGAACCAGAAGCATTTCAACGCGGCATCCGGGCGCGGTTACCGCTTCCTTGCCGATTTCGTGCTGGCGGTGGACAAGCTCAACCCGCAGACTGCGGCCAAGCTGATACCGCCGCTTGGCCGCTGGCGGCGGTTCGATACGGCGCGGGCGGGCCTGATGAGGGCGGAACTGGAACGCGTGCTGGCGACGCCGGGGCTGTCAAAGGACGTGTTCGAACAGGCATCAAAAAGCCTCGGCTGATTGTGGCGTCCCTTTCCTTGCGGGGAAGGGGCGCCGCGCCATTTTATTCAGGCGCGATCACCGGGGCGGACATATCCCTGTGGGTCCGGATGAATCAGGATTTCCACGCCGGGAAAGTCTTCGGCGAGCCGTGCTTCCACTTCTTCCATCACGCGATGCGCATCGGCCACCGTCATGTCCGGCGCGACATCGACATGGAACTGGACGAAATCATGCGCGCCGCTCGTGCGGGTGCGCAGATCGTGAATGCCGCGCAGTTCGGGGTGGCGAGCGGCGACCATCAGAAACTTCTGGCGCCGCTCCTCGGGCCATTCCTTGTCCATCAACTGGTGGATCGCGGTGACGGCCGATCCCCATGCACCCCACGCCAGCCACAATGCGATCAGCACGCCGAATACCGGATCGGCCCCGCTGAAGCCCAGATATTGATCGAGTATGATGGCCACGATCACCGATCCGTTGAGCAGCAGATCCGACTGGTAATGTACATTGTCGGCGCGGATGGCGAGGCTGCCGGTCTGGCGCACGACATGGCGTTGATAGGCGATCAGGGCAAAGGTGAGGATCAACGCGATGATCGACACGCCGATGCCATATTCGGCATGCGCCGTACTGCCGCCATGCATCAGCCGTGTCACGGCCTGCCACCCGATGCCGGCGGCCGAAAGCGTGATCAGCGCGACCTGGAACAGGGCGGCCAGCGCCTCGGCCTTGCCGTGGCCGAAACGGTGATTGTCGTCGGCTGGCGTGGCCGCGACGTGGACGCCCCACAGGGTGACAAGCGATGCGACCAGATCCAGCCCGGTATCGGCAAGCGAACCGAGCATGGCGACCGAGCCCGTCTGGAACGCCGCATAGGATTTCAGCGCGAGCAGCAGACAGGCCGTCGCGACGCTGGCAAGGGCAGCCCGCTGGGCAAGCGGGATCGTGCGGCTCATGGGTACAGCATGCCCGTCGTCCAATCGTTCCCATCGCGGACGTAGAGGTTGCGTTCGTGCAGGCGGTGGGCGCGATCCTGCCAGAATTCGATGCGATCGGGCACCACGCGAAAGCCGGACCAGTGCGGTGGCCGGGGGACATCCTGCCCGGCGAAGCGCGCGACCATTGCTTCATATCGCGCTTCGAACGTGGCGCGGTCCGGCAAAGGGCGGGATTGATCGGACGCCCACGCACCAAGCTGCGAATCGCGGCTGCGCGTGGCGAAATAGGCGTCGCCTTCCGCATCGCTCACCCGTTCCACGGTCCCTTCGATACGAATCTGGCGGCGCAGCGATTTCCAGTGGAAGAGCAAGGCTGCGCGCGGCGTCGTCCCAAGTTCGCCCGCCTTGCGGCTTTCGAGATTGGTATAAAATACGAAGCCGCGCGGATCATGCCCTTTCAGCAGCACCATCCGCAGCGATGGCTGGCCATCGGGCGCAACCGTGGCGATGGCCATGGCGTTGGCGTCGTTCGGCTCGCTGGCGCGTGCTTCGATGAACCAGCTGTCGAACAGGGCAAAGGGATCGGATGTCATGACCCTGCCTTAGCGCATCATTTTCGGTGATTGAACCGTGACCGTGCACAAGCGCGATACCGGATCGAGGAGAATGTTGCGCTGCACAAGGGAATGTGATCCACTCCCTTCATGATCCAGGCGGCAGTGCATCACATTACCTCCTACCGTTATGACCGGCCGGTCCAGTTGGGCCCGCAGGTGATCCGATTGCGGCCGGCGCCGCACAGCCGGACGGCGGTGAACAAT
Organism: Sphingomonas sp. KC8; assembly: GCF_002151445.1. Classification (GTDB taxonomy): domain Bacteria; phylum Pseudomonadota; class Alphaproteobacteria; order Sphingomonadales; family Sphingomonadaceae; genus Sphingomonas_E. The sequence goes on from NZ_CP016306.1 coordinate 4,090,136, forward strand.
TATTCGCTGCGGATTGCACCCGAAAATCATTTCATCAACTGGCAGCAGGATCCCCACGGCAACTGGCTGGCGCGAATAACCTTCCCCGAAAAGGTGGAGGAGTTTTCGGTGACGGTGGACCTGATCGCCGATCTGGTGGTGGTGAACCCGTTCGATTTCTTCGTGGAAGATTATGCCGAGCGGCGGCCGTTCACTTATGCCCCGGCCCTGCGGGCGGACCTGGCCGCCTATTTCGATGTCGAGCCGCAAGGCGCCTTATTCGAACGGCTTGTTGCGGAGTTCGCCGACGCGGATGCGCGGACGATCGATTTTCTGGTGGATGTGAACCGGGCGGTGCAGGGCAAGGTGGGCTATGTCATCCGGCTGGAGCCGGGGGTGCAGACGCCCGAGGAGACACTGACGATCGGCACCGGATCGTGCCGCGACAGTGCATGGCTGATGGTGCAACTGCTGCGGCGGCTGGGTTTGGCTGCGCGTTTCGTATCGGGCTATTCGATCCAGTTGCGGCCGGATGTCGTGGCGATCGACGGGCCGGCGGGGGTGGCCGAAGATGTGGTGGACCTGCACGCCTGGGCCGAAGCCTATGTGCCCGGGGCCGGCTGGGTGGCGCTGGATGCGACATCGGGGATGTTCGCGGGCGAGGGGCATATCCCGCTGGCGGCGACACCGCACTACCGATCCGCCACGCCGATCGAGGGCGCGTTGCTGGGCCGGGCGGAGACGGACTTCCATTTCGAGGTGGGCGTGCAGCGGATCGCCGAAGCGGTGCGGATCACGGCGCCGTTCACGCCCGAACGCTGGGCCGCGCTGGACCGGCTGGGCGAGCAAGTGGATGTGGACCTGATCGCGCAGGATGTGCGGCTGACGATGGGCGGCGAGCCGACCTTCGTGGCGGCGGGCGACAGCGAGGCGGCCGAGTGGAACGCCGATGCGGTGGGGCCGACCAAGGCGGGCTTTGCCGACCGGCTGATCCGCAGGTTGAGGGACAAGTTTACGCCGGGAGGGCTGATTCACCACGGGCAGGGCAAATGGTATCCGGGGGAAAGCCTGCCGCGCTGGGGCTATTCGATCTATTGGCGGGCTGATGGGGTGCCGGTTTGGCGGGATGCCGGATTGATCGCCGCCATTGGCGGAGAAATGGCTGAAGGATCGGCGCATAACTTCTTGATTTTACTATCTGAATATCTGGAAATAGACGGCCGGAATGTTCAGCCCGCATATGAAGACGGGCTGGAGTGGGCGGTGAAGGAAGCGGCGCTGCCCGACAATGTGGATCCGGCCGATCCGAAGATCGACGACCCCGAAGCGCGTGCGCGGATGGTGAAGGCGTTCCAGCGTGGGCTGTCGCAGCCCGCCGGCTATGTGTTGCCGATACAACGCTGGCAGGCGGCGCAAATGCCGGGCACCCCGCGCGCCAGCAGGCGCGGCTGGCGAAGCGAACGGTGGCGGACGCGGCGTGGCCCATTGTTCGTGGTGCCGGGCGATTCCGCGCTGGGATACCGCCTGCCGCTGGGGGCGCTGCCATATGTGCCGCCATCCGATTACCCCTATATCCATGCGCGCGACACCGGCGAGCCGCGCGAACCGCTGCCCGATTATCGCCAGCAGCGGGTGGAGCGGGTGGGCGATGCGCCCGACGGCCACCCTGCGCAGGATCGCGTCGAACAGAAGATCATCGAAGGGGCGGTGCGCACCGCGATCACCGTGGAGGCGCGGGACGGCCATCTGGCGGTGTTCATCCCGCCGGTAGAGGCGCTGGAAGATTATCTGGACCTGATCACGGCGGTGGAGGCGACGGCTGAGGCGCTGCAAACGCCCGTGCGTATCGAAGGCTATCCGCCGCCACCCGATCCGCGCCTGCTGGTGCTGAAGGTCACGCCCGATCCCGGCGTGATCGAGGTGAACGTGCAGCCGGTGGCGTCGTGGCGCGACGCCGTGGACCTGACCGAAACGCTTTACCAGACGGCGCGCGAATGCGGCCTGACGGCGGACAAGTTCATGGTCGACGGGCGATCGGTGGGCACGGGCGGCGGCAACCATCTGGTGTTCGGTGGCCAATCGGTGAACGACAGCCCGTTCATCCGCCGGCCGGACCTGTTGAAAAGCCTTGTCCTGTACTGGCAGCGCCACCCATCGCTGTCCTATCTGTTTTCCGGCCTGTTCATCGGCCCGACGAGCCAGGCGCCGCGGATCGACGAGGCGCGGCATGACGGGCTGTACGAATTGGAAATCGCGCTGGCGCAGGTGCCGATGCCGGGTGAGGGGGCGGCGCCCGCGCCATGGGTGGTCGATCGATTGTTCCGCAACCTGCTGGTGGACGTGACCGGCAACACCCACCGCACCGAAATCTGCATCGACAAGCTGTTTTCGCCCGACGGACCGACCGGGCGGCTGGGTTTGGTGGAGTTTCGCGGGTTCGAAATGCCGCCCGAACCGAAGATGAGCCTGGCGCAGCAATTGCTGATGCGCGCGCTGATCGCGTGGCTGTGGCGCGAACCGCAGCAGGGCGGGTTCGTGCGCTGGGGCACGGCGCTGCACGATCGGTTCATGCTGCCGCATTTCGTGTGGGCGGATTTCAGCGATGTGCTGGGGGATCTGCGCGCCGCCGGATATGATTTCGACCCGGCCTGGTTCGAAGCGCAGCGCCAGTTCCGCTTTCCGGTGCATGGCAGCGTGATGGCCGGTGGCGTGACCTTGGAAGTGTCGCACGCGCTGGAACCGTGGCACGTGCTGGGCGAAACCGGGGCGATCGGCGGCACGGTGCGCCATGTCGACAGTTCGACCGAACGATTGCAGGTGAAGGCGACCGGGCTGGTGCCGGGCCGCCATGTGGTGGCGGTAAACGGCCGTGCCGTGCCGATGGTGCCGGTGGGGACGGCCACGCCGGGCCAGATGGTGGGCGGGGTGCGCTATAAAGCGTGGGAACCGGCCAATTGCCTGCATCCGCGCCTGCCGGCCAATGCGCCGCTGACATTCGATGTGCTGGATCGCTGGAACGGCCGATCGCTGGGCGGTTGCGTCTACCATGTCGCCCATCCCGGCGGGCGGACCTATGATGTGGCGCCGATCAACGATTATGAAGCCGAAGCACGGCGCAAGGCGCGGTTTCAGCCGCATGGCCATACGCCGGGGACGGTGGCGATGCCGCTGCCCGAACGATCCGGCGAATTTCCGATGACGCTGGATTTGCGGACGCCGGGGCCGGGGGTGGGATGAGGGTGCTTTCGTTCTCCACGCGTGCCGGCGGTGGGTGTGGCGCGATGGATCCTGAAACGAGTTCAGGATGACGAATAAGCAGGGCGTGTGACGGAGGCGCTGACGTGGCTCGGGGTTGTTCGTTCTCGACCCGTCATGCTGAACTCGTTTCAGCATCCATTTCTCCACTCGCGCTGGCGGTGGGTTTGGCACGGTGGACCCTGAAACGAGTTCAGGGTGACGAAGAAGAAGGGTGTGGAGTGAGCTAGGCCTGACGATCGACCAGGTGAAAACGGTTCCGTGCCGATCGGGCGCGGGATAGATGGGTGACGGGCCGGGCGGGTCGCGCCGGGCGGTAAGGAAAGAGAGCGAATGGCGCAATTGCCGGGTCTGCCGGGTTGGGGCGAAGGGTGGATTGCATCCTATCTGCCGCGCGCGACAAGCGGTGATGTGTTGCGTGGCGATACCGGGCGCGGCGCGCGCTGGTGGAGCCAGTTGCTGGAAGGGATGGCCGGCCTGTCCGATGGTAATCTGATGCGGTTGCAGGACCGCATCAACCGGCAGGTGGTGGAAATCGGCACGGCATTTCGCCTGCCGGGCGAAGAGCATGAAAAGCACTGGCCGCTATCGGTAATGCCGCTGCTGATCGGCGAGGATGAATGGCGCGGGATCGAGCAGGGCGTGGCCCAGCGCGCTGAATTGCTGGACAAGATACTGGACGACATGTTCGGCGGGCAGGCGTTGTTCCGCGATGGCGCCTTGCCGGCGGTGATGGCGACCGGCAGCCCGCATTTCTGGCGATCGATGATCGGCGTGAAAGTGCCCGGCGGCCACCGCCTGCAAACCTATGCCGCCGATCTGGGCCGCGGGCCGGATGGCGAATGGCGCGTGCTGGCCGATTATTCGCGGGCGCCGTCGGGTGCCGGCTATGCGCTGGAAAACCGCATCGCGGCGTCGCGGGTGATGGGGACGCTGTACAAGCAACTGAACATCCGCCGCCATGCCGGTTTCTTTGCCGCGTTCCGCGACGGGTTGGCGGCGGCGTGCCAGCGCAGCGATCCGCGCATCGGATTGCTGACGCCGGGACGGTATAATCAAAGCTATCCCGAACAGGCGCATCTGGCCCGCTATCTGGGGTTCCTGCTGGTCGAGGGTGAAGACCTCGCCGTGCGGGACCAGCAGCTTTACGTGCGGACGATCGAAGGGCTGAAGCGGATCGATGCGCTGTGGCGGCGCATGGATACGCGCTTCATCGATCCGCTGGCGTTCGATTCGCAATCCGCGATCGGGGTTCCGGGGCTGATGGATGCGATGGCGGCCGGCAATACGGTGATCGCCAATGCGCCGGGCGCCGGGGTGATCGAATCGGCGGCGATGTCGGCGTTTCTGCCGGCACTGGCGCGGCGGCTGACAGGGGAACAATTGCTGCTGCCGAACATCGCGACATGGTGGTGCGGGCAACCGCATGAAGCCGAGCATGTTTTGGCCATGTTCGATGATCTGCTGATCGCGCCCGCCTTTGGTGGTGCGCCGCCGGGGCTGGATGATGGCCGGGCGGTGATCGGGGCGGAACTGGGCGCCGCCGCGCGCGCCGCGCTGATGGCCGGCCTTGCCCGGCGGCCGCAGGATTATGTGGGGCAGGAAGTTGTGCGCCTGTCGACCATGCCGGCGCTGGCCGACGGGACGATGACGCCCAGACCGTTCACGCTGCGCGTGTTCGCCGCGCGCGGGGCCGATGGCCGGTGGGCGGTGATGCCGGGCGGGTTCGCACGGTTGGGCGGCGAGGATGACGTGCGCGCGGCGGTGATGGGCGAAGGGGTGCTGAGCGCCGACGTCTGCATTCTTTCCGATCACCCGGTCGCGCCGGTATCGCTGGTGCCCGCCAAGGTGGCGATCCGCCGCAACCCCGGCACCCTGCCAAGCCGGGTGGCGGACAATCTGTTCTGGCTGGGCCGTTATCTGGAGCGGGGCGAAAATACGCTGCGGCTGGTGCGCGCTACCCTGGGCGGGACGATCGACGCCGATGGCGGGGCGGCGTTGCTGCCCGCGACGCTGGCGCGGCTGACGGGCCTCTTGATTTCATCGGGCGCTTCGGTGGCGACCAAGGATGAGGAAATCACGGCGCGCGACGCCGATGTGCTGACATTGGCGCAGGCGGCGATGGACGGGCCGGGCCTGTCTTCGGTGCGCACATTGTGGGGGCATGTTCATGCGATCGGCGAAGGCGCGCGCGATCGCCTGTCGGCCGATGTGTGGCGGTTGATCGACACGCCGGTGGCGGGCGGGGGCGAGGATGCGGCCGGCCTGCTCGATCGGGCGACGGCGTTGCAGGAACGCTTTTCGGCGCTGGCGGGGCTGGCGGCCGAAAATATGGGACGGACGGCGGCGTGGCGGTTCCACGATATGGGCCGGCGGATCGAACGGGCGGTGCTGGTGTGCCGGCTGCTGCGCAGCTTTGCCGGGGATGCGGCATCGGCCGACGACCTTACCGTCCTGCTCGACCTGTGCGACAGCCAGATCAGCTATCGCGCGCGGTACATGACCGGGCTGTCGCTGGCCCCGGTGCGCGATCTGATCGCGCTCGATCCCTATAATCCGCGCTCGCTGGCCTATCAGGTGCGCGCGATCGGCAAGCATCTGGGCGTGCTGCCGGTACTGCGCGACGACGGCATGGCCGAAGACCAGCAATCGCTGGCGATCGAACTGGACGGCCTGATCACCATCGCGAAGGCCGAGGCGCTGGACACGCCGGCGGTGATGGCGGTGGAAAACCGGCTGCTGGCGCTGTCCGAAGCGATCGGCCGGCGTTATTTCCTGCAAGGCAGCGAGACACTGCGGCAGTCGAACATGGTGCTGGCGTGACGATGCTGTACGACGTCAGCCACCGGACACGCTTTCGCTATGCCAGCCCGGTGCGCTTCACCCGCTGCAATTTGCGGCTGGAACCGGTGGCATGGGACGGCCAGCAGCTGGAAGGCCATATGCTGGAAGTGACGCCACGCGCCAGCCTCGCCGAGATGCGACCGGGCGGGTACCTCGCCAACATCGTGCGGCTGGTGGTGGAACAGGCGGCCAGCGAAGTGGTGATCGAAAGCCGCTTTCGCATGGCGGTGGACCGGGTGGCGCCCGAGGTGCTGGATACCGATCCCGGCGCCGCCGAAGTCGCCGCCGCAGCGCGCATGTCGCGCGATCTTTCGCCGATCGGGCCGGCCAATTATCTGGCGGAATCGCCGCTGATCGCGATCGAACCGGAAATATCGGCGTGGGCGGCGGCGGACATCCGGCCCGATCGCGGGATCGTCGCCATCGGCTATGCGCTGGCACGCCGGATCCATGACGAGTTCCGCTACGATGGCGCGGCCACGCTGGCCGACACCCCACCGATCGAAGCATTCCGCGCGCGCCACGGCGTGTGCCAGGATTTCGCGCAGATCATGATCGCGGCCCTGCGCGGCCATGGGCTGCCGGCGGCCTATGTCAGCGGCTATCTGCGCACCATTCCGCCAGCGGGCCAGCCCCGGCTGGTCGGCGCGGATGCGACGCACGCCTGGGTGATGCTGTGGTGCGGGCCGGAACGGGGCTGGCTGGGGTTCGATCCCACCAACGCCTGTGCGATGGCCGGCGACCATATCGTCACCGCCATCGGGCGGGACTATGCGGATGTATCGCCCATCGACGGCATCTTCATGGGCACGGGCGCGCAGAAGATCGACGTGGCGGTCGATGTCGAACCGGTTTCAGCGTAACAAGCGTTCAGGCCGTTTATTTTTTTCACTTGCGCGAACCGGCAACAGCCCACATCTGCTATGTTGCAATTGAGCAACAGTTGGTGCCGGCGCGCGACCGGCGTAACGGGTGGATATGGCGGATCTATATTCGAAACTGGGCGTGGCCCGTGGCGCGAGCGAAACCGAGATCAAGAAGGCCTATCGCAAGCTTGCCAAGGAACTGCACCCCGATCGCAACACGGACAATCCGAACGCGTCGGAGCGATTTTCGGATGTGACATCGGCTTATGATCTGCTGTCCGACAAGGACAAGCGCGCCCAATATGATCGCGGCGAAATCGACGAACAGGGCAATCCGCGCGGTTTCGCCGGCGGCGGCTTTGGCGGCGGCGCACGCGGCGGGCCGGGGGGCGGCTTTGGCGGGTTCGGCGGCGATGGCGCGGATTTCGGCGACATTTTCGAAGGATTGTTCGGCGGCCAGCGCGGTCGTGGCGGCGGCGGTGGCGGGCCGTTCGGCGGGTTTGGCGGCGGCGCGCGCCGGCCCAGCCCCAAGGGCGCGAACATCAACTATCGGCTGACCGTGCCGTTCGACGAAGCGGCCACGCTCAAGGCCCAGCGCGTGACCCTGGCCGATGGCAAGACGATCGAGGTGAAACTGCCCGCCGGCGTGGAAACCGGAACGCAGATGCGGCTGGGCGGCAAGGGCGAACCGGCCCCCGGCGGCGCCGGCGACGCGATCGTGACGATCGAGATCAAAAGCCACCGCTTCTTCAGCCGCGACGGCGACGATGTGCGGCTGGACCTGCCGATCACCATCGACGAGGCGGTGCTGGGCGGCCAGGTGCGCGTGCCCACCGTCGACGGCGCGGTGATGCTGAACATTCCCAAGGGCGCGACATCGGGCAAGGTGCTGCGGCTGGGTGGCAAGGGTTTCCACAAGAAGGATGGCGGCCGGGGTAACCAGCTTGTCACCTTGCTGGTGGATGTGCCGCTGGGTGACGCCGAGCTGGAAGCGTTCGTCCAGACCTGGAGCGGCAAGGGACGCAACCCGCGGCTGGCCTTGGGGGTTTAACCCGAACCATCGCGGACAAACGGCCGCAGCAGAAGGAACAGCGCGCCCTTGCAGGATGTATCGCCCGAATCGCCGGAGGAGCGTGCCAAGCGACGCACGGCGTGGGACCGGCACCTCGATCGCGTTCGCCCCGGCACCCGGCCGTTCGAAATAGCGCGGCGCGCGATCGTCGGTGTCTATTCCGATGGCTTCATCCATGCCGGCAACCTGGCCTATCTGGCGCTGCTGGCGCTGTTCCCGTTCTTCATCGTGCTGGCCGCGCTGGCGCAATTGTTCGGGCGCGGGCCGGACACCCAACTGGCGGTCGCAACCTTCCTGGATTCGCTGCCGGCGACGGTGGCCGATCTGCTGCGGACGCCCATCGCCGACGTGCTGGCCGCGCGAACGGGATCGCTGCTGTGGCTGGGGGCTGCGGTCGGCCTGTGGACGGTCGGCAGCTTCATCGAAACGATCCGCGATATCCTGCGTCGCGCCTATGGCACGCCGTATAGCCGGGGTTTCCTGCATTATCGGCTGGGTTCGATCGGCATCATCGTCGCATCGGTGATCCTGGCGCTGACGGCATTTTCGATGCAGGTGCTGCTGACCGCAGCGGAGGAGTTCGTCAGCCGACTGCTGCCCTTTGCCGGCGATGCCCAGATCTGGATCGCGGTATCGCGGCTGGCGCCGCTGCTGTTGATGGTGCTGGCGCTTTACGCGCTGATCTATTCGCTGACGCCGACGAAATATCGTTATGCGGATTGCCCCAAATGGCCGGGGCCGCTGTTCATCGCGTTCTGGTGGATCGGCGTGACGATGGCGCTGCCCCGCGTTCTCGCGCTATTAGGCGGATATGACCTGACTTATGGCGGGCTGGCAGGGGTGATCATCACCCTGCTGTTCTTCTGGCTGGTGGGTTTTGGGCTGGTGATTGGCGTAAACATTAACGCGGCACTGGCGGAAACGCCGCAACCGGCGGTAAAGGGGCCAGCGTCTCAAGGCTGATGGAGTTAGAATGGCAGGCCTGATGGAAGGAAAACGGGGGCTTATCATGGGCCTCGCCAATGATCGCTCGCTGGCGTGGGGCATCGCCAAGGCGCTTGCCGCGCAGGGTGCGGAGCTGGCGTTCAGCTATCAGGGCGAATCGCTGGAGCGGCGCGTGCGCCCGCTGGCGGCCGAAGTGGGATCGGATTTCCTGATCGATTGCGACGTATCCGACATGGATGCGCTGGATAAGGCGTTCGACACGCTGGCCGAACGCTGGCCGACGATCGACTTCGTGGTCCATGCGATCGGCTTTTCCGACAAGAATGAATTGCGCGGGCTGTATGTCGACACCAGTCTCGACAACTTCCTGATGACGATGAACATTTCGGCTTATTCGTTCGTCGCCGTGACCAAGCGGGCGCGGGCGATGATGCCGAATGGCGGATCGATCCTGACCTTGAGCTATTATGGCGCGGAAAAGGTTGTCCCGCACTACAACGTCATGGGCGTTGCCAAGGCGGCGCTGGAAACGTCGGTGAAATATCTGGCGATGGACCTTGGCCCGGAAAATATCCGCGTCAACGCGATCTCCGCCGGGCCGATCAAGACGCTGGCGGCATCGGGCATCGGAGATTTCCGCTACATCCTGAAGTGGAACGAACTCAATTCGCCGCTGCGCCGCAACGTGACGATCGAGGATGTCGGCGGCGCCGGCGTCTATCTATTGTCCGATCTGGCAAGCGGCGTGACCGGCGAAATCCACCATGTGGATGCGGGCTATAACGTTATCGGCATGAAGGCCGAGGACGCACCGGATATCGCTTTGGCTTGAACCTCATTCCTCTCCCCCCGGTGGGAGAGGATCGGTTTGCCCCTCTCCATTGAGGGGAGAGGGTAGTTTCGAATGAGCTTCAACACGTTTGGCCGCGTCTTCCGCTTCACCACCTGGGGGGAGAGCCATGGGCCGGCGCTGGGCGCGGTGGTCGATGGGTGCCCGCCGGGGCTGGCATTGAGCGAGGCGGATATCCAGCCTTTGCTCGACAAGCGCCGTCCCGGCACGTCGCGGTTCACCACCCAGCGGCAGGAGCCGGATCAGGTGCGCATCCTGTCCGGTACGTTCGAAGGCAAGACGACCGGCACGCCGATCAGCCTGATGATCGAGAATGTCGACCAGCGATCGAAGGATTATTCGGAGGTCGCGGTCGCCTATCGGCCGGGCCATGCCGATTATGCCTATGACGCCAAATATGGCTTTCGTGATTATCGCGGTGGCGGGCGTTCGTCCGCGCGCGAAACGGCGGCGCGCGTGGCGGCAGGGGCGGTGGCCCGCGCGGTAATCCCCGAAGTGCGCATTCGCGCTTATCTGGTCGAGCTGGGCGGCGATCCGATCGACCGGGCGGCGTTCAATGATGCCGAAATCGACAATAATCCGTTCTTCTGCCCCGATGCGGCGGCGGCGGCGCGCTGGGAAGCGATCGTAGATGGCGCGCGTAAAAGCGGGTCTTCGGTGGGCGCGATCGTCGAATGCGTAGCCGAAGGGCTGCCGGCGGGTTGGGGCGCGCCGCTTTATGCCAAGCTGGACAGCGAACTGGCGGCGGCGTGCATGTCGATCAACGCCGTTAAAGGCGTCGAGATCGGCGACGGTTTCGATGCCGCCCGGCTGACCGGCGAACAGAATGCCGATCCGATGCGGCCGGGGCCGGATGGCTTGCCCATCTTCCTGGCCAATCATGCCGGCGGCGTCGCCGGTGGGATTTCCACCGGCCAGCCGCTGGTGGTGCGCGTGGCGCTGAAGCCCACATCGTCGATCCTGACGCCGGTGGAAACGATCGGGCGCGACGGGCAGGCGGCCGACATCCGCACCAAGGGCCGCCATGATCCGTGCGTTGGCATTCGTGCGGCGCCGGTGGTGGAAGCGATGGTCGCGCTGGTGCTGGCGGACCAGAAACTGCTGCAACGCGCCCAGCGGGGCTGACCGGGCGGCGGACAGGCAGGCCATCGCGGTTGGCCGCTGTCCACCGCCGCTTTCGCACGAAAGCCGCCGAAGCGGTATGCGCCCACGGCCCGCCGAATGGCCGGTTATCGCGCCGGCGCGTTGGATTGCTGTCGTTTTTGGGAGACAGCCATGCGTAAGGATCTGTTACTTGGCGTTGCGTTGCTGGCCGCGCCGATCATCGCGATTGCCCAGACCGCCCCGACCCCGCCGGACGAACCGGCCGGCAACACCCAATGGGACAATGCGGCCGAACCGGCGAACATGACGCAGGAGCCGACCGACAACGGCGCGGTGGACAAGGACGCGCAGGATCCGCCCCCCGAACCCGAAGTGCCCCAGGCCTAGGATAAAAATGCGCCCTCGCATGGTGGCGGGGGCGCTGCTATCCGGTGGGGATGACCGCATCAGACCCGCTCAACCAGATCATCGAAGCCCCGTTCGACAGCGCGCTGTCCGACCGATATCTCGTTTACGCGCTGTCCACGATCACCGCGCGATCGCTGCCCGATGTGCGCGACGGGCTGAAGCCGGTCCATCGCCGGCTGCTGTGGGCGATGCGGCTGCTGAAGCTGGACCCGGCAGCGGGCTACAAGAAGTGCGCGCGCGTCGTTGGCGATACGATCGGCAAATATCACCCGCATGGCGACCAGTCGGTCTATGATGCGATGGTCCGCCTCGCGCAGAGCTTTTCGCTGCGGTATCCGCTGGTCGACGGGCAGGGCAATTTCGGCAATATCGACGGCGATAACGCGGCGGCATACCGCTATACCGAAGCCAAGCTGACCCACTCGGCGATCGACCTGATGGCCGGCCTCGACGACGGCACGGTCGATTTTCGCGCGACCTATAATGGCGAGGAAGAAGAGCCGGAGGTTTTCCCCGGCCTGTTCCCCAACCTGCTGGCCAATGGCGCGAGCGGGATTGCGGTGGGCATGGCGACGTCGATCCCGCCGCACAATGTGGCCGAACTGATCGACGCGGCGAACCTGCTGATCGACGCGCCGGAAACGCCTGAAATCGATCTGATGCAGGTGGTGAAGGGACCCGATTTCCCAACCGGCGGCGTGATCGTCGATAGCCCGCTGGCGATCGCCGAGGCCTATGCCACCGGCCGGGGCGGTTTCCGCGTGCGCGCGCGCTGGAGCGAGGAACGCGAAAAGGGCGGCGCGTGGACGATCGTGATCCACGAAATCCCGTATCAGACGCCCAAGGCCAAGCTGATCGAAGAAATCGCAGCGCTGATCAACGACAAGAAGCTGCCGATCCTGGCGGATATCCGCGACGAATCCGACGCCGAGATCCGCATCGTGCTGGAACCGCGCAGCCGCACGGTGGACCCGCAGGTGCTGATGGACAGCCTGTTCCGGCTGACCGCGCTGGAAACGCGCATCTCGCTCAACCTCAACGTGCTCGACGCGCAGCGCACGCCGCGGGTGATGAGCCTGAAACAGGCGCTGGCGGCGTGGCTGGAGCATCAGTTCGAAGTGCTGGTCCGCCGTTCCCGGCACCGGCTGGCGAAGATCGACGACCGGATCGAACTGCTCGACGGCTATATCATCACCTATCTCAACCTGGATCGGGTGATCCAGATCATCCGCGAGGAGGATGAGCCGAAACCGCTGCTGATGGCCGAGTTCCAACTGACCGACCGGCAGGCCGAGGCGATCCTCAACATGCGGCTGCGTTCGTTGCGCAAGCTGGAGGAAATGGAACTCAAGCGCGAACGCGACGCGCTGGCCGACGAACGCAAGGGCCTGGTCGCGCTGATCGAAAGCCCGGCGCGCCAGCGCACGCGGATGAAGAAGGATCTGGCCAAACTGCGCGAGCGTTATGGCCCGGACACCGAAATCGGCCGCCGCCGCACGCTGATCGAGGAAGCGGCGCCCGCGCGCGAAATTCCGCTGGAAGCCATGATCGAGCGCGAACCGATCACCGTGATCCTGTCGCAGCGCGGGTGGATCCGCGCGATGAAGGGGCATAACGACCTGGCATCGGCCGAGGCGCTGAAGTTCAAGGAAGGCGATGGCCCGCTGTTCGCGTTCCACGCGCAGACGACCGACAAGCTGCTGCTGGCGACCGAAACGGGGCGCTTCTACACGCTGGGGGCGGACAAGCTGCCTGGCGGGCGCGGCTTTGGCGAGCCGGTACGGCTGATGATCGACCTGGAAGGCGATGCCCCCCCGGTGGCGCTGATGCCGGCAAGCGCGGGCGCACGGCTGCTGCTGGCCGCATCCGACGGGCGCGGGTTCCTGGGGACGACGGCGGATATCGTGGCCGAAACGCGCAAGGGCAAGCAGGTGGTGAACCTGCGGACGGGCGCCAAGCTGCGCGTGGTGCGCGCGGTGCCGGCCGATGCCGATTATGTGGCGGTGATCGGCGAAAACCGCAAGCTGGTGATCTTCCCGATCGGCGAAATGCCCGAAATGGCGCGGGGTTCGGGTGTCCAGTTGCAACGCTATCGCGACGGCGGCCTATCGGACGCGCTGGCATTCCGCTTCGAACAGGGGCTGAGCTGGACGATGGGCGGCGAGACGGGCCGCACCCGCACCGAAAGCGACATGACCCCCTGGCGGACGGCGCGGGGCGCCGGCGGACGGATGCCGCCGGTCGGTTTCCCGCGCGACAACCGGTTCGAAAGCTGATGGCCAAAAATGTCGGAAAATTCGATTTTTCAAACCATCGCCTTCTAAAGCAAGAATTAACCGTCTCGCGATAACCATCGCACCATGCAGGTCGAGCCTTCTCGCAACGAACTGGCCACGATGTTGGACGCGCCGCCGATGGTGTCGGCGTTCGATTCCGTGCGCGATGGCGAGACGGCGGCCATCGCGGTGATCCATCGCGCCCGCCAAGAATATCTGAATGCCCTGCCGATCGCCGCGTCGATCGTGACGCGCGGGCTGGATGGCGCGATCACGGTGGTGGCGAACGAACAGTTCGAAAGGCTCGACACGATTTCCGGCGTGACACCGGCGCGCCAGGCCATCACGGGATCCCTGATACAGCGCGCGCCGTTGCAGGCGGCGCTGACGGCGTTTCTGGATGGCGACGCGCGCGCGCACGAATTCGAATGGCGCGACGGCGATGCCGTGGGCGGCCGCCATTTCATTGTCCGCTTCGGCCGGCTGGCGGCTTTCGACGATGGCACCCGGCGATGCGTGCTATCGCTGATCGACCGCACCGCCGAAGTGGAAAACGAACGCAGCCTGCGCGCCGAAATGGCGCATGACAGCCTGACAGGCCTGCCCAATCGCGTCGCATTCAACGAAGCCCTGGAAGATGTGCTGGAACGGGAACCCGATTCGGCAAGCCACGCGGTACTGGTGGTCGATCTCACCCGGTTCAGCCGCATCAACGAAAGCATGGGATCGATCGCGGGCGATGAACTGATCATCACCGTGGCAAGGCGGATGGTTTCGTCGCTGCGCGGGGGCGACCTGCTGGCGCGAATCGGCGGGGATGAATTCGCGATCCTGCTGCAGCTATCCGAAGGCCCGGGCGATGCGCTGCACGCTGCGCGGCGGATCCAGGCGACGATGACCGCGCCGTTTCGCCTGTCCGATCTGGAAATCCACGTCGATTGCGCGATCGGCTGCGCACTGGTGAGCGATCAGGCGGCGGGCGCGGAAGATCTGGTCCGCAACGCGCAGTTTGCCCTGAAACGCGCCAAGGCATCGGGCCGGGTAGAGGTGTACCAGCCCGGCGAAGTGAGCAAGGCGCGACACCGTTTCAGCCTGGAAACCGAATTGCGCCGCGCGATCGAAGGGGACGCGCTGCAACTGGCGTTCCAGCCATTGATCAACCTCCAGACCAACAAGGTCGCCGGGTTCGAAGCGCTGGCCCGGTGGGATCATGAAGCGCTTGGCCCGATTTCCCCCGCCGAGTTCATTCCGGTCGCCGAGGAATCCGGGCTGATCGTTCCGCTCGGGCGATGGGCGCTGGAATCGGCCTTGTGCACGCTGGCGGAATGGGACCGCGCGCATGGCGCACCGCTGCCGGCTTATGTGGGCGTGAATATTTCCGCGATCCAGTTGGCCCGTGACGATGTTTCAACCGCCGTGGAAAATGCACTGCGCCGTTCGGGCGTATCCGGCGACCGGCTGACCCTGGAACTGACCGAAAGTTCGATCGTGCAGGACCCGGAACGGGCGACGCGCACCTTGCAGGGGCTGAAGGGGCTGGACGCCAAGATCGCTATGGACGATTTCGGCACCGGCTATTCGTCGCTGGCTTATTTGCAGCGGCTGCCGATCGATATCCTGAAAATCGACCGCAGTTTCGTGACGGGCATGCTGGGCGATCGCGATTCGGTGGCGATCGTTCGCGCGGTGCTGGGCCTCGCCGATGCGCTGGGCATGGAAACGACCGCCGAGGGTGTCGAAACCTTCGAACTGGCGCAGACGCTGGCGGCGCTGGGATGCAGTTCCGGCCAGGGTTTCTACTTCGCCAAGCCGCTGGCGGCGAACGAAGCGCTATCTTACTGGCGGTCGCGCAGCGCCTGATCGACGGCCGCCGCCGCCGCGCGTTCTACCCAGTCATCCGACGGAAAACCCGCTGCGATCCAATTGCGTTCGATCGACTGAAGGGCGGCCGCCACCCGCGGCCCCGGGCGCAGGCCACGCTTCACCAGATCCCCCCCCTTGAGCGGGAAGACCGGGCGCTGCCAGCCATCAAGCATGGCAATCGCGGCAGCAAGTGCCGCATCATCGCTGTCGGATAGAAGAATCAGATCGATGGCCGCATCGGGATGCCGATAGGCGATCGGAACAGGCGGGGCATCGGCTGCCGGCGGGCTGGCCAGCAATTCCAGTCGCCCGCGAATCGCGTTGGACAGGCGCAACCGCGCCGCGACCTGAACGACGGTGACGGGATCGCGGGGCAGCAAGGCGGCAAGCCGGCGGGCGGCATCGGGCGCAATGCCCGCGATTGCCTCACGGCCAATCAGCCGGGCGAGACGGGCGATGCCTGTCGTTTCGATTTCCGGCAGGACCGGCGCGAAAATGCCCTGCGCGTGCATCAACGCCACCGTTTCGCGCGGATCGGGCAGCGCCAGCAGCTTGAGCAGTTCGTCGGCAATCCGTTCGCGCGACAAGCCCATCAGATCGTTGGCGCGCGCAGCACAAGCGGCAAGGCCGGCGGCATCGGGCTTGCCCCGGCCGAAACGCGCATGAAAGCGGAAGAAACGCAGGATGCGCAGATGATCTTCGGCGATGCGGGTGAGGGGATCGCCGATGAAGCGAATGCGCCCGGCCGCCAGATCATCCAGCCCACCGAAATAATCGATGACTTCGCGGTTCAGCGGATCCGCGAACAGGGCGTTGATCGTGAAATCGCGCCGTGCGGCATCTTCGCGCCAGTCATCGGTGAAGGCGACGGTAGCGCGGCGTCCGTCGGTGGAGACATCGCGGCGCAATGTCGTCACTTCGACGGTCGCGCCGGGCAGAACGGCGGTGACCGTGCCATGGGCGATGCCGGTGGGAACCGCCTTGAACCCGGCATCGCGGATGCGCCCGGCCACGGTTTCGGGCGGCAGGATGGTTGCGCAATCGATATCGGATACATCAAGGCCGATCAGCGTGTCGCGCACCGCGCCACCGACATAACGGATCGCGCCGTTGGCGCCATCAAGCGCGGACATGAGGGCGGCCAGCCCTGCGCGATGCTGCCAGGGGGCGTCGGGAAGTCGGGTGGTCATGCGGGTGTGGACAGTCTGCGTGCTAGATTGACGATCATGGCGGCGGTGGCCCCCCAGATGCGGCGTTCGCCCCACAGGATTTCCAGAAAACGGCGTTCGCGGCCCTGCCATTCCACCGTGCGTTCGATATGGTTCGCGGTGTCGAGCAGATGGGCGAGGGGGACTTCGAAGATGTCCGCCACCTCGCTTGGCTGGGGCACCAGCGGCAAATCGGGCGGGACCACGGCGATCACGGGCGTCACTTCGAATCCGGTGATCGTGCGATAGCGATCGACCGTGGCGATCACGTTCACATAATGGCGCGACAGGCCGATTTCTTCCTCGGCCTCACGCAAGGCGGCGCCAATCACGCCGTCATCTTCCGGATCGACACGGCCGCCGGGAAACGCGATCTGCCCGGCATGCTTGCGCATCGTTTCCGGGCGCAGGATCAGCAATACCGTCGGATCGGGCCGATCGACCAGGGCGACAAGGACGGCGGCGGCCACCGTCGGTTCACCCGCCAGCCGGGCATAATCGCCATCATCCTGTTCCAGCAGCACCGGTTCATGGTGGCGGCCATGATCGAAAGCGGCATGCAGCCGTTCGGCAAGCGTCATTCCTGATGCTCCATGGCAAAAAAGGCGCCACCGCTCCACACGCCGATCGGCCGGGCGCCTTCGTCGATGGCGATCGCCGCCAGTTCATAATAAACCGGCCGGGCGATCAACGCTTCCAGCCCCCCGCGCACCGCCAGATAGGGATGCGGACCATCGCTGCGATCGACGAAGCGCAACGGATGTTCGGGGCCGGCGACGATGATGTCGCCCGTATTGAGCCGGAAGGCGAGCGTGCGTTCGGGGCCGGCGCCATCGGCTTTCACCTCGACCGCGACGAATGCGGCGTCCTCGACATCGATATCGAGTTTTTCGACCGGGGTGACAAGGACGTGGCGGCCATCGGCCTCGCGCCGCAGGATACTGGCGAACAGACGGACCATCGCCTGACGCCCGATCGGCGAACCCTGGTGGAACCATGTGCCGTCGCGGGCGATGCGCATATCGCTATGGCCGCAATGGTCGGGGTTCCACCGATCGACCGGCGGCAATTTCTTTTCGGCCACAAGCCGCGCGATATCGGCAAGCGACAGACCGATCAGATTTTCGGGCGGCGGACTGGTTTCAGGCATGGCGCCATTCGCTTAGGCGATAGCGCGGCCTAGCGCAAAGCGCCGTCGGCCACAGCCAGCCGGCGGGGGCGCAAATGCCCCTGCGCCGGCAATGGCGCCGCACCACGCAGGCGCGCCAGCAGGCGCCGCCGTTCAACCGGCCCGGGGACGCTCCAGCCACCCGTCACCTGGGCGGTAAAGCCGAAAAAGCGTTCATAATATTCGGGATCGCCGATCAGCATCAGCGCGTCGGCATGGCCCGCATCGGCCGCGGCAATCATGACGTCCATCAGCCGCCGGCCAATGCCGTCGCGCTGCCGATCGGGCCGCACGGCGACCGGGCCGACCAGCGCCAGCGGCATGATCCGGCCGTCATCGCCCACCAGTTCGATCGGCCAGCTTTGCAGCGTGCCAACCAGTTCGCCGGCATCGTCGAATGCGGCGAACGACAGTTCGGGAATCGCGGCCACCCCTTCGCGCAGGCGATACGCGGTGCGGCCGTGGCGATCGGTGCCGAATGCGGCATCGAGCAAGGCTTCAACGGCGGCGGGGTCTGCGGCGGCGATCGGGGCGAGCGTGATCAATCCTGGGGGGAACTTTCCGATTGTCGGGATGATAAGGAATGGGCGCGCCTCTAGCGTCTTCGCGACGAAAGAAAAGGTCGAATTGCGGACGAGCCGGGCAGGGGGCGGCTGGGGGCTTTTCCACAAGGACCGTGGAAAGGGGTGTGGATAAGCCTGTGATAGCGACGCGCCGGCCGTGTCCCGCCGGGGCCGCGCCCGACTTGCCCGATTTTCAGGCAGCCGCTACCGCAGCTGCGAACCAAGCGAGAAAAATCCAATGACCACGCCGCCGATCCTTGATGGACTCGTTCCCGCTGCCCTTGCCCCGAAAACGCGCCGCATCTTTTTGCAGGAATTCGATTTGCCGGTGGATATCGGTTTTCATGATTTCGAGATTGGTGCGCCGCAGCGACTGACGGTTTCCGTCGAAGTCTGGGTCGACGAAGCGAGCTTTGCGATCGAGGATAATGCCGCCGCCGCATGGAATTATGATTTCCTGCGGACCGAGATCATTCGTCTCGCCAACAGCCGCCGCTTCAACCTGCAGGAAACGCTTGCCCGGGCGATCTATGATCTGGTCGCTGCGCGCGCCGGCGTGAAAGCGCTGCGCGTATCCACCTGCAAGCCGGACATTTACCCCGATTGCGCCGGGGTGGGGGTCGAACTCGCATCCTTCTAGGGGGCGAAGTCCGTACGTGATTCGCATATTGCTGCGAATCACGTTGAAGATCATGGATTTTCGGACTGAAAAAGTGTCGCCAATCTTCGAAAAATGGCGATGCCTTCCCGTTATTCGTTGCGTTTGACGCAAACGAATCGCTTCATCGGGCCGGAAAATTGCGCGTACAGGGCCGTAAGCCGGCAATGACGACATGATAGTCGGCGCGTGCCGCTTCGGCTTCGTTCGGGCCAAGATCCGCGGTCGATCCCTCGGGTAGGGCCGGCGGCAGCGAACAGGCCAGGCGATACCATAACAGGCTGTCCGCCGCGGGCGGCCTGGCGCTGTCATCCACCATTTCCCCCAGCGCCACCGCCCAGCGCGGGGGTTCGCCGGGACGGCGCAGCACGCTCAGCGAAACCGGCCGGCCATCATCGGTGCCAAGGAAGATCTGCGTCTCGCTTTCGCCCGGCAAGGAACCGGGAACGTTGAAGGCGTTGCCCACGCGGGTGATGTGGGGCGGGGCGTCCGCCGCGCTCAATTCGCGCAGGATGCCGCGGGTCTTCGCATCCATGTCCGGCGACCACCATAATTGGCCATAGGGCGCGGCCAGTCGCAGTTCGCCGGGGCGATCCGGCACAAGATCGGCATAGAGCAGCAACCGCGCCTTCTTCAGTTTCGGCGCGCGATTCGCGGAGTCGAGCGGCACGTCCGCCAGCCACGAAACCATGGCCGGCACCCCGGATTTCCCACCCAGCAAGGCGCCGGTCCTGCCTTGCAGGTAGAAGCGCTGATGCCCCGCCGGCACGCCGGCCGCCATCGCGCCCTTCAGCTTTGTGGCCGCTGCAACCTCGACATCGACGACGACATCGGATGCCTCGGTCAGGCTGGTCAGATCGGCATAGGTGAATGCCGGATTTTCGGCGATTCGCGGCTCGGAATGCGCGGGTGCGAAGGGCAGGGACAGCGCTGTCAAAGTTAACGCGGCAAGGGTCGATCGGCGCATGTTCACTCCTGGGGGCCAAGCCTCCGCAACCATTCGGAAACGATGTATGATCAGGGTTTCGCACGATGGGGGCGGCGGGTTCAAGCGTCGGACAAAGGAATTGCGTCGTCGAAACTGTCGCGATAAGGACACACATCCCGTCAATAATTATTGAACAAGACGGTACCCGCTGGATTTTAGCGGACCTCCCCACGGGCGGTCCGTTGCCCGTGATGCTTGTGGATTGGAGGGAGTGTCGTTCCTTAATGGCTTATGCTGATCAATCGATGAGCTCCCGCCGGGTCGTGGCGATCGGCATTGTCGCACTGCTGCATGCAGTGATCGGCTATGCGTTCGTGACTGGCCTGGCCTATAACGTCGTCAAGAAGGTTGCCCAGGATCTGAAGACCTTCGACGTCGAAGAGGAGCCGCCTCCCCCCGAGGAGTTGCCGCCGCCGCCGCCGCCCGAACAAAAAGTCGAGCCGCCGCCCGTACTTGCACCGCCGCCGATCGTGAGCGTGCCGAACCCCACGCCGCCGCCAGTTGCGACGGTCAGAGAGGCTCCGCCCCCGATCTTCACGCCTGCAGCGCCGACGGCCCCGCCGCCGCCGCCGAAGCCGAGTGTCGCGTCGGCCGCCAAGCCGCGCGGTAACCCGATGACGTGGGTGACGACGGAGGACTATCCGTCGCGCGCTCTGCGTGAAGAGCGTGAAGGCGTCACCGCCGTCGCGTTTGAAATCACGACCGATGGTCGCATCGAAAATTGCCGGGTGACATCGTCGAGCGGTTCGCCCGACCTCGATGACGCGACCTGCCGTAACCTCACCCGCCGCGGCCGTTATACGCCCGCCAAGGATGATGCCGGCAACCCGCTGCAGTCGTCCGATACGCGCCGCGTTCGCTGGCAGATGCCCAAAAATTAACACCGGCCGGCGCCGGACGCCCAGATGGCAGTCCGGCCCGCCACCGTTACTAATTCGACGAAGAGGAAGAACACCGAAATGGCTACCCCCGCTGCAGCGCCTCATGGCGGCGATAACCCCTACGGCCTGATGGCCGCCCTGGAGCAGGGCGGAACGATCGCCTGGGCCACCTTCATCATCCTCGTGGTGATGTCGGCCGCGTCCTGGTACATCATGTTCACCAAGCTGCTCGAACAGCAGAAGATCCTCAACCAGGCGAAGCGCGTGCGCAGCTCGTTCTGGGGCACGCCGAGCCTGAAGGACGGCGCAGCCAAGCTCGAGAAGAACTCGGCCTATCGCCAGATCGTCGACGACGGCCTGCGCGCCCAGGAAGAACACACCAAGCTGACCGATCCGATCGACCAGCATGACTGGCTGCTCGGCTCGCTCTCGCGCAGCCAGCAGGCTGTGAATTCGAAGCTGGGCAACGGCCTCGCCGTTCTCGCGACCGTGGGTTCGACCGCACCGTTCATCGGTCTGTTCGGTACCGTTATCGGTATCTACCGCGCGCTGATCAAGATCGGTGCAGCTGGCCAGGCTTCGATCGACGCCGTCGCCGGCCCGGTCGGTGAAGCTCTGATCATGACCGCGCTCGGCCTCGCCGTCGCCGTTCCGGCCGTGCTCGGCTACAACTGGCTGATCCGTCGCAACAAGGTTGTGGCCGAACAGCTGGCCGCTTTCTCGACCGACATCCATGGCTACATGGTGTCGAACGGTGCGGTGAAGCCTGCGCTGATCTCGGCCAAGCCGGCCGCTCCGGTTGCCGCCAAGCCGGCGACCAAGGCGTAAGAACATCGGCCCGGCGCGGCCCCCTTGTGCGGGACCGCGCCGGAAACGCCGGGTCGTTCGTTCGGCCTGCGGGCCGACGAAGTTTGAAGTAGGACAGGATCTCACCTTATGGCCATGAGTGCAGGGCCCGCTGAAGACGACGCCCCGATGTCCGACATCAACACGACGCCTCTCGTGGACGTCATGCTGGTGTTGCTCATCATCTTCCTCATTACCGTTCCCGTCGTCATCCAGACGGTTCCCGTCAATCTGCCGAAGGTTGTGTTCGAACCGACGACGACCAAGCCCGAAAACGTTGCGCTTTCGGTGCGTGCCACCGCCGGCAAATGCGAAGTTTACTGGGGCCAGACCCTGGTGACGCCGCAGGAGCTTCTCGATCGTGCGGTGGTCAAGCTGCGGGCGGAAATCGACAAGCAGGGCGGCCCGACCGCACCTGGCGTCGAACTTCCGGAAGCGCATATTCGCGGTGACGTGAACACGCCGTATCGCTGCATCGGCGGCGCGATCTTCACCATGCAGCGCGCGGGCTTCGCGCGGGTCGGCTTCATCTCCGAACCGCCGGCTGGCTTCGTGTCGCAGCGTCTGTGATCCAGGAGTAACCATCATGGCAATGGCCGCAAGCACCGCCGAAGGTGAGCCGATGATGGACATCAACACGACGCCGTTGATCGACGTCATGCTGGTGCTCCTCATCATGTTCATCATCACCATCCCGATCCAGACGCATGCGGTGAAGCTCGACCTTCCGGTCGACGATCCCACGCAGAAGACGCCGCCGCCGATCGACGCCGTGAAGAACAAGGTCACGATCGATCCGGCCGGCACGGTGTTCTGGAACGGCAGCCCGCTGCCGAATCTGACGGTTCTCCGCCAGTATCTGGATCAGACCCAGACGATGAACCCGGTTCCCGAGCTGCATCTGCAGCCCGACCCGCAGGCCCGTTACGTGGTTGTCGACGAAGTTCTCGCCGTCACCAAGCGCGCCCAGGTCGAGAAGATGGGTTTCGTTGGCAACGAGGCCTACGGCAGCTGGTAAAACCAGACCGTATCCCGATGCGGAAATGATAAGGGGGCAGGCCAGTGGCTTGCCCCCTTTTTCTTTGTGCGCTGCTGGTCGCGGGTGAAGGGGCGCCAGAGACGGCGGCCGGCAGGTGGGTAAGGACAAGGCGGGCATCGCCGCTGATCCGAGGCGGGCCTGTCTGATTGGCGCAAGGCGGTGCGCCTGCGCCGTTAAGCTGCCCTATTTTGATTACGGTTTTCGAGAGACCGGATGATGCTATCCGGCCCGACATCGCTCCAGCGGATCGTGCTGATCGGGTGGGTGCCCCGTTCAGACGACGACGAGCCGATCTTCGTTCAATGTCTGGAGCAGGCTGACCATGCCGGCCCATCCAATCCGCGAATCGAACCCATCGGCCTGTGCGCCGATCAAAGCGAGACCGGCCTGGCACCCGATTACGGCGACGCCCGCATCGAGCGCATCGCCCAACATGGCGGCCTGACCGGGCAGGCCGGTTGCGGCATAGTCGCCGGCATCGTCACCGCTGAGCAAGGCGACGGCGCGTTCCTGCAGGAAGACGCGGCAGGACCCGCCCAGCGCATTGTGCGCCAGCGCCATCATCAGCGCCGTGCGGAAGCGTTCGGCATCCGCGCTGGCGACGACGATGGTGAGACCGGTCATGGCGCAGTGCAGCCGCAGCCGGGATCCTTGGGTAGGCCGAGCGTACGGAAGCGGAAGGCGAGCGCATCGACCAGCAGCAATTTGCCGGCGCTGTCGTCGCCAAAGCCGGTCATGGCGCGAATGGCCTCCATCGCGGCGAGGCTGCCGAGCACGCCGGTGAGCGCGCCGAGCACGCCCTGATCGGCACAGCTGGCATCGGCGCGGTCGGGATCATGGCCGACGAAGCAGCGATAACAGGGCTTGGTGGCTTCCCAGCCGCGATAGGTGGCAAGCTGCCCTTCGAACTGGCCCACGGCGGCCGAGACGAGCGGAATGCGCAAAGCCAGCGCGGCATCGGCAACGGCGAGGCGGGTGGCGAAATTATCGCAACCGTCGAGGATCACGTCGTGCCCGGCGAGCAATGCTGCGGCGTTGGCGGCGGTGATCCGTTCGGCAACGGGCTGGACGACGACATCGGGGTTAAGCGCCGCGATCCGTTCGGCGGCGACGTTGACCTTCGGTCGCCCGACATCGCTGGTGGCGAACAGCGTCTGGCGCTGGAGGTTGGACGCCGCGACATGATCGTCATCGAACAGGGTGATGTGGCCGATGCCGGCCGCGGCGAGATATTGGAGCGCGGGCGAACCGATGCCGCCCGCGCCGATCACCGCGATCCGCGCGGCGAGCAGCTTCATCTGGCCGACGCCGCCAATTTCGCGCAGCACGATGTGGCGCGCGTAACGATCCAGCTGCGCGTCGGACAGGTTCATCCCTTGCTGACCCCGGTCGATCCGAAACCGCCAAGGCCGCGTTCGGTGGTGGCGCTGAATTCATCGACCACCGCGAATTGCGGGCGAATGATCGGCAGGAAAACGAGCTGGGCGATGCGATCGCCGGGTTCGATCAGGATCGGATCGCTGCCGGGCGGGTTGCGGTTCCACGCGCTGATGAAGATCTGATTGGCATAATCGGCATCGATCGTGCCGACCGCCTGGCCCAGCACCAGCCCCTTTTTATGCCCCAGCCCGGATCGGGCGAGCAGGAAGGCGACCATGTGCGGATCGTTCATCAATACGGCGATTCCCGATGGAATCAGCACGGCGGGCGCCTGGGCTTCAATCGACAGCGGGGCTTCGATGCAGGCGTGCAGATCGATCCCGGCGGATTGCGCGGTCTGGTAGGCGGGCAGCCCCCAGCTTTCGAGGCGCGGATCGACGATCTTGAGTTCGATGGTCGGGCGCGGATCGAAGGCCATGAATTGGGTTTCCTGTGCGGGAGGACGATGCCGGGGGGTAGGCGGCGGAGCGGCGCGGTTCAAGCCTTGAGCAGGGCCAGCAGCGCTTCGCCGAGCATCTGGGACGATGCGGGGTTCTGGCCGGTGATCAGGGGGCCGTCGCGGACGACGAAGGGCGCGTGCGGCGGCCCGCAGCGATAATCGGCGCCGAGCGCGCGGAGACGATCTTCGAGGATGAAGGGGGCAAGGGTGGCGAGACCGGCGGCTTCATCTTCCACCCGGCTGAAGGCGGTGAGGGTGCGGCCCGCGACGAGCGGGCGGCCATCGGGCATGCGGGCGGCGGTGAGCGCGGCCTGCCCGTGGCAGATGAAGGCTATGGGGATTTTCCGAGAAAAAGCCTGTTCGATCAATGCAATGGAGCGGGTATTTTCGACCAGATCCCACATTGGCCCAAGGCCGCCGGGATAGAAGATCGCGTCGAACCCGGTCGCATCGATGCGGGCGAGGGGGATGGTTTCGGCCAGCGCCGCCTGTGCCGCCGGATCGCTGCGGAAACGGGCGACGGAGGACGGCACGGGCGTCCACGCATCGCCGGTCGGATCGGTCGGCACTGCGCCGCCTTTGGGCGAGGCGAGGGTGATTTCCGCCCCGGCATCGCGGAGCACGAAATAGGGCGCGGCAAATTCTTCGATCCACAGGCCGGTGGGGCGCAGGGTTTCGCCCATCACGGCCTGTGAGGTGAGGACGATCAGGATGCGCATCGCCGCGTCAGCCGGCGAGTGCGGCCGCGATGCGATCGGCCAGCCGCGTGGCCACGACATCTTTGGGCAGATCGGGCCAGCTTTCCACCCCATCGGCGGAAACGATGTGGACGCTGTTATTGGCCCCGCCCATCACATCGCCCGACACATCGTTGGCGACGATCCAGTCGGCGCCCTTGCGGGTGCGCTTGGCGGTGGCGTGGGCGATCACATCCTGCGTTTCGGCGGCAAAACCGATCAACAGGCCGGGGCGGCGTGCGCTGTGGCCCAGGGTAGCCAGGATATCGGGATTTTCGGTGAAGGCGAGGCTGGGTGGCGCGCCATCGGCCTGCTTCTTGATCTTCTGCCCGGCGGCAGCGACATGCCAGTCGGCGACGGCGGCGACCATGACGGCGGCGTCGGCGGGCAAGGCGGCATCGACGGCTGCGGCCATTTCGCGCGCGGTTTCCACATCCACCCGGTTCACCCCGGCGGGGGTGGGCAACGTAACGGGGCCGGCGATCAGCGTGACCCGCGCGCCCAAGGCCGCGAGCGCGCCGGCAATGGCGAAACCCTGTTTGCCCGACGAACGATTGGCGATGTAGCGCACCGGATCGATCGGTTCATGCGTCGGCCCGGCGGTGACGAGGATGTGCCGGCCGGCAAGCGGGCCGGCTGCCCCCAGCGCACGCTGGATCGCGGCGAGGATGATTTCGGGATCGGGCAGG
Source organism: Sphingomonas sp. KC8 (assembly GCF_002151445.1). Classification (GTDB taxonomy): domain Bacteria; phylum Pseudomonadota; class Alphaproteobacteria; order Sphingomonadales; family Sphingomonadaceae; genus Sphingomonas_E. The sequence goes on from NZ_CP016306.1 coordinate 4,116,254, forward strand.
CGGCCGGGGCCATATTCGCCGCAGGCCATGGCGCCTTCATCCGGTTCCAGCACCGTCACGCCATCGGCGCGCAATTGGGCGACGTTGCGTTGGGTTGCGGCATGCCCCCACATGCGCACGTTCATGGCCGGGGCGGCCAGCACCGGCTTGTCTGTGGCGAGGAGCAGGGTGGTGGCGAGATCATCGGCGATGCCGGCGGCCATCCGGGCCAGCAGATCGGCGGTGGCGGGGACGATGACGACCAGATCGGCCTGCCGGCTGAGCTGGATATGGCCCATTTCCGCTTCGTCCTTCAGATCCCACAGGCTGGTGTGGACCGGCTGTTCGCTGAGCGCCGCCAAGGTCATCGGCGTTACGAACTGCTGGCCGCCGGCGGTGAGCACGCAGCGCACCGATAGGCCGGCCTTGCGGATCAGCCGGACGAGTTCGCACGCCTTGTAAGCGGCGATCCCGCCGCCGACGATGAGAAGGATCTTGCGGCCGTTCATGCGGCATACCCCGTTGCGGCGGGACGGATTTCGTCGGTTGCCATATGCTTCGCCCATGCCGCCAGTCGCCCGTGAAGTCGAGCGAGGATGATGGGGGACCATATCGAAGGCGGGCGGCTTGATCCATGCCGGCAATATCGCCTAGCGCTGGCGCCATGACGCAACTGTCCTTCCCCATCGATGATGCGAGCGCGACCGACCGGCTGGCCTGGCTCGCAAGCGAAATCGCCCGCCATAACGCGCTGTACCATGCGGACGACGCGCCGGAGATTTCGGACGCGGAGTTCGACGCGCTGGTGCGGGAAAATGCGGCGATCGAGGCGGCATTCCCGCATCTGATCCGCGCTGATTCGCCGTCGCGATTGGTGGGCGCGGCACCCGCCGGGCCGCTGGCCAAGGTGGCGCACGCGCGGGCGATGCTGAGCCTGGACAACGCCTTTGCCGACGAAGATGTGGCCGAGTTCATCGATCGCATCCGCCGGTTTTTGAAGCTGGCCGATGATGCGGCGGTGGCGGTGACGGCCGAACCCAAGATCGACGGGCTATCCTGTTCGCTGCGCTACGAACAGGGCCGGCTGGTGCAGGCGGCGACGCGCGGCGATGGCGCGGTGGGTGAGGATGTGACCCCCAATGTGCGCACGATCCGCGATATTCCGCAGATGCTGCCACCGGGCGCGCCCGACGTGTTCGAGGTGCGTGGCGAAGTCTATATGGCCAAGGCCGATTTCGACGCGCTGAACGCCCGGCTGCTGGCCGCGGTGGACGATCCCGCCAAGGCGCGCCAGTTCGCCAATCCGCGCAATGCGGCGGCGGGATCGCTGCGCCAGAAGGATGCGAACGTCACCGCCGCCCGGCCGCTTTGTTTTCTGGCGCATGGCTGGGGCGAGGCATCCGCGCTGCCGGCGGATACGCAATATGGCGTGATGCGGGCGATTGGCGACTGGGGTTTTCCGGTGTCCGATGCGCTGGTGCGGGTGGACAGCGTGGAGGCGATGATCGCCCATTATCGCGGGATCGAGGCTAAACGCGCCGATCTGCCGTTCGATATCGACGGGGTGGTGTACAAGGTCGACCGGCTCGACTGGCAGGAACGGCTGGGCTTTGTGGCGCGCGCGCCGCGCTGGGCGATCGCGCATAAATTTCCGGCCGAACAGGCGCAGACGACCCTGCGCGCGATCGACACGCAGGTGGGCCGCACCGGCAAGATCACGCCGGTGGCAAGGCTGGAGCCGGTGACGGTGGGCGGCGTCGTCGTCACCAACGCGACTTTGCACAATGCCGACGAGATCGAGCGGCTGGGCGTGCGCCCGGGTGACCGGGTGGTGGTGCAGCGCGCAGGCGACGTGATCCCCCAGATTGTCGAGAATCTGACCCGCGACGAGGATCGCCCGGCATGGCATTTCCCGACGCACTGCCAGGAATGCGGATCGGCGCTGGCGCGGGAAGAAGGCGAGGTCGACTGGCGCTGCACCGGCGGGCTGATCTGCCCGGCGCAGCGGGTGGAACGGCTGCGCCACTTCGTCAGCCGCCACGCGCTGGATATCGAAGGGCTGGGGCTGACGCATATCGAGGCGTTCTTCAAGGACGGGCTGATCCGATCACCCGCCGATATCTACCGCCTGACGGAACAGCGCGAAGCCCTGATCGGGCGTGAACGCTGGGCGGAAACATCGGTCGATAATCTGATCCGCGCGGTGGATGCGAAACGCCGTCCGCCGCTCGACCGGTTCCTGTTCGCGCTGGGCATCCGCCATGTCGGCGAGGTGACGGCGCGCGATCTGGCGCGGCGCTATTCGACATGGGCCGCGCTGTCGGCGATGATCGATGCGTGCATCGCCAAGCGGGCCGAACTGGTGCCGGCGGTGGGCGAAAGCGACGAGAAATTCCGCGCGCGCACCGCCAAGGAACTGGCCGCGATCATCGAAACGCCGGGCGTTGGCCCCGAAGTGGCGCAGGCGCTGGTCGATTTCTTCGCCGAGCCGCATAATCGCCAAGTGCTGGACGACCTGCTGGCGCAGGTGACGGTGGACGCGGTGATCCACGAAACGCGGGCATCGGAGGTGACGGGCAAGACGGTGGTGTTCACCGGTAGCCTGGAGACCATGTCGCGCGATGAAGCCAAGGCACAGGCCGAGGCGCTGGGCGCGAAGGTGGCGGGATCGGTTTCGGCCAAGACCGATCTTGTCGTCGCCGGGCCGGGGGCCGGATCCAAGCTGAAGAAAGCGGCTGATCTGGGCATCCGCGTTATCGACGAGGCCAACTGGCAAGCGATCGTGGCCCAGGCGGGCTGAGGAGGCGTCAGGAGGCCGGGTACGCGGCCCGGCCCACTCCCCCTTCAGCCTCTAGCCGAGCAGCCACCAGAAGGACGCCGCAGCGCCCGTGGCGGCAGCCGCCAGCGCGACCACCGCATAGCGCCAGCCACCGCCGATGCGCACCACCGCGATTTCGGCGATCGGCGGCAAGGGCGGCGCGCCGCCTGCCGGCGGGAAACGCGTTTCGATGCGCCGGATGAGTTCGGGCAGCCGTGCGATCGTCTTCACATCTTCGCGCAGGCGATCGGCGATTGCGGCTTCCGGGCCGAGTTCGGAGCGCAGCCATTCCTTCACGAAGGGGGCGGCCGTGTCCCACATGTTGATATCGGGATCGAGGGCGGTTGCGACGCCTTCGACCATCACCATCGTCTTTTGCAGCAGCAGCAGGTGCGGCTGGGTCTGCATGTCGAAATCGCGGGTGATGGCGAACAGCCCGTCGAGCATCTGCCCGATCGACATATCCTTCACCGGCCGGCCGCGCATCGGTTCGCCGACAGCGCGCAGCGCGGTCGCAAATTCGGCGACATCATGGTGCGCGGGCACATATTGCGCTTCGAAATGAATTTCGGCGACGCGGCGATAATTGCCGGTGATCAGGCCGTAGATGATTTCCGCCAGCCACAGCCGCGCGCGGCGATCAATCCGGCCCATGATGCCGAAATCGATCGCGGCGATCCGCCCGTCCGGCCGCACAAACAAATTGCCCTGATGCAGATCGGCATGGAAGAAACCTTCGGCGATCGCCTGGCGCAGAAACGCCCGCACGAGATTGCCGGCGATAGCGGACGGATCATGGCCGGCGGCGACCAGCGCGGCCCGATCGGACATCTTGATGCCGTCGACCCATTCGAGCGTCATCACCTTGCCGGATGTGCGTTCCCAATCGATCGCGGGCACGACGAAGGTGGGTTCGGCCTCCATTCCATCGGCGAGTTCGGATGCGGAAGCGGCTTCGCGGCGCAGATCGAGTTCGCGCGCCGTCCAGCGCTTGAACGTGGCGATGATCATGCGCGGGCGCAGGCGCGCGGCTTCGCCCCCCATCGCTTCGACTTGGGCCGCGGCCCATTCATAGGTGTCGATCGCGCGGGCAAATTCACGTTCCACGCCGGGGCGCAGCACCTTGACCGCGACATCGCGGCCGTCGGGGGTGACGGCGCGGTGGACCTGCGCGATCGAGGCGGCGCCGACCGGCACCGGATCGAACGACGTGAACAATTCTTCCAGCGGCCGATCGAATGCGCGTTCGATCTGGTCGCGAATCTCGGCGAACGGCAAGGGCGGCAGCGCATCCTGCAGGCGCAGCAGATCGTGCGCGGCATGTTCGCCCACCAGATCGGGACGGGTGGCCAGGCTTTGCCCCAGCTTGATCGCGGCCGGGCCGATCGCCTGGAAGGCATCGGCATAAGCCGGCTGTTTGGGAACGCGCGCGCCAAACCGGGCGATGCGCGCCAGCCGGCGCACGGCCGGCGGCGTCATCGGATCGCGTTCGATGCCGCGCAGCGCCCCGTGGCGCGCCAGCGTGCGCCCCCAGATGAGGAGGCGGGACAGGTGGACGATGGGGTGGGTCAAATCTTCCAGCCGCTGTGAATGGCCACCAGCCCGCCCATGATCGGTTCGACATTGGTGCGCACGAAGCCCGCCTCGCCGATCATGCGTTCGAATTTCGGCATGTCGGGGAAACGGCGAATCGATTCGATCAGGTAGCGATAGCTGTCTTCGTCATTCGCCAGCAATTTGCCCAGCTTGGGCACCAGCCGGTGCGAATAAGCGTCATACACCTCGGCGAAGATCGGCCACTGGTTGGTCGAAAATTCGAGGCAGAAGAATCGCCCGCCGCGTTTCAGCACCCGATGGGCTTCGCGCAGGGCGGCGGGAATATCGGTGACGTTCCGAATGCCGAAGGCGATGGTGTAGGCGTCATAGCTGCGATCATCGAAGCTCAGCGTCTCGGCATTCTGTTCGGACCAGATCAGCCCGTGAATACCGCGCTTCTTCGCGCGATCCATGCCGACTTCGAGCATCGCCGGGTTGATATCGGCCACGGTTACTTCGGCGCCGGACCGGGCGTGGCGAAAGGCGATATCGCCGGTGCCGCCGGCCATATCGAGAATCGATTCGCCGGCGCGGGGCTTTACCCGGCGCACGAAGCGATCCTTCCACAGCCGGTGCATGCCGCCCGACATGGCATCGTTCATGATGTCGTAGCGCGCCGCGACATTGCGAAACACGGCACCGACGCGCTCGGTCTTTTCCTCAGGGCTGACGTCGGCATAGCCGAAGGACACGGTTTCCATGCCGGCTCCATAGAGCCTGATCGTTTGCGGTGAAAGCGCTATGCGCGGCGCACTTGCGGGGAAGGGGCCTCGGCCATAACGCTGGGCCATCATGCCGGAGCTTCCCGAAGTCGAGACGACCGTGCGCGGTCTGCGTCCCCCGCTGGAAGGCCAGCGCCTGATATCGATCGAACCGCGCCGGGCCGATCTGCGCCGGCCGATTCCCGTCGATCTGCGCCAGCGGCTGACCGGTGCACGGGTGACGGGGCTGGGCCGGCGCGCGAAATACGGGCTGATCGATACGGACCGGGGCGATACGCTGATCTTCCACCTCGGCATGTCGGGCAGCTGGCGGATCGATCCGGCCGAGATCGGCAAGCATGATCATCTGCTCATCGAAACCGAATCCGGGCGGCGGCTGGCGCTGAACGATCCGCGACGATTCGGATCGCTGGATCTGGTGGCGACGGCCAAGATCGATGATTTTCCCGCGTTCCGCACGCTGGGGCCGGAACCGTTGGGGGCAGGGCTGTCGGCCGCGCACCTGAAGACGGCGTTCGCGGGCCGGGTGGCGGCGGTGAAGCTGCTGCTGCTCGACCAGCGGATCGTGGCGGGCCTCGGCAATATCTATGTGTGCGAAGCGCTGCATATGGCGAAGATCGCGCCGACCGTGGCGGCGGGAAGCATCTCGCAGGCGCGGTTGGCCAGGCTGGTGGACGCGATTCGCGAGGTGCTGGCCGCTGCGATCGAGGCGGGGGGATCGACGTTGCGCGATTATGCCCAGCCGAACGGTGAACTGGGCTATTTCGCGAACCAGTGGCGCGTCTATGGGCGCGAGGGCGAGGCGTGTGGATGTGGTACGCCGGTAGCGCGGCGGGTGGATGGCGGGCGATCGACCTTTTTCTGCCCCAAATGCCAACGCTGAAGGTTGACGATTTGGCCCATCGGTGTATGTAGCCGGCCTTCCTGGGGCGGGATCAATCCCGCACCACATCCCTTTTTGATCTATCGAGGACGAGCATGGCGAACACGCCGCAGGCAAAAAAGCGCATCCGCCGGAACGACCGCCGGGCCGAGATCAACGGCGCGCGCGTCAGCCGCATCCGTACCTTCCTGAAGAAGGTGGAACTGGCGCTGACCGCTGGTGACAAGGCCGGCGCGACTGTCGCGCTTGCGGCCGCCCAGCCTGAACTGGCCCGTGGCGTTTCGAAGGGCGTGTTCCACAAGAACACCGCCTCGCGGAAGTTTGCCCGTCTGACGAAGCGCGTTTCCGCGCTGAGCTGATCTTCCGATTACTATCGGGTTAAAGCCCGTCGCGGAGAAATTCGCGGCGGGCTTTTTGCATTTGTTGTTACGGATTCGCGAATTCCAGCATTTCTCACGATTCGACCTGGATGACAGATTCGTGAACTCTGAAATAATAGCTGAAAACCAAGGATTTAAGGCGCTTTGACGCAAATGCAGGGCTTTTGCTGTCAAGCGCCATTATTTCTTTTTTGTTTCATCCGAAGGCCTTGATCGATCGGCAATCGCCTTCCAGAAAGATCATCCGCAGCGGCTGAGTCTGTCCGATGCGGGAAAGCGGTAGCGTTGGAATTCATGTTGCAGTCGGGGGCGGCTGTGCAGGGGACAGTTTGTTCCCCGGATTCCGATGCGTCCGTGGGGGATAACAACCGAAGGGAAAGAC